>NZ_JAAGOV010000027.1:0-152590 GCF_010500785.1 Salipiger sp. PrR003
AGGCTAAGCTCGTGGATATCCGGAACAGACTGACATAGAATAGGAAATCAGGCTTTGCGCTTCGGCGTGAGTTCACAAGGGGAGCGCGCGCCCCTCATTTGCGACTCCGGGAGATGGCCCGCGTGCTCCAGCGCTCGAAGACCATCATTGACCGCGAGATCAAGCGGAACTGGTTCAGCGATGAGTGCCTGGTGGGCTATGATGGCTACGTGACGTCGCTGCCATGACGGAGCTCGAGCTGAAGCAGCTCTGCGACCAACTCAACACCACGCCCCGCCAGTGCCTCGGCTGGAGGACCCCGGCCGAAGTCTTCCGCGAAGAAATGTTGGAAGAAAACGGCCGACGCCCCTACCGTCTCAGCTAATGGGAGTCGCGCTTCAGGTAATGCGCACTGAAGAGGTCGCCCCGGTGATGTTTGCCATCAGCAGGTTTTGCACCACCAATGCCGCGCCGGCCGCAACCAGAAGGCCGAGCGTGATGCCTGGCGTTATTTGCCGTCCTGCCGATCGGGGGCCGCGCGCGCGTCGAGCGTCAACTGCAGGAACGCGAGATCGAGCCAGCGATCGAATTTCGTGCCCACTTGCTTCAAGAGGCCGGTCTGTTCGAAGCCCAGCTTCTGGTGCAAGCGGATCGAGCCCAGGTTGCCTGCCTCGATTCCGGCGACCATCACGTGCTTGCCGGCGGCACGGGCGCGGCCGATCAGCGCCTCCATCAACGCCTTGCCGATCCCCGTCCCGCGCTGGCCTGCGCGGACGTAGATGGAATGTTCGACCGTATGGCGGTAGCCATCCCAGGCGCGCCAGTCGCCAAAGGAGGCATACCCAAGCACCCCCTCCTCGTCCGAGACGGCCACCAGCACCGGATATCCGGCCTTCTGCCGCTCCGCGAGCCATGCGCGGCGGTTCTCGACATCGACCGTGGTTTCGTTCCAGATCGCCGTCGTGTGCGCGACGGCGTCGTTGTAAATCGCCGTGACCCCGGCGAGGTCACGATCCTCGGCGTCGCGAATCTGCATCTCCGTTTCCCCTGCGCACTATGGTGGCAGGGATATCCACTATATTGGATATATCGTCAATATGCTGCGCCTCCGCGAGCCCCAGTCACCCGTCGCGCAGGACCGCCACGACATAGGTGCAAGCCTGATCGCCCTCATTTCGGAAAACACAGTCCTCGGGTGCGCCCAGATGCAGGCAGTCCCCGGTGTGCAGCACATGACGGACATCGCCCTCGAGAAAGACCAGCTCGCCCTCCAGAACCCAGATCAATTGCCGGATGAAGGCATAGGCCGAGGCCGGCATGGGCACATCCTTGCCACTTGGAAGGGTGACCTGCACGAGATCGAGCGGCATGTCCGACTTGGGCGAGACCTGGCGGCGGATATAGCCGGTGTCCGGATCGGTCCAGATCGGCTGGTCCTCCCTGCGCAGGAGATTGCCACCGGCCGCCTCGGCGCGAGCAAGCAAGGTCGACATGCTGAGCCCGAAGGCCCCGGAAAGCTTGCCGAGGAAATTGGCGGTCGGGGAGCTGTCGGCGCGCTCGACCTTGTGGATCATTGCCCGAGAGACCTTCGCCCGCTGGGCCAGCTCGGTGAGGGACCAGCCGCGGCTCTCCCTCTCGGCGCGGATGCGGGCCCCAAGCCTGTGGTCAATGTCATCGCTCTTCATCGTACTACCATAGTAGACGGATCGATGCGCCGGCAAGGTCGTGGTGAACAAGGAGTTTCGGCGGCCTCGAAGCGGAAGCTATCGCCAGCACTCCAGAATCCGAAGGGGCCCTTGGCGTTGCCCACAGCGCCGGCACCCTACCAGACCGGCGGCGTTGTCACCCACATCACCCGGCTTTGATCGTTGCCGAGATTTCGGAACCTGTGCGGGCGGCGGCTTTCAAAGTGGAAGGCGTCGCCCTCACCCAGCACGAAACGGTCGTCCTCGACCCAAAGTTCGAGCTTCCCGCTGAGCACCACGCCGCATTCCTCGCCTTCATGGGAATAGGATTCCTCCCCCGAGCTGCCGCCCGGATCGAGGACGATCTCCATCACCTGCAGCGTGCCCTTGTCGTGCGCCGTGAGGAAGGACTTCACCATGCCCTTGTCACCGAAGTCGACAGTACGCCGCCGCCCTTCGCGGACGATGATCCCGGCCTCGCGGCTGGCACCGTCGGTTTCGGCGAAGAGCGACAGGAAAGGAATGCCGATCACCTCGCAGATCGCGCGCAGGTTGCGGATCGAGGGCGAAGAGATGCCGCGCTCGATCTGGCTTAGCAGCCCGGTGGAGATCCCCACCCCTTCGGCGACGGTCTGCAACGAGAACCCGCGTCCCTTGCGCGCCTGCCGGACCGCTTCGCCAAGCGAGATGTCGTCCATCTCACCCATCGGATCTGACAGCAGCTTCGCTTCATTTTCGGCTGAGGGCATCGGCGAATCTTCATCCCAGTGAACGCAGCGCCGGCGGCACCGCCCCGACGACCCCTCCTGCTTACCTTCGCCCGCATGAAAAATGAAGAGAAACCGTCACCTAATGCGCAATATTTCACACAAGTGAAATTTTGGCGCAAAATCTGTTGCATTGGACATATTCTTCAATATCGTGAAGAACAGAATGAAACCGCGTCACCCCGCCCCGGCGGCAAGCGTGGCGCCAGACACAGGGAAGACTGCCGATGAAACTCCGCTCGCTCGCCATGGCCGGGGCGCTCGCGCTCTGCGCGGCCCAATCGCACGCCGAGAATTTGACGGTCGGAGTGACCACGACCGGCATTCCCTTCACCTTCGTCGACACCGGCACGCAGAAGCCGACCGGCGCGATGGTGGACCTCGCCGCCGCCATTGCCGAAGATCTCGAGATGACGCCCGAATTTGCCGTCACCCAGTTCTCGGCGCTGATCCCCGCGCTGCAGACAGGCAAGATCGACGTCATCTCGGCCGGCATGTTCGCCACGGACAAGCGCAAGGAAGTGGTGGACTTCTCGACCCCGGTCTACAGCTACGGCGACGCAGCCTTCGTGGCAGCGGAGGATGCGGGCGCCTATCAGCTCGAGGATCTCGCGGGCGAAGTGGTCGGCGCGCAGATCGGCACGACCTTCGCGGACCAGCTTCAGGAAAAGGGTATCTTCAGCGAGGTGAAGCTCTACGACAGCCTGGTCGACATCATGCGCGACGTGAAGCTCGGTCGGATCAAGGCGGGCTTCGGCGACAAGCCGATCGTCGCCTATCAGATCGCACAGAACCCGGGGCTGGGGGTGAAGTTGGTGGACGGCTACACGCCGATGGGTGTCGGCGATGTCGCGCTCGCGGTCTCGAAGGACAAGCCCGAGCTGCTCGAACAGGTCAACGCCGCCATCGCCGAGATGCAGCAAAGCGGCGAGTTGGCCGAGATTTTCGGCAAGTACGGGCTCTGACCCCTTAGCCAGACTTGCCGGGCCCGGCCCAAGCGCCGGGCCCGTGACGTCCTGACAGGAGACCTCCATGTCCCCCCTTTCCGAGCGGATACAGGAGTATCTGCCGCTGCTTGTCACCGGGCTCTGGCAGACTGTTGCCGTGACCCTGCTTTCGCTTGTCCTCGCCTCGGCGCTGGGTCTGATGTGGGCGCTGATGCGCAGTTCCGGGAACCGCTGGCTGAGCCTTCCCGCGCGCTACATCGTCGAGTTCCTCCGCGGGATCCCGATCCTCGTCGTGCTCTTCTACATCTATTTCGTAATGCCCGAGATCGGCCTTGACCTGACCGCCTTCCAGGCCGGGGTGATGGGGCTTGCGCTGACCTATTCGTGCTACATCGGCGAGACTTTCCGCGGCGGCATCGAAGCCGTGGACCGGGGTCAGATCGAGGCCGCAAAGTCCATCGGCATGAAGCATGGCAAGATGATGCGCCGCATCGTGGTGCCTCAGGCCTTCCGCATCGCCCTGCCGCCCTACGGCAACAATATGGTCATGCTGCTCAAGGACAGCAGCCAGGTGTCGGTGATCTCGGTCGCAGAGCTGACCATGCAAGGCAAGATGCTGGCGTCCTCGACCTTCGACAACATGACCGTCTTCACCATGGTCGCGGCGCTCTACCTGTGCCTGACGATCCCGCTGAACTTCCTGATGCGCCGGGTCGAACTCAAAATGGGAGCCTCGACGTGATCCGTTTCGAGAATATCCACAAGTCCTTTGGCAAGCACGAGGTGCTCAAGGGCATCGACGCCGAGGTCGACAAGGGCCAGGTGGTATGCCTGATCGGCGCCTCGGGCTCGGGCAAGTCGACGCTGCTGCGCTGCGTCAACGGGCTCGAGGATTACCAATCGGGCCGCATCAGCATCGACGGCGAGACGGTTGACGCCCACGCGGCCTCGATCCACGCGATCCGCACGCGGGTGGCTATGGTGTTCCAGCGCTTCAACCTCTTCCCGCACATGACCGCTCTGCAGAACGTCATGGAGGGGCCGGTGCACGTGCTGGGCGAGAACCGCGAGGAGGTGCGCGCCCGCGCCGAAGAACACCTTCGCCGCGTCGGACTGGCCGAGAAGATGGATTTCTACCCCTCGGCTCTCTCCGGAGGGCAGCAGCAGCGCGTCGCTATCGCGCGCGCGCTGGCGATGCGGCCCGACGCGATCCTGCTGGACGAGCCAACCTCGGCGCTCGACCCCGAAATGGTCGGCGAGGTGCTCTCGGTGCTGCGCGATCTGGCACAGGAGCATATGACCATGCTCATCGTCACCCACGAGATCCAGTTCGCCCGCGAGGTCGCCGATGGCGTGATCTTCCTCGATCAGGGGCGGATCGCCGAACACGGCAACGCCGAGGAGGTTCTGACCCGGCCGCAAAACCCGCGCACGCAGGAATTCCTGCGCCGCGTCACCCATCCCATCTGATCGGAGTCCGCCATGGCCTTCCCCTCGCTCTGGGCCACCACAGCCCCCGACGGACCGAGCTGGCCTCAGCTCGATCAAAGCCTGCGCTGCGACGTGCTGGTGATCGGCGGCGGTTTCCAGGGACTGTCCGCCGCGCTGCACCTGGCCGAGGCCGGGACCGACGTGGTGCTGCTCGAGGCGCAGGAGCCCGGCTTCGGCGCCTCTGGGCGCAATGGCGGGCAGGTCATCCCCGGCCTGAAGGATGACCCGGACACGCTGGACCGGCTCTGGGGACCGGCGGCGAGCGATTTCGCTGGGAGCACCGCCGACACCCTCTTTGCGCTGGTGGCGCGGCTCGGCATCGACTGCGACGCGGTGCAGGGCGGCTGGATCCAGGCCGGCAACCGGCACGTGCACCTGCCCGTGTTGCGGGCGCGCATGGCGCAATGGCAAGCGCGCGGCGTCAATGCCGACTGGCTGGACACCGCCGCGATGGCGCGGGTCACCGGTGCGCGTGGCTTCGTCGGCGGCTGGCGCGATCCTCGAGCCGGGCGGGTCCACCCGCTGAAGCTGGCGCGCGGGCTGGCGCTGGCGGCGGCGGCGGCCGGCGTCAAGCTCTTCGCGCGAAGCCCCGCGCTCGACCTGAGCCGCACTGGCGCGGGCTGGCAGGCCCGGCTTGACGCCGGCGCCACGGTCAAGGCGGAGCGGGTGATCCTCGCCAGCAATGTCTACACCCCCGCCTCGCTGGATAAGCGGCTGGCCCGGGCGACTGTGCCAGCAAACAGCTTCCAGATCGCCACCGCGCCGCTGAACGCGGAGCAGCTCGCGCGCATCCTGCCCGGCGGCGAGGTGGTCTCGGAAGCGCGGCGCGTCGGCACCTACTTCCGCATCGGCCCCGAGAACCGGCTGATGCTCGGCGGGCGCGGCAGCTTTGCCGATCCCCAGAATGCCGCTGCGTTCGCCCGCATCGAGGCGGAGCTCGCAGGACTCTTCGGGCAGGGCTTCGAGATCACGCATCGCTGGTTCGGCCGCGTCGGCATGACTCCCGATCACCGCATCCGGCTCTGCGCCCCGGCGCCGGGGCTGCTGGCCGCCACCGGCTTCAATGGCCGCGGTGTCGCGCTCTCAGTCGCGCTCGGCAAGTCCATGGCGGCGCATTTCGCGCAAGGCGCGCCGCTGCCAATCCCACCCAGCCCGGCCGTCCCCGCCCTGCCCTTCCACGCCCTGCACCCGGTCTACGGCGGCCTCGGTATCCACTACTATCGCCTGCGCGACGCGCTGGATCGCTGACGGGCCGAAGCCCTCGCCCATGTCGCAATTCAGGGCGAGCCTGATGCCCGCTCCAGATCGCCGCGCTCAGCCGGACTCCGCCCTCGTCTCGCTCAAAGATGGTGATGCCCATACGGCCCTGGGGATGGCGGTTCCGCGGGGAGATCGCCGATTGCGCCCCAGCGGTTGACGCACCCAGAGAACATCACAGCTGCCCGGAGCGATCCTCTCCCCTCACACCGACGGAGCGTGCAGGTGGAAGCAATTCTTCCGAGGTTTCTGGGATTTCGGGTGCAGCTTCCGGCGCAGGCTGCCGAAGGGACCGAAATGACTCGGGCGAGGCCGGGCGCTGAGCAGCGCCCGGTAGTTCCGGGATGGCCGCAGCGCCCCGACCCTGCCCGGGCGCTGCGGCATCGCGACCCTCAGCCAATCAGCTCCGCAAGAGCCCGCAGGGTTCTCTCGACGCCCGCGTCGGTGGTCAGAAAACCAGGCGACATGCGCAGGGTCTGGCTACGATTGTCCATGTGAATGTCGCGTGCACTCAGGTCGGCCACCAGCTTGGCCGCGTCGACCTGCTCGGGCAGCGCGACCATGAGGCTGCCACCGCGCTTTTCCGCGTCCCTCGGGCTGGCCAGAGCGAGCCCCAGGTCATCCAGACCGGCCAACAGCTTGGCGGTCAGCGACCGGTTGTGGGCGACGATCGCCAGCCCATCCTGCATCATGCGCCATTCCATCGCGGGCAAGCTGGCGATCGCCGAGATGGTGCTCGGGGTGCCGCTGTTGAAACGCCGCGCATCGTCGGCAAAGGCAAAGGAGTCCAACGCCCAGGAAAAAGGGTTCTCCTGCGAGAACCATCCGCGCAGCTCGGGCTCGCAGGTCGTCAGCACATTCGCGTCCACGTAGATGATCCCGGCGCCGGGGGTGCCGCACATCCATTTGAGGCTCGTCGACAGGGCGAAGTCGACCGCCGGGGCGGTCACGTCATAGGGCAGCAGGCCGGCGCCCTGAGTCAGATCGACGCCGATCATCGAGCCCATCTCCCGGCCATGAGCGACAAGCCGGGGAATGTCGAGCCGGTGGGAACTCGTCGAGCTGATCCAGGTCAGCAGCGCGAGCGCGACGCTCTCGTCCCACTCGGCGATCATGTCCTCTTCCTCGACCCAGGGGCTGCCCTGGCGCATCGCCACGGTGACCAGCTCGAACCCGAAGCGCTTGGCGAGCCCCGCCAAAAGGAAATGCAGCGACGGGAAGCCATCCTCGGCAACCAGCACCTTCTTGCCGCGCAACGTCCCTTCCGGCAGCGCGCCGATGACGGACATCAAGCCAGATGTGACGTTCTCGGTGGTGGCGACGGTCCCCCTCGGCGCGTGGATGAGATCGCCCCAAAGGTCGATGAACCGCTGCCGCTTGCCGAGGATCTCGCCCCATTGGGCGCCATTCGGGGCCGACCAGACCTCGGAGAACTCGGTGAGCCCGGCGGTCATGTCCTGCTGTTTGCCATCGTACTGACCGATGGAATGATAGAGAAAATATGCATCTCCGGTGCCCGAGACTTCGGCCATCATGCTCTCCTGTAGTTCAGATTTGGGCCCGGCGCAGGAAGGGTCCGGGCGGATCGGAGCGCCGCTCAGCGGTACCCACGCTTGAAACGTTGCTCCAGCCAGCCGGTGAACCGCACCATCGGCCAGAGCAGCGCGACGTAAAGCGCCGCGGCCAGCAACAGGGGCGTCGGGTTGGCAAAGAGGGCCTGCGCGTCGGTGGCCTGCTTGAGCAGATCTCCCATGGCCACGACGGAGGCCAGCGAGGTGTCCTTCATGATCGACACGCAATAGGACGCCAGCGGCGGGATCATCATGCGAAACGCCTGCGGCAGGATCACCTTGCGCATCGTGGTCGCGAACGACAGGCCAAGGGCGTCGGATGCTTCGAACTGGCCTTTCGGCACCGCTTCGATCCCGGCCCGGACCACCTCGGCGGTATAGGCGGCGAGGATCAGCGACAGGGCAATCGTCGCCGCCATGAAGGAGGACAGCACGATCCCGGCGAAAGGCAGCGCATAGTAGACGAGGATCAGCACGACCAGCGCCGGAATCGCGCGAAAGACGTCGATGTAGAAGGTCGCCAGCAGTCGCAGGGCCTTGGGCGAATAAAGCCGCACCAGGCAGATGACCACGCCCAGGATTCCGCCGCAAACGATCGAGGCCGCACCCAGCAGGATCGTGTAGACAAGCCCCTGCATGAGCAACGGGAAGGCCCGCCTCATGACATCGATATTGAAGAAAATATCGAGAATTTCCATATTTAGCTCCGGTTGATCATGGTCGGTCCGGCCTGCGTCCATCGTCTCGCTGGGCGGATGGAGGGGCGCGGCGCGCCCTTCCAAGGCAGCGTGTCACTCGGCGGACGTCGGGATCGGCAGCGGGGTCACCGTCAGGCTGCCCTCGGCGGGGGCTTCGCCGAACCACTTTTCGTAGATGCCGGCCATGGTGCCGTCTTCCTTCATCGCCGAAATGGCGTCGTTGAACGCCTGCAGATGATCGGAATTCTTCGGCATCATGATCGCGAACTTGTCGCCTGTCGGGATGTCGAAGGCGACCTTCAGGTCACCCATCTGGGCCTGGGTGAAGGCATAGCGCAGGCCGACGATGTCGTTCACCGCAACATCGATCCGGCCACTGCGCAGATCGGTGAGCAGGTTCGCGGTGGAATCGTAGCTCGCGTAGGACTTGTACCCCAGCTCATCCTCACGCTCCTTGATCCAGGTTTCCGGGAAAGACGTCGCGATCGAGCCGATGCGCTTGCCGCGCAGATCCTCCTGCCCGGCGATGTCCGTGCCCGCCTTCGCCGCGACGCCAAGCGCACCCGAAAAATAGGGCTGGGTGAAGGATTGGGCCTGCAGCCGATCCTCGGTGATGCTCAGCGAGGAGATCACCGCGTCCACCCGGCCCGACGCCGTGGCGACGAAGAGCGCGCGGAAGTCGAGGCCGGTGATCTCGGCGGTGGTGCCGAGCCGCGCCGCGATTTCCTCGACAATGTCGACCTCGAAGCCCTCGAAGGCACCGGCCTCGTTCTTGAATTCCCACGGCGGGTTGGCGGGATAGGAGCCGATCTTCAGCGCGTCCGCCGCCAGCACGGGCGCGGCCGACAGGGCGGCGAAAGCGGCGAGGGCAAGGCCCGCAAGGGTCTGTCGTCTGGGGGTCATGGTGTCTTCCTGTTGTGGCGTGAAGCACATTCGTGCCGTTCTGTGTGACTACCGATTGCACTATCCGTATACTGATTCAAACATTTTCTTTAAGTCTAAAGCTTATTTATTGCGCTATGGCGCAGAAAAGGCCAGAATGGCTTCAATATCAGTATACAGCTTGGCATGGAACGCAGAATGACGGAGCGCCCAAAGCGTCACATCAAGGACGCGATCTACGAGACCTACCTCGGGCGGCTTCAGCGCGGCGAGATCACCCATGAAGATCGGCTGATCGACCTCGCGATCGCTGAGGAATTCGCAGTCTCGCGGATGCCCGTGCGGGACGCGCTCATGCGCCTGACCCACGAGGGCTATCTCGAAAGCACCACCCGCGGCTTTGCGCTGCCCAACCTGAGCCAGTCGCAAATCCTCGAGATCTTCGAGCTTCGCCGGCTGCTGGAGCCGCGCGCCGCGGCGCTCGCCACCTCCGAGCTGACGGACGCGGATCTGGATGCCCTTGCCGCCGCCGTCGCCCGCTCGGAACGGACGCTGGAAACAGGCGATGTGGAAGCGCTCTATGCCGCTTCGGAAGACATCCGCCGGATCTGGATCATGGGGGTGCCGAACACCGCCCTGCGCGAGACCATCCTGCGATACATCGCACAAATCCAATGCGTCCGCCTCGCGACGCTGCACGACTCGGCCTCGCACCAGACGCTTGTGGATTTCCACCGGCAGATGGTCTCGGCCTTCACCACGCGCAACGGGGCTCAGGTCGAATTGCTGTTCCTGCGCTTCGTCCTCGCGGGCGAAGAAAGCTACCGGCGCCTGCACCCCGTCTCGTGACGGCGCAGGAAAACACCCCGATTTCCCGACTTTTCCGACAGGACTGACTGATGACCAAGGCCCCTGCCCCTGCGATCCGGATCTCCGGCCTCAACAAATGGTACGGCAATTTCCATGTGCTTAAGGATATCAACCTGACGGTTGACCAAGGCGAGCGGATCGTCATCGCCGGCCCGTCCGGCTCCGGAAAATCCACGCTGATCCGCTGCATAAACCGGCTCGAGGCGCACGAGGCGGGCGTCATCACCGTCGAGGGGGTGGAGCTGACCTCCGACACGAAAAACATCAGTCGCATCCGCTCGGAAGTCGGCATGTGCTTCCAGCAGTTCAACCTCTTCCCGCACATGACGATCCTCGAGAACTGCATCCTCGCACCCATGTCCGTGCGCAAGGCCTCGCGCAGCGAGGCGATTGACACCGCGATGCACTACCTTGAGCGCGTGCGCATCGCCGATCAGGCCAACAAGTACCCCGGCCAACTTTCCGGCGGCCAGCAACAACGGGTGGCGATCGCGCGCTCTCTTTGCATGAAGCCCCGGATCATGCTCTTCGACGAACCGACTTCGGCGCTCGACCCCGAGATGATCAAGGAAGTCCTCGACACCATGGTTGGCCTTGCCCAGGACGGCATGACCATGCTCTGCGTCACCCACGAGATGGGCTTCGCGCGGCAGGTCGCGGACCGCGTCATCTTCATGGATCGCGGCCAGATCATCGAAGAGAATGCGCCGGAACCCTTCTTCAGCGCCCCGCAGAACGACCGCACCAAGCTTTTCCTGAGCCAGATCTTCGGCCACTGAGCCGGCGGCGTACTCCGGCGGCCTCCTGACCGGCAGGCAGGAGACGACGGGAAGGCCCGATCGGTGCCTCAGCCCATCGGGCAGCCCCCGGCGACGACGGGCTTCTGCGGCTTGTCGTGAATGGCCTCGCGCACGACCCCGTAGCTCGCGCCCCACGCGTCGGTCATATCGCAGCGCACATCCCAGAGCTCGGGAAAGAATCGGTGCTTGGCGCCCGCTTCCAGCAGCCCCACGGGGCGCCCCTTCAACGATCTTGACCCCAGCCCGATCGACCGGTGGATGAGGAAAAGGTGCATGGCGCGAAACTTCTGGAACAGCTCATCATACTCGACCAGGGCCTCGGCGACGACATAGCTCTCGCCGTGATCGTACTTGGCGTCGTAGACCTCCGCGACGGTCAGCCCCTTGCCATCGAGATAGGTCGCCTTGTAGGCGCTCCACAGATCGTTGGGCATGCGCAGCAGCGTCTGGAAGCCCGGGCTTTCCTGGCCGGATCCGTTGCCAAGCTGCAGGCGGATTTCCTGGTATTCGCGCGGCGACATCGTCTCCAGCACATCGAGCTGCGCCGTCATCAGCCGCATCAGACGGTGAACCCGCCCCATGAGTGTCACGACCCGGTGGGTGTTGCCTTCGTCGAGGTAGGCCATCACGTCGACCAGCGTGTAGGCCATCAGCTTCATCCAAAGCTCTTCGACCTGGTGGACGATCTGGAATTGCAGCTCGTCGGCGTTGCACATCTCGGCCAGCGGTTTCTGGCAATCCAGGAGCTTGGCCACATCCAGATAGACGCCATAGTCCAGCATCTTCGGGGACTCGATCATCTCGTGATACTCGGCGCGGGATTTCATCTGCAGCTCCACTGTTGGATATCCCGACATGTTCCCCTAATCTGGGAAATCATTATTCTCATTCCGCGTATTTTCGGGGAAATTTGGGAACGAATCACCTCACGTTCGCGGATCGGAGAGAACGAATGGATGCCGTCGATCTGAAAATCCTGGGACTCCTCGAAGCAGACGCGCGCCTGTCTTTCGCCGAGCTGTCAGACCGGCTGCAGATGTCGAAAACCCCGGTCTGGAAACGCGTCAAGGCCCTTGAGCTGGCCGGTGCGATCACCGGCTACAAGGCCGTGCTCGACCCAGCGGCCCTGGGATTCGGGCTCGAGGCCAACATCACAGTGACGCTCGATTTCGAAGCTGCGGAAGCATTCGAGCGCGAAGTGACGCGCCATCCCTCGATCTGGCGATGCCACGCCACGACGGGCGACGCCGACTATGCCCTTCATGTCATCGCCCGCGACATGGCCGAGATGGACACTCTCATCCGCTACGAGATCGCGCGCTTTCCCGGAGTCATCCGCACCCGGACCTCCGTGATCACCCGTGCGATCAAGCGCGATCAGAGCCTCGCTGATCTCGCGACACGGCGCCCCGACAAGGGTTAGAAGGCCCGACCGGCAACAACGGTGCGGCGTGGGCGCACCGAGATTGTGCCAGCCGGTTTGACTTCGGTCCGTCGCGTTGCTACCCATTTGCGTACCGTTGGGGTGCCTCGAAAAGGCTGAGAGGCGCGAACGCGCTAACCCATCGAACCTGATCCGGGCAATACCGGCGTAGGGAACGGTCTATAGCTATCGGACGTTTTCCATGCGCGGTGCCCTTGTTTTTGGAGGAGCACCCTTTGGCGCATGTCGCTTTGACCATAGCCGGATCCGACAGCAGCGGCGGCGCGGGCATCCAGGCGGACCTGAAGACCATGTCCGCGCTTGGTGTCTACGGCGCCAGCGTCATCACCGCGGTGACCGCCCAGAACACCTGCGCCGTATCCGCCGTGCACGCCATCCCGCAAGACATCATCGAGGCGCAGATCAGCGCCGTGCTGAGCGATCTCGACGTGCGCGCGGTCAAGATCGGAATGCTGGCGACGCCGGATATCATCGACTGCGTGACCCGCGCTCTCGCGGGATATGGCGGCGCCATCGTGCTCGATCCGGTGATGATCGCAAAGTCCGGAGACGCTCTGCTTGCCCCTGACGCCGTGGCGGCGCTGCGCGAGAAACTTGCCCCCCGTGCGACCCTCGTGACCCCGAACCTGCCCGAGGCCGCCGCGTTGCTGCGTCTGCCCCTCGCCAGCACCGCGGAGGAGATGATCGACCAGGGCAAGGCGCTCTGCGCGGGCGGTGCGCAGGCTGTCCTGATGAAGGGGGGCCACGCCGAGGGCGCGCTCTGCGAGGATATCCTGATCTCGGGCGGCGAAGTTCTGGCCAGCTTCACCGCCCCGCGTCAGCACACCCGCAACACCCATGGCACCGGCTGCACGCTCTCCTCGGCCATCGCTGCCGGTCTTGCGAAGGGGCAGCCTCTCGCGGAGGCCACCGCCGAGGCGCACCGCTACGTCCAGCAGGCGATTGCGGCGGCCGACGGGCTGAATGTCGGTCACGGCCATGGGCCGCTGCACCACTTCCACCATGTCTGGAGCTGAGGCGATGTTCTCGGTCATCGGATCCGGCGTCGCGGGCCTCGCGGTGGCCAGCGAACTCGCCGCGCGCGGTGCCAAGGTCCAGGTGTTCGACCCGGCGGGCCCGCCCGGGCCGCATGGCTGCTCGTGGTGGGCGGGCGGCATGCTGGCGCCATGGTGCGAATATGAAAACGCCGAAGAGCCGGTGCTCCGGCTCGGCCAGCAGGCGATCGGCTGGTGGCAGCAGCGTACCACGGTGGCGCGCTGCGGCACGCTGGTCGTCGCCGGGCGACGCGACCTGCCCGACCTGCGCCGCTTTGCGCGCCGCACCACCGGCTTCCGCGAGGTCGACGCCGAGCTGGCCGAGCTCGAGCCTGACCTGCATGGCTACCCGAAGGGGCTCTTTTTCGAGGACGAGGCGCATCTGAACCCTCGCCAAGCGCTGGCCGACCTTTACGCCGACCTGCAGGCGCGCGGCGTGGCGTTTCACGCGACCGAGGCGCCCGAGGACCTGCAGAATGCCATCGACTGCCGGGGCCTGAGCGCGCGCGACACCCTGCACGACCTGCGCGGAGTGAAGGGCGAGATGCTGGTGATCCGCTGCCCGGACGTGACGCTTTCGCGTCCGGTGCGCCTGCTCCACCCGCGCATCCCGCTCTACATCGTCCCCCGCGGGAGCGGCGTCTACATGCTGGGCGCGACGATGATCGAGAGCGAAGACCGCCGCCGGATCACCGCGCGATCGATGCTCGAGCTGCTCAGCGCCGCCTATGCGCTGAGCCCCGCCTTCGGCGAGGCCGAGGTGCTCGAGATCGGCGTCGACTTGCGCCCCGCCTTTCCCGACAACCTGCCCCGCATCCGCCGGATCGGCGGCCGGATCTACGCCAATGGCCTCTATCGCCACGGCTACCTGCTGGCCCCCGCGCTGGCGCGCGGCGTGGCCGATCTTGCCCTCAGCAACCTTCACACGGAGATGGTCGATGAAGATCGTGATTAACGGCGCGCCCCACGACGTGGCCGCCACGACCCTCGCGGGACTGCTCGAAGAACGCGGTGTCTCCGGGCGGGTCGCCACGGCAGTGAACGAGACCTTCGTCCCGGCCGCTCTGCGCGCCTCGCATCCACTACACGACGGCGACCGCGTCGAAATTCTCGCCCCCATGCAGGGAGGATGACCATGAAACCCTTCTACGGCACCCAATTGCCCAACCCGCTGATGCTGGGCACCGCGCAATACCCAAGCCCCGCGATCCTCGAGCAAGCCTTCCGCGAGAGCGGCGCCGGGGTCGCAACTGTGTCCTTGCGCCGCGAAGGCGCCGAGGGGGCGGGCGCCGCCTTCTGGAAGATGATCCAGGAGCTCGGCGTTCTCATCCTGCCCAACACCGCAGGCTGCCACACCGTCAAGGAAGCGGTGACCACCGCGCATATGGCGCGCGAGGTCTTCGGCACGCGCTGGATCAAGCTTGAACTGATCGGCCACACCGACAGCCTGCAACCCGATGTCTTCCAGCTGGTCGAGGCGGCGAAGATCCTGACCGAGGACGGCTTCCAGGTCTTCCCCTACACCACCGAGGACCTGATCGTCGGTGAGCGCCTGCTGGCCGCGGGCTGCGAGGTGCTGATGCCCTGGGGCGCGCCGATCGGATCAGGACGCGGGCTCAACAACATCTACGCGCTGCGCGCCATGCGGTCGGAATTCCCCGAGGTGCCGCTGGTGATCGATGCCGGAATCGGTCTGCCGAGCCATGCGGCGCAGGCGATGGAGCTGGGCTATGACGGGGTGCTGCTCAACACCGCCGTCGCCCGCGCAGGCGACCCCGTGGCCATGGCCCGCGCCATGATGCGCGCGATCGAGGCGGGACGGCTGGCGCATGAGGCCGACCCAATCGAGGCCCGCGACATGGCCGAAGCCTCGACCCCCGTTATCGGAAAGGCGTTTCTCGCATGAACCTCGACCGCTTCTACCCGATCTTCGATCACTCGGACTGGCTGCGCCGGGTGCTGCCGCTCGGCGTCAAGCTGGTCCAGCTGCGCATCAAGGATCAGCCGCCGGAAACCGTCCGCGCAGAGATCGCCCTGTCGCGCGATCTGTGCCGCGCGCATGGGGCGGTGCTGGTGGTCAATGACTATTGGCAAGAGGCCATCGACCTCGGCTGCGACTGGCTGCACCTCGGGCAGGAGGATCTCGACACCGCAGATCTCGAAGCGATCCGCCGCGCCGGTCTGAAGCTCGGCGTCTCGACCCATGACGACGATGAGCTCGAGCGCGTGCTGGCGATGGATCCCGATTACGTCGCGCTCGGCCCGGTCTACCCGACGATCCTGAAGAAGATGAAATGGCACCAGCAGGGGCTGCCGCGCGTCACCGAGTGGAAGGCCCGGGTGGGTGCGGTGCCGCTGGTGGCCATCGGCGGCATGTCGGTCGAGCGCGCGGGCGGGGTGTTCGAGGCCGGGGCCGACATCGTCTCGGCGGTCACCGACATCACGCTGAACACCGACCCGGAGTCCCGCGTCCGCCAGTGGCTCGAGGCGACCCGATGAGCCGCTACGCCCGCCAGACCATCCTGCCGGAAGTGGGCGAGTCCGGCCGGCGCCGGCTGTCCGCGGCCCGCGTTCTGGTGGTCGGCGCGGGCGGGCTCGGGGCGCCTGTTCTTCCGCTGCTCGCCGGGGCGGGGGTTGGCCAGATCACCATCGTCGACGGCGACGTGGTGAGCCTGTCGAACCTGCACCGCCAGACCCTGTTCACCGAGGCCGACTGCGACCGGCCCAAGGCGCAGGTGGCCGCGGAGCGCTGCCGCGCGATCAACCCCGAAATCACCATCGAGTCCGTGCCGGACGTTCTGACCCCGGCCACCGCGCCCGAGCTGGTCCGCCACGCCGATCTCGTGCTCGACTGCGCCGACAGCTACGCGGTCAGCTACTTGCTGAGCGACCTGTGCCTTGCCGAAGGCCTGCCGCTGATCAGCGCCTCGGCGCTCGGGCTTGGCGGCTATGTCGGCGGCTTCTGCGGCGGCGCGCCCTCGCTTCGGGCGCTGTTCCCCGACGCGCCGGGCAATGGCGCGAGCTGCGCCACCGCCGGGGTGCTCGGCCCCGTGGTCGGCACCATCGGCGCAATGCAGGCGCAGATGGCGCTAAGCGTGCTGCTCGGCCTCTCGCCATCGCCCCTCGGGCTGATGGTTCGCTACGATGGTCTCGAGATGCGCTCGACCAGCTTCCGCTTCGACCACGCGGCAGAACCCGAAGCCTGCTTTCGCTTCGTCGCCGCCGCCCAGCTGAGCCCCTGCGACCACATCATCGATCTGCGCCCCGACGGCCCGCTCCTGCATCCGCAGGCCGCGCGGGCAACCGCCGCCGCGCTGGTGGCACATCCGCCCGCCCCCGGCACCCGGTTGGCCCTTTGCTGTGCGACCGGCCTGCGCGCCTGGCGGGCCGCGGAACAGGTCGCCGAAACCTGGCCCGGCGAGATCGTTCTCGTCGCGGCCTCTGCCTCATGATCCCCCGGAGGAGACACCCTGTGAAATCCCTGTTGACCGCCCTCGCCTTTCTTACCGCCAGCCCCGCGCTGGCGGCCGACAAGATGACCCTTTTGCTCGATTGGTTCGTCAACCCCGACCACGGCCCGATCGTGATCGCGCAGGAAAAGGGCTATTTCGCCGAACAGGACCTCGAGGTCGAGATCGTCGCCCCCGCAGACCCCTCGGCGCCCCCCCGCCTCGTCGCCGCCGGTCAGGCCGATCTTGCGGTCTCCTACCAGCCGCAGCTGCACCTTCAGATCCACGAGGGCCTGCCGCTCAAGCGCGTCGGGACGCTGGTCGCCACGCCGCTGAACTGCCTGCTGGTGCTCAAAGACGGCCCGGTGAAGGAGCTTGCCGATCTCAAGGGCAAGAAGATCGGCTTTTCCGTCGCCGGGGTCGAGGAGGCCGTGCTCCAGGCAATGCTGGGAGAGCATGGCATCACGCCCGAGGATATCGAGATGATCAACGTGAACTTCTCGCTCTCCCCATCGCTCATGTCGGGGCAGGTCGATGCGGTGATCGGCGCCTTCCGCAATTTCGAGCTGAACCAGATGGAGATCGAGGGCGTCGCGGGCCGCTGCTTCTACATCGAGGAAGAGGGCGTGCCCTCTTATGACGAGCTGATCTATGTCGCCAATCCTGACCGCATGGACACCGACAAGATCGCCCGCTTCCTTGCCGCGACCGAGAAGGCGACGCAGTTCATCATCAACAACCCCGAGGAAAGCTGGGAGGTCTTCTCAGCCAGTTCGCCCGAGCTGCAGGACGAGTTGAACGCCCGCGCCTGGCAGGACACGCTGCCGCGCTTCGCGCTGCGGCCGGCGGCCTTTGACGCGGGGCGCTATGCCCGCTTCGAGGCGTTCCTCAAGGACAGCGGCATGATCGACGGGCTGAACCCCGTCGAGACCATCGCCATCGACGTGACCGCGCAAGGAACCCGGCCATGACTCGGGAGTACGGCCGCGCCTTTGCGCCGATGCGCACAGAGGCGGGCGAGGCATGGCGGGACTACACCCGCCATGCCTTCGTCGAGGCGCTTGGCGACGGCACCCTGCCGCACGAAGCCTTTCTCCACTACCTGCAGCAGGACTACGTCTTTCTCGTCCACTTCTCGCGGGCCTGGGCGCTTGCCGTGGTGAAATCGGAAACCCACGCCGAGATGCTGGCCGCCGTGGGGACGGTGAACGCGCTCGTCGCCGAGGAGATGCAGCTGCACGTCGAGACCTGCGCGAAGGCCGGCATCTCCGGCGAGGCGCTCTTCGCCACCGCCGAGCGGCCCGAGAACCTCGCCTACACGCGCTTCGTGCTGGAGGCGGGCTACAGCGGCGATCTGCTCGACCTTCTTGCGGCCCTCGCGCCCTGCGTGATGGGCTACGGCGAGATCGGCGCGCGGCTGCAGTCCGAGGCCACCTCGGAGCGCTATGCCGACTGGATCGGCACCTACGCAAGGAAAGATTACCAGCAGAGCTGCGCCGCCGTGGGCGCCCTGCTCGACGGCGCAGCTACGCGCCGGCTGGGACCGGAGTTCGAGAGCTCGCCACGCTGGCAGCGGCTGTGCCGGACCTTCCGCACCGCCACCGAGCTCGAGGTGCAATTCTGGCAGATGGGCCTGAGACCGTGAGCGACGCCCCGGGCGTCACCCTCGCGGGACGGGCCAGCATCGACGGCGCCCCCCTTTTCGCGCCGCTCAGCCTGACGCTGCCCGCCGCGCGCTGGACCTGCCTTTTGGGCGGCTCGGGCGTCGGCAAGTCCACGGTGCTGCGGCTGATCTGCGGGCTGCCGACCGGCGCGCGCTTCGATGGCACAATCACAGCCACCGACGCCGCGCCGATCCCCGAACGGGTGGCCTACATGGCGCAGGACGACCTGCTACTGCCTTGGGCGAGCGTCTCCGACAACATCCGCCTCGGCGCGCGCCTCCGCGGCGAGCCGGCCGACGCCGAACGCCTTGCGCATATCCTCGCCCGGGTCGGGCTTTCGGGTCATGCCCACAAGAAACCCGGTGCCCTCTCCGGCGGGCAGCGCCAACGGGTCGCCCTGGCCCGGACGCTGATGGAGGACAAGCCGATCATCCTGCTCGACGAACCCTTCTCGGCGCTCGATGCGCAGACGCGCGCTGCCATGCAGGATCTGGCGGTCGAGCTGCTACGGGGGCGGACGGTGCTGGTGGTCACCCACGATCCCGGCGAGGCGGCGCGTCTCGGCCACGCGATCCTCGTGCTGACCGCCGCGGGGGTGACCGCCTGCCCGCCCCCCGCCGCCCCGGTGCCGCGCCCGATCGACGATCTCGACACGCTCCGATGCCAGGCCGCGCTGCTGCGCAACCTGCGGGACGCCGCCTGATGAAATACGGCTCCGCCCTCCTGGCGATCGGGTTCGCGCTCCTGCTCTGGCAGACCACAGTCACCCTGACAGGTCTGCCGAAGTTCATCCTGCCCGGCCCGCTGATGGTGATGGAAACCTGGTGGTCAAACCGGGCGCTCATCGCCGAGCACACGCTTGTCACCGCGATGGAGGTGCTGATCGGCCTTGCCATCGGCACGGCGCTCGGCACCGCGAGCGCCATCTACCTCGCGAGCTCGCGCATGGCGCGCCTGGTGATCAGGCCCATCCTGGTCTTCACCCAGGCGCTGCCGGTCTTCGCCCTCGCGCCGATTCTGACACTCTGGCTCGGCTTCGGCCTGGGCTCGAAGATCGCCATGGCCGTGCTGATCATCTACTTCCCGGTGACCGCGTCCTTCTGCGATGGTCTCCTGCGCACCCCGCAGGGGCTGCTCGACCTCGCGCAGACCATGCAGGCGGGGCGCTGGCGCACATTGTGGCACATCCGCATCCCCGCGGCCCTGCCCGCGCTGGCCTCTGGGATCCGGCTGGCCGCAGTCTACGCGCCGATCGGCGCGGTGATCGGCGAATGGGTCGGCGCCTCGCGCGGGCTGGGCTACCTGATGCTTTTGGCAAACGGGCGGGCGAAGACCGACCTGATGTTCGCGGCGCTGCTGACGCTGGGGGTGTTTGCCGTCCTGCTGCATCTGGGGGTGCATGCCGCCACGCGGCATCTCGGCCCGACCCCCGATAACCGAGACTGACGCGCGGCTGGCGGACGTCCAACCTGCGCCCGGCCGGGCACCGCCCGCCCATCGCGGTGGACCGCGGTTCCCCGCCCGCGGGGGATCCGGGCCTCTTGTCCGAAAAGTGCTTGCAACCGCGCCCACCCGGGGTCTGTGCTGGCTGCGTAGCTCCAAGGGCCGGCTGACCATGCAAGACACCAAGACCAAGGCGCGGCTGCCTGCGGGCATCTGGGCACTGGGGTTCGTTTCCCTGCTGATGGACGTCTCGTCCGAGATGATCCATGCGCTGCTCCCGGTCTACCTTACGGTCGGCCTCGGCGCCTCGGCGCTGGCGCTTGGCGTCATCGAGGGCATCGCGGAAGCCACGGCCGCCATCACCAAGGTCTTTTCCGGCGCGCTTTCCGACCGCATCGGGCGGCGCAAGGAACTGGCGACGCTCGGCTACGGGCTGGCGGCGGTGACCAAGCCGGTGTTCCCGCTCGCGGGCTCGCTGGGCTGGGTGGTCGCCGCGCGGTTCGTCGACCGGGTCGGCAAGGGCATCCGGGGAGCGCCGCGCGACGCGCTGGTCGCCGATCTCGCGCCGCCGGGCCTGAGGGGGGCCGCCTTCGGGCTGCGCCAGTCGCTCGACACCGTGGGCGCCTTCCTCGGACCGCTCGCGGCGATCGGGCTGATGTGGCTGTTCTCGGACGATTTCCGCAGCGTGTTCTGGGTCGCGGTCATTCCCGCCGTGCTGTCGGTCGGGCTGCTGCTGTGGCTGGTCGAAGACCCCGAGCGTCCGGCCACACGTCGCAAGGTCCGCAACCCGCTTGCACGCGCAGAGCTGAAGCTGCTCGGCGGGGTCTACTGGTGGGTCGTCGTGGTGGCGACGCTGTTCACCCTCGCCCGGTTCAGCGAGGCCTTCCTGATCCTGCGCGCGCAGACGGCGGGCACGCCGCTGATGCTGGTGCCGTTGGTGCTGGTCGGCATGAACCTCGTCTACGCGCTCTCGGCCTGGCCCATCGGGGCGCTGTCGGACCGGATCGGCAGGATCGGCCTGCTGCTCTGCGGTCTCGGGCTGCTGATCGTGGCGGACCTCGTGCTCGCCGTGTCGGAAGGTGTGCCGGGGATCGCCGTCGGCATGCTCCTCTGGGGTCTGCACATGGGCTTCACACAGGGGCTTCTGGCGGCGCTGATCGCCGAGACCGTGCCCGAAGAGCTTCGCGGCACCGCCTTCGGGATGTTCAACCTCGTGACCGGGGTGGCCTTGCTGATCGCCAGCCTGCTCGCGGGCGCGCTGTGGCAGACCTACGGCCCCGGCGCCACCTTCCTCGCCGGCGCGGGCTTTGCCGCGGTCTCGGCGCTCGGGCTGCTGCCGTTGCGCCGCAGGCTCGGCGCAGTCGCGGCATCGCTATCCGCCCGGAAGGACGGCGGCGCAGACACCGCCGACTGACCGCCTCGGTGCCCTCGAACCACCAGCGGTCCTGCGCCTCACCGCGTTCGAGACGCAAGACCGTGCAGCTCGGAGGCGACCGGCAGGGCGCTGCCAAGCCCCGTATGCTCGGGACAGTTCGCGATGTCGCCAATCGCCAACAGGGTCAGCGCGTCCTGCGCCGGATCGACCGCAAGGTCGATCATCTGCCGCGGCAGCTCCGACTGCAGGGCACCCGGGGCGCCCTCCGCCAGATAGGCCGCGTAGCCAAACCACTGGCCTTCCAGCGCGATCACGCTGAGCACGGGCGCGATCAGGGCCGCGGCCCATCTGAGCTTTCTCATTCTTCCGTCCTTTGGATCCGTGGCGGCGCGCCCTCCGCGCGTGGTCAGTCGACTGCCCCCGCCCGCCCCGGAATGGTGACCAGAACCGGGCGCTCCGCGCCGCCGCCAGCAGCTGGCGCATCGGGCACCGCGCCCCGAGGCGCCAGGAGCGCCAGCACCTCGGCTTGCGCGACATGCGGCGGGGCGTCGCGATAGGGCTCGGACGCGAGGGCCCAGGCCACGACCGCCCCACCCTCCTCGTCCTGCCCCACGGTCCAGAGCCGCAGGAGCCCCCCCTGCGAGGGCGCGCGCAGGGTCGCCTCCGCCGGGTAGGCGTCATGGAAGGCAAGCGGCGCGGTGGCCCCGGCTTGCGGCGCGCCGATGAAGTCCTGCCGCAGCGCCGCGACGCCCGACAGCAGCCCCGGCGGCGGCACCTCGCTCCAGCCCGCTTCGCGCAGGCGCGCGGCGATCGTCCCGGCCTCGGCGCCGCTCGAGATGATGCTGATCTCGGGCAGCGCTTCGCCCGAGAGCGTCACCACCTCGAGCGGAAGCCGCCCGCTGGTCACCGCGGCGCGGACGTCGGCAATGACTGCCGGGCCGCTGCCGGGACGCTCGACCGGCGTGGGGTGATGATGCACCGCGATCCACGAGGCCCCCAGAAGGCAGGCCCCGAGCGCCGTGCAGGCCAGCCCGGGGTGCGACCTGCGCGCGCGCGCGGGGCGGCGGCGTGTCGCCTCGCTGGCGGCAAGGCCGATCACCATCCAGATGGCTCCAATCACCCAGCCGTTCAGGACGTCCGACAAGAAGTGCTCGACAAGGTAGACCCGCGACAGACCCAGCGTGACCGCCATGCCCACGCCCGCCCAGATCGCCAGCGTCGGCCCGATCAGGCGCTCGCGCCAGAGCAGCAGCGCGAGACTGCCGTAAAGCGCGACCGAGATCGCCGCATGGCCCGAGGGGAAGCTGTTCGAACTCTCGAGGAAATAGGAAATCTCGGGCCGCGCACGGCCGAAGGCGAGCTTGAGCAGGGTGACCGTCACCGCGTTTCCAACCACCGCCACCGCCAGCCCCATGGCGGCGGCGCGGTGGCCGAGCAGACCGAAGCCCAGCACCCCGCCGATCGCCACCAGCGTCGCGACCGGCACGTGCCCGGCCTGGGTGACCCAGCCCGCGACCTCCAGTCCCAGCGGCGTCCAATACGCATGCGCAAGGTTGGACACCCGCGCATCCAGCGCCGCCGCGTCGGGGACCAGCGCAAGGTCGAGCGCCCCGTCCACGAAGACCCCGACAAGATAGACCAGCAGCAGCGCGATCCCGGTGGCCAGCAGCCCGCCCCCATGCGACGGATCGAGCCGGCGCCGCAGGAAGCTCATTGCCCGGGGATGCCGCCCCGCGAGACGCCGGGCCACCGGCCAGGCGGCGAGGCGGTCCGCAAGGATATGCAGCCCCGCCAGCAGCGCCGGGGCGCCCCGCCGCACCTGCCGGGTCACCGCCCAGGTAACCAGCACCAGCAGCGCGATCACCGCCAGCGGCAGCGCCATCCGCGGCAGGTAGGGCGCGAGCCGCGCGACGATGTCGCCCGCGACATAGCCAATGCTGACATGCACCAGCGCGTAGACGATGCCGCTCACCGCGTTCCAGACGTGGAACTGCCGCCGGTCCATGCCCGAAAGCGCCGCCGAAAGGGCCGCGAGACTCGCGTCCGGCCCGAGGAAACGCCCCAAGAGCAGCGCCAGAGGGCCGTGCCTGCGCACCAGCTCCTCGGCACGGTGGAAGGCTCCACTGCGCGGCAGCCTCACCCGGGTCCCGAGCCAGCGCCCGCTGTGCCAGCTCGCCTCGCCGCCGATGATCGCCCCGACGGCCACGAACCAGACAAGGTCGAAGAAATCGAGATGCCCGAGCCGCACCAGCGCCCCGCCCGCGTCGACGATCACCGTGCCGGGCACGACAACGCCGGTCACCCACCAGCCCTCGAGAAGGGCGGCAAGCGCGACGAGCCAGTAGGACCAGACACCAAGCGAGTCGAGCGTCGGAAGGACAAGGGAGGCAAAGGAACTCATCGGGATCGGTCCGGTCTGTTTGGCTGCGGTGATCGGCGTCGCAGGGACGCATGTCCCGAACTTAGCAGGGCCGTGGCCCGCTGCGAGGCCCGAAGCGCTTGCGCAACTGCGCGCGCACCCGGGAAAGATGCCGTGGCCGATCGCCGGGATGGGCTGATAAAGGCGATCAGCGGCAACGACGACGTCATGGTGCCGGACCGCCCGGACCGCCCCGGCAACGGCCTGGTCGAGCTGCACGCGGCCTTCGGCTCTCTTGTCTGGGTCTATCTTATCGGTCATGCGGGGATGGGAGGGCTCCAGCACCTCGCCACCGAATTCGATTTGCGCAGCATGTGGTCGCTGCGCCCGCAGACCAAGAAGCACTGACCGGCGGGTCGCAGGGCATCGTCCCGGTGATGCCTTGCCGCCTCGACGATGGACCGACATGTGACCGACACGACCCGCGCGCGCGCAAGACTGCTCCTGCCCTACCTCATCACCGCGGCGCTTTTTGCCGCGGGGGGCTGGGCGCTCTACCGGCTGCTGGCACCGGTCCACCTGCAAGACGTGATGGACATGGTTCGGGCCACGCCGATGCCCACCGTCGCGCTGGCGCTGCTGTGCACCTTCGGGGGGTATGCGGCGCTGATCGGCTATGACTGGTCGGCGCTGCGCTACATCGGCCGCCGCCTGCCCTTCCCGGTGGTCGCCTCGGGCGGCTTTCTCGGCTACGCCATCGGCAACAACCTCGGCGCGGGCCCGGTCACCGGCGGCGCGGTGCGCTACCGCATCTACTCTGCGCTCGGGCTCTCTCCCTACGACATTGCGGCGATCTCGGTCTTCGGCTCGGTGGCCTTCGGCACCGGCGCCTCGGTGATCGGCCTTGCCGCGCTGGTCTGGCACCCGCACGCGCTGGATGCGCTGATCCACTGGCCGCCGGGGGTGATCCGCTGGGCCGCCGTCGCCGGCATCGCGGTGATTTCCGGCCTCATGCTCGCGCTGTCGCTGCGCCAGAAGCCCTTCACCCTGCGCGGGCTCAGCTTCCGGCCGCCCTCGCCGGGGCTGATGGCGGGGCAATTCGTCTTCACCGCGGTCGAGACGCTGCTCTCGGCGCTGGTCCTTCACCTGCTCCTGCCGACCGGCGGAGGCGCTTTTCCGACCTTCCTCGCGGTCTTCTCTGTCGCGGTCATGGCCGGGGTGCTGTCGCACGTCCCGGGCGGCGTCGGGGTGTTCGAGACGATCATCATCGCCGCCCTGCCCCGCTCGGTGCCGGTGAGCGAGGCAGCGGCCGGGCTGCTGCTTTTCCGGATGGTCTACTACCTCGTGCCCTTCGCCGTGGCGCTGGCGCTGATGGCGCTGGCCGAACTGCGCATGGCCAGCGGGCCGACCCGCGCGGTGATGCTGCCGGTGTTCCGCGCGATCAGCGCGCTGACCCCGCTTGCCATGGCGGCGATGGTCTTCGCCTCGGGGGCGATGATGATGATCGCGAGCCTTCTGCCCCCCACCAACGCCTGGACCGAGGAGCTGGAGCTTGTCCTGCCGCTGTTCTTCGTCGAGGGCGGCGCGCTGCTGTCGAGCGCGCTCGGCGCCTGCCTGCTGGTGATCGCCCACGGGCTGCTGCGCCGAGTCGAGGGGGCGTGGTGGCTGGCGCTCCTCGCGCTGCTGGTCGGCGCCGGGGCGAGCATCGCGCATGGAGTCGATTATGACCGCGCGGTGCTGCTGGGGCTCGGCGCGCTGGTCCTGCTGCCGACGCGGCGCGAGTTCTACCGGGCGACGCGGCTCACCCGCAACGTGCTCAGCCTGCGTTGGCTGCTGCTGATGCTCTCGCTCGGGCTGATGCTGTTCGGCGTGCTGTTCTTCGCACATAAGGCGACCCCCTACAGCGGCGACATGTGGTGGCAATTCGCCGAGGACAGCGCCGCGCCCCGCGCCCTGCGCGCCATGCTGGTCGGGCTGATCGTCATGGGGCTCTTCCTGCTGCGCTACGCGCTGCGGCCGGGGCGGCTTTCGCTGAGCTTGCCGACCCCCGCCGATCTCGACCGCGCCGAGACCATCCTGCGCGGCAGCGACACACCCGAGGCCAATATTGCGCTTACCGGGGACAAGTCGCTGCTTTTCTCGGCAAGCGGCGAGAGCTTCCTGATGTACCGCACGCAGGGCCGCAGCTGGGTCGCCCTGCACGAGCCCGTGGGCCGCCCCGGAGAGGCCGCCGCGCTGGCCTGGGAGTTCCACGACGCCGCCTATGCCGCCAACGCCCGCCCGGTGTTCTACGCCGTCTCCGGCGCCTCCGCCCCGCTCTGGATCGACATGGGCCTCGCGCTGCACAAGCTCGGCGAGGAGGCGGTGGTGGATCTCGCAGCCTTTTCGCTCGAGGGCAGCGCCCGCAAGCGCCTGCGGACCACGCACAACCGCGCGCTGCGCGACGGGCTGAGCTTCGAAGTTCTGGCGCCGCCGCATGCGCCCGCCCTCATGGCCGAGATACAGGCGATCTCGGACGCCTGGCTGCGCGGCAAGGCGGGCGGCGAAAAGGGCTTCTCCGTCGGCGCCTTCGTGCCCGCGTACCTCGACCGCACGCCGATCGCGGTGATCCGCCACGCGGGGCGCATCGTCGCCTTTGCCAACCTCTGGCAGACCGACCCCCGCAGCGGGGCCACGCTGGATCTGATGCGCCACGTCGAAGAGGCTCCGGCGGGGGTCATGGAGTTCCTCTTCACCGAGCTCCTTCTACACTTCAAGGCCGAGGGCTTTGCCGAATTCAGCCTCGGCAATGCGCCACTCTCGGGTCTCGAGACCCGGCGCGGCACACGGCTCAGCAGCCAGCTCGGCGCTTTCGTCTACCAGCACGGCGGCGCCTTCTACAATTTCGAGGGGCTGCGGGCCTTCAAGACCAAGTTTGATCCCGACTGGCGGCCGGTCTACGTGGCGGTGCCGCCGCGGGTGAACCTCGTCGCGGTCACCGCCGATCTGGTGGCGCTGATCGGCCGCGGCGCGCCCCGCGCGCGGCAACGCTCAAAGGGATGACCGGCCCGCGCACGGCGGTCAAACCGCCTGTCCAGCGTCCGGGCCCCGGCGACACGCTGTCACCTGCAAGGTGCTTCCCGAGGCACGGAAGCCGCCATCCTACTGACGAATGTGGAAAACTTCTTGCGCGACTCGCGTCGCTCCGGCAATAGTCACGGAAAAGAGCCGGAACACGCCAGAAACCGTGAACACGACAAGGCGCCAAAGACGCCAAACGGAACAGGGCTCGGCACGAGGCAGCACAGGGCAAAGCCCGTGGCAAGACAGTGAGCAGGACAGCGCGCAGATGCAGGATATCACCGAAGAAGACGATCTGAACGCGGTTATTCGCGACCATTCGGAACGGCTGACCGCGCAGCTTCATGCGCAGGCAGAAAGTCTTTTTCCGCCAGATGCTTCCAAGGAAATGCGCAAGTTCACCTCCGGCGAAGCCGCGGCGCTTCTCGGGGTGAATGATTCGTACCTGCGCAAGCTGCACCTCGACGGCAAGGGCCCCTCCCCCGAGCTGACCCCCGGCAACCGCCGGCACTATTCGGTGCATGACATCCACGAGCTGCGAATCCTGCTCGAAAAGACCGCCCGCAAGCCCGGCGACTACCTGCCCGGGCGCCGCCTTGCTCCAGAGGGCAGCGAAGACAAGTATCTCGACCATCTGCAGGTCATCGGCGTGATGAACTTCAAGGGCGGCTCGGGCAAGACCACCAGCTCGGCCCACCTCGCGCAGCGGCTTGCGCTTCTGGGCTACCGGGTGCTGGCAATCGATCTCGACCCGCAGGCCTCGCTCACCGCGCTGCATGGGGTGCAACCCGAGTTCGACCTGCCCGAGGGCGGCACGCTCTACGACGCGATCCGCTACGACGACCCGGTGCCGATCACCGAGGTCATCCGCCCGACCTACATCCCCGGGCTCGACCTCATCCCCGGCAACCTCGAGCTGATGGAATTCGAGCACGAGACCCCCCGCGCGCTGGCGCAGGGCAACGCCGGGCTTTTCTTCTTCCGTGTCAAGGACGTGCTCTCGCAGGTCGACGAGCGCTACGACGTGGTGGTGATCGACTGCCCGCCGCAGCTCGGCTTCCTGACCATGTCGGCGCTCTCGGCCGCCTCCGGCGTGCTGGTCACCATCCACCCCGAGATGCTCGACGTCATGTCGATGTCGCAGTTCCTGCGCATGACCGCCGACCTCATGGACGTGATCGCCGAGTCGGGCGCCAACATGAAGCACGACTGGATGCGCTACCTGCTCACCCGCTACGAGCCGACCGACGCGCCGCAGAACCGCATCGTCGCCTTCCTGCGCACCATGTATGCCGAAAAGGTGCTGAACGCACCGATGCTGAAATCCACCGCCATCTCCGATGCCGGCCTCACCAAGCAGACGCTTTACGAGGTCGATCGCAGCGCCTTCACCCGCGCCACCTACGACCGCGCGCTGGAAAGCCTCAACGCGGTGAACGACGAGATCGCCGCGCTGATCCAGAAGACCTGGGGCCGATGAGGGCCGACGAAGGGAACAGGCAAACAGGACACCGAGGACCTGACCGATGAGTGACACCCGCAAGAAACGCATGTCCATGCTCGACAGCCTCGCCGCCGCGGGCAAACAGGGCAGCGCTGGCTCGCCGATGATGGCCTCGAACCGTGCGCTGCGTTCTGCCCGCGACGCGGTCGACAGCCACCGGGTCTGGGAACTGGACCCGGCGCAGATCGACGACCTGCGCACCCGTGACCGGCTCGACCCCGCCGATGTGATCGACCTGCGCGACGCGATCGAGGCCAATGGCCAGACCGTGCCGATCCTCGTGCGCCGCAACCCCGAGCAGGAGGGGCGCTACCTGCTGGTCTACGGCGGCCGCCGGCTCGAGGCGATCCGCGGCTCCGACAAGGTCACCAAGGTCCGCGCCTTGGTCGCCACGCTCGACGAGCGCGACGCGGTCACCGCGCAGATCTCCGAGAACATGGCCCGCCGCGATCTGTCCTTCATCGAAAAGGCCCTTTTCGCCAAGGAGTTGGTCGATACCGGTTTCGGCAACCAGAGCCAGGTCGCCGAGGTGCTGACCGTCAGCAAGTCGTCGATCTCCATGGCGCTGTCGGTGGCCGAAATGATCGGCGCCGAGCTCGCCACCGCCATCGGCGCCGCCCATGGCATCGGCCGCCCCCGCTGGGAGGCCATGGCCCGCGCCATCGAGCAGACCGGGGCCGACAAGGACGAGTTGGCGCGGCTTGCCGACGACGTGCACACCCGCGCACAGGTCGCCGTGGTCAGCGGCGAGACCCCGCCCGAGGACGTCTCCGTCGCAGCCTTCGAGGTGGTGATGGGCCATCTGACCCCCTCCCCTGCCCGTCCGGCAGTGCCGCGCGCGAAATCGGCGGAAAAGCCGCGGCGTCAGGCCCTCGTGGTGAACGGCAGGAAGGCCGGCACGCTGAAACGCACCGCCAAGGGCCTCAACATGGAATTTGACGACCCGCGTTTCGCCGATTGGATCGAGTCGGAGGCGCAAGCCGTCATCGAAGAGCTTCACGCGCGCTGGAAAAGCCGCGCGGAAGACTGAGCAGTCAACGATAACAAAGAGATAGGAGGCACGAGCCCGACAAAGAAAGAGCCCCGCAAAGCTTACGCTCTACGAGACCCTCACTTGTTCTTAGCACCCTCAAGGTAGTGTCTGGAGCCTCTGCCCGCAAGTCGAATTCGATTTGCGGAACGGCTATTTCTTGTCTTCGTGAATGAAAAACATGGGTTACACCCCAATCACGCCTTTTGGGCGAACGGCTGAGGCTGTCCTGGGCTCTCTGAGAGCACGGCAGCAGGTCGCAGATGCCCCCTGCCCGATCGACAAGTGGCAAATCCTTCGCGACCTCACGACGGCCCGCAAGAGCTTCGAGCTTGCCGATCGCGACATCACCCTGCTGCAGGCGCTTCTGAGCTTCCATCCCGAGGCCCGGCTCGACCCCGCGCACTCGCTGGTCGTCCACCCGTCGAACGAGACGATTTGCGCTCGCGCCAACGGTATGCCCAATTCGACCATGCGCCGCCATCTGTCGCGGCTGGTCGAAGCCGGTCTGCTGATCCGCCGCGACAGCCCGAACGGCAAGCGCTACGCCCGCCGCGTCGCCGGCGAGAAGATCGCCTTCGGGTTCGACCTGAGCCCCCTGCTCCGCCGCGCCGCCGAGATCGCGGAGCGCGCCGAGGAGACCCGTCTGCTCGACGCCCGGAGACGCGCCCTGCGCGAGACCGCCAGCCTTCTGCGTCGCGACCTCGCGGCCCTTGCCGACCTTGGCCGTATCGAGCTGCCCGAGGGCCCGTGGGACGCGCTCTCCGACCTCGCACGCCTGACGGCCCGGGACCTGCGCCGGAAGCTCGACCTCGACACTCTCGAAGACATCGAGCGCAAGCTGCGAGCCGCCGTCCTCCGTGCGACCCGTCTCTTCGACGTCGAAACGATAGAAATGAGCAGCAGTGAAGCCCAAAATGAGCAGCACCAACAGACGTCACAAAAAGACTCTTTAGACTCTGAACAACGGGCCGATGTGTCGGTTGCACCTTTGCAGGACGCCTCGACCTGTGATGACCAGGCTCCGCAATTTGCCGAGAAACCGGCAGCGCCGCCGCCACCCTTGCGCCTTGTCCTCGGAACGTGCTCCGAGATCGCGGTCTTCTCCCCCGACCCGATCCACGATTGGCCCAGCCTGATCCGAGCCGCAGAGAAGATCCGTCCGATGACCGGCATCTCCGACTCCGCCTGGGCCGACGCCAAGGCAGCCATGGGTCCCGAACAAGCCTCGGCGACGCTCTGCGCCATGCTCCAGAGGTTCTCTGAAATCCGAAATCCCGGGGGCTACCTCCGCCATCTGACCCGCAAGGCACGGGAAGGGACCTTCTCCTCGAACCGCATGGTCCTCGCCCTTGACCGTCGCGCGGCGTGAAAGTTCACAGCTGTGAACTGCGCGCGCTGTCGGGGGGTGGAGTGCACGGGTCAAACACATCCGCTCCTCAAGACCCTTCCGGTTTTCGGACGGTGGAAATGAGGCGGACTCGGTTCGGCGGGAGATCGAGCCGCGCTCTGATCCAGCTCGGCATCGCGATGTAGAGCGGGTTCGGCAATAGAGTAGGCAGGGAGGTCTCGAACGTCATCATTTTCTGGGCAAGCCAATGGTTTTGCAGCGTTTTTCCGGCTTGTTTTTGGTTTATTTGCAATAGTCCCAATGGGTTAGGCCGAAAATCCGCGGCGCGCGGCGGGCCGGGCGCCCCCATGCGAGGTTGCGGCGGGTCGCAGGGGCGATTTTCGCGTGTTCGCCGCCAGATGGCGCCCCGGCAGTATAGAGGCCACGGGGCCGCCCGCGCCCGACGGCTCCCACGGGAATATCTTGCTTACGGAATTCGACACGGGCCGCGGGGTTTTGGCGGAACCATAGGAGGTGCGGGAGGGTTCCACGTGCGGATCGTCCGGCCGGTCAGATCATTCCACACACACCCAGTGTCGAGGCGCCCTGACGGGGCGCCGCGCCCGGGGCTGTCCTATGACCTGATGGGGCCTCTTGAGATGCGTATATCCTCCGCTCAATCGAGCATCCGATTTCCCGAAATCCTCGACCCGAGCGTCGAGCGATGCATGCCTGTGCTGCTCGCGGAAGGGCGCGGCTCGCGCCTGCACGAGCTGACCGACCGGCAGTGCAAGCCCGCGGTGGCCTTCGGCTCCGGCGACGGGCGGATCGTCGATTTCGTTCTCGCCGCGCTGGCCCGGGCCGGTTTCCCGAGCCTCTTTGTGGCCACCCAGTACCGTCCGCGTGACCTGTCGCGCCACCTCGAGGATCGCTGGGCACATCACTTCCCGCGCGGCATCCTGCAGCGCGATGGCGCCGCGCTTGCTGCCTGCGGGTTTCGCGGCACTGCAGATGCGCTGCGCCAGACCGCGACGCTGATCGATGCACATGCGCCGCGCGAGGTGATGATCCTGTCGGGGGATCACGTGCTGGACCTCGATCTGCGCGCGCTGCTGGCGCACCACCGGGCGCAGGGCTGCGCCGCGACGGTGGTCGCCACCGCCGTGCCGCGGCACGAGGCGCGCGGTTTCGGGGTCTTCGAGGAAGGGCCGGACGGGCGGGTCATCGGGTTTGCCGAGAAGCCGCCGCGCCCCGTTCCGATGCGCGGTGATCCGGAGCGGGCGCTGGCCTCGGCGGGTCTCTACGTCTTCGACTGGATCTGGCTGAAGGCCGCGCTGCGCGCGGATGCCGAGCGGGAGGACACACGCCATGACTTCGGACATGACATCCTGCCGATGGCGATGGCAGCGGGCGAGCTGTCGGTCTGGCGGATGCCGCAGGCCGGGGCGGGGCAGGGGGCCTATTGGCGCGACGTCGGCACGTTGGACGCCTACCGCCGAAGCCAGCTCGATTTTGCCGGGGCAGAGCCGCCGGTGCCGTTGCCGCAGACCATGCGCCGCCCGGTGACCTTTGCCCGCGACAGCGCGCTCGAGGGCAGTGTGCTGCTGCCCGGCGCCACCGTGGGGCGGCGCTGCCACCTGCGCGATACGCTCGTCGGCTCCGGCGTCCGCCTGCCCGACGGCTTTCAGGCGGGGCTCGATGCCGAGGAGGATGCCCGCTGGTTCCGTCGCAGCAGCGGTGGCACACTGCTGATCACCGCCGAGATGATGAACCGGCGGGAAACGGCGCTGCGGCGTCCCGCCGCGCGCGCCCTGTTCCGGCATCCGCCGCAGATGGCCGCTGTCTCGGCCTTGGAGAGCTGAGATGATCGACCCCCGTGACGTGACCATCGACCCCGCGCGCTCGCGTCCGGACCAGCTTGGGGCCCGCTTCGATGGAGAGGGCACCAACTTCGCGCTGTTCTCGGACCATGCCGAGAGCGTGGAGCTGTGCCTCTTCGACGCGGCAGGCAAGGAGGAGCTCGCGCGGCTGGAGCTGCCCCGCGCCGAGGGCGGCATCTTCTTCGGGTATTGCCCCGACCTCGGGCCGGGGCAGGCCTATGGCTATCGCGTGCACGGGCCGTTCGAGCCCGAGAACGGCCACCGCTTCAACCCCCACAAGCTGCTGCTCGATCCCTATGCCATGGCGATGCGCGGTCAACTGAAATGGGACGATGCGCTTTTCGGCTACCCGGTGGGGGGCTCGGACCTTGACCTCGACACCCGCGACAGCGCCCCCTTCATGCCCAAGGCGGTGGTGGCCGATCCGGTGTTTGACTGGGAGGCGGATGCATCGCCGCAGGTCCGCTGGCAGGACACGGTGATCTACGAGGCCCATGTGAAGGGTCTGACCATGCGCCATCCGGGCGTGGTGCAGGCCGATCGGGGCACCTTCCGCGCGCTGGCCTCGGACCCGATCATCGAGCATCTGCAAAAGCTGGGCGTCACCACCATCGAGCTTCTGCCGATCCACGCCATGGCACAGGACCGCCACCTGATCGAGGCGGGGCTGCGCAATTACTGGGGCTACAACACGCTCGGCTTCTTTGCGCCCAACCGCACCTATCTGGCGACCGAGGACGTGCGCGAGGTGCGGGCCGCGGTCAAACGCTTCCACGCCGCCGGGATCGAGGTGATCCTTGATGTGGTCTACAACCATACCGCCGAGGGCAACGAGCTGGGGCCGACTCTGTCGTTCAGGGGCATCGACAATGCCAGCTATTACCTGCTCTCGCCCGAGAGCCGCCGGCACGGGTTTGACACCACCGGGACCGGCAACACGCTCAACGTGGCGCACCCGATGGTGCTGCGCATGGTGATGGACAGCCTGCGCTACTGGGTCGAGGCCTTTCACGTCGATGGCTTCCGCTTCGACTTGGCCTCGACGCTGGCGCGCGAGCCCGAGGGGTTCGAGAGGGAAGGGGGGTTCTTCAACGCCATCCGGCAGGACCCCGTGCTGAGCCAGGTCAAGCTGATTGCCGAGCCCTGGGACGTGGGCGAGGGCGGCTACCGGGTGGGCGGCTTTCCCTGGCCCTTCCGCGAGTGGAACGACAAGTTCCGCGACGACGTGAGGGGGTTCTGGCGGCGCGATCCGGGCAAGCTCGGCGCGCTTTCGGAGCGGCTGATGGGCAGCCCGGTGCAGTTCGACCATTCGCACCGGCCCGCGACCTCGTCGGTGAATTTCATCGCTGCGCATGACGGCTTCACCCTGTGGGACACGGTGTCGTACAACGACAAGCACAACGAGGCCAACGGCGAGGAGGGCCGCGACGGCCACGGCAACAACCTGTCGGACAACATGGGCCAGGAGGGGCCGAGCGAGGATCCGGGCATCGAGGCGGCGCGGGTGCGGCGGGTGAAGGGGCTGCTGGCGACGCTTTTCGTCTCGCACGGGGTGCCGATGCTGCTGGCGGGCGACGAGATGGGCCAGACGCAGGGCGGCAACAACAATGCCTATTGCCAGGACAACGAGACCACCTGGATCGATTGGGAGGCGGCGAAGCCGGAGCTGGTCGGCACCGTTTCGGCGCTGACCGCGCTGCGCCGCGAATGGCGCGGGCACCTGGCGCCCTATGGCTTCTGGCCGCGCCCCGAAGCCACCGAGAGCGTCTGGCTGCACCCCGAGGGGCGGCAGATGACGGAGGAGGACTGGGGGGACGCGGGGCTCTATGCCTTTGGGCTGCGGCACCACCAGGAGGATTGTCCGGACCTGCTGATCCTGATCAACGGCGGCGAGGCCTGCAGCTTCACCCTGCCCGAGGGCGACTGGGAGCTGATCCTCGACACCGCGCGCGCGGAGGTCAGCTGCGCAGAGGGGGCCGGTGAGAGTTTTACCGTCGAGGCGCAGGCGGTGGCGGCTTTCCGCGATCGCACTGGGGGCTGAGCCGGCTGTCTGGAACCCCTCCGCCGTTCGGGCCGTTGTGGGGGCAAGGGGCGATACGCGTCGCCCAAGTCCCCGCCACCTTCAAGCAAGAGAGCCACATGCGGACACGATTCACAGTGAACGGCGAGTCCCGCGATGTCGAGCACGACACGCGCGCCACCCTCCTCGACGCCCTGAGAGACCAGCTTGGGCTGACCGGCACCAAGAAGGGATGCGACCACGGTCAATGCGGCGCCTGCACGGTTCTGCTCAACGGCAAGCGGGTGAACTCCTGCCTCTGCCTCGCTGCCATGCACGAGGGCGACGAGGTGACCACCATCGAGGGGCTCGGCAGCCCCGAGGCGCTGAACGCGCTGCAAAAGGCCTTTGTCGCCAAGGACGGTTACCAATGCGGCTTCTGCACACCGGGGCAGATCGTTTCGGCCACCGCGATGCTCGAGGAGTTGCGGGCGGGCGATCCGTCTTATGCCTCGGCCTCTCTGGAGGGCGAGATGCCGCTCGATGATGCCGAGATTGCCGAGCGCATGAGCGGCAACCTCTGCCGCTGCTCGGCCTATCCGCTGATCCGGGAGGCGATTGCCATGGCCGCGGAGGTGAAGTCATGAGGGACTTCGAGTACAGCCGGGCCGAGACGCTCGAGGGGGCCGCGGGCGCGCTCGGCGAGGGGGCGAGCGTGATCGCCGGGGGCACCAACCTGCTCGACCTGATGAAAATTCAAGTGATGACCCCGGCGCGGCTGGTGGACATCTCGCGGCTTGGGGAATTGCAGGGTATCTCGGAAGAGGGCGACGGTCTGCGCGTCGGTGCCTTGGTGACCAACTCCGAGTTGGCGGCAGACGAGCGCATCCGCAGCGGCTGGCCGCTGCTGTCGCGGGCGATCCTCGCGGGCGCCTCGGGGCAGATCCGCAACAAGGCGACCACCGGCGGTAACCTCTTGCAGCGCACCCGCTGCCCGTATTTCTACGACACCGCCATGGCGTGCAACAAGCGCAGCCCGGGCGAAGGCTGCGCGGCGCAGGAGGGCGTAGGGCGCATGCTGGCGATCTTCGGCACTTCCGAACACTGCCTTGCAGCGCACCCCTCGGATATGGCGGTCGCGCTGGCGGCGCTGCGCGCCGAGGTGGAGATCCGCTCGAAAGAGGGCGAGACGCGGCACCTTGCGGTGAGCGAGCTTTACAGGCTGCCCGGCGACCGGCCCGACATCGAGACCGTGCTGGAGGCGGGCGAGATCATCACCGCCGTGCGGCTGCCGGCGCCGATGGCGGAGACGCGGCAGGTTTACAAGAAGGTGCGGGACCGCGCCTCCTATGCGTTCGCGCTGGTCTCGGTGGCCGCTGTGGTGGAAATGGACGGCGAGCACATAGGCTCGGCCAAGCTGGCCTTTGGGGGTGTGGCGCCGCGGCCCTGGACCGATCCGGAGGTCGAGGCCGCGCTGGAAGGAGCGGTTCCGAGCGACGAGGCGTTCGGCAAGGCTGCCGACGCGCTGATCGCGAAGGCCAACTGCCATCCCGACACCGAGTTCAAGAAGCCGCTGCTGCGGCGCACCCTGATCGCCGCGCTGCGCGAGGCCACCGGACTGGCCGACACCGCGACAGGCGCCAGCACCGCGAGGACCCCGGCATGACAAAGAGCTTCCGCATGGACGAGGCGCAGCCGCGCCTGCTTGACGAGACGGGACAGGGCATCGTCGGTGCCCCTCTCGACCGCCCCGAGGGGCCGAAGAAAGTCTCTGGCCGGGCGCATTACGCCGCCGACGGGCTGCCCGAGGGCGCCGCGCAGGGCGTGCTGGTGCGCGCCACCATTGCGCGCGGCCGGGTCACCGAGATCAACGAGAGTTCGGTGTCGGGACTGCCCGGCGTGCTGGGCGTCTTCCATGGCCCCGATTTCATCCGCAACCCGGCGCAGGGCATGGCGGGCGAGGCCCCCGTGCAGCCCGGCGACGAAGTGCACTACCACGGCCAGCCGATTGCGCTGGTGGTGGCCGAGAGCTTCGAAGCGGCGCGCGATGCCGCGCAGCAGCTTGTCGTGAAATACGACGCCGAGGCGGAGGTTGTGACCGATCCCGCCCGCAGCGACGAGCTCGAACAGGATGATCCCGACACCGCGGGCGACTTCGACGCTGCCTACGGGGCGGCAGAGGTGACGCTCGACCGCACCTATACCACCGCGCCGCAAGCCGCCGCCGCGATGGAGCCGCATGCGGCCGTGGCGGACTGGGAAGGCGACAGCCTGACCCTGCGAGGCGCATTGCAAATGCTGCGGTTCAACAAGGAGGAGCTGGCGGATTCGCTCGGCATTCCGGCGGAAAAGGTGCGCATCCTTGCGCCCTATATCGGGGGCGGCTTCGGCTCGAAGCTGGGCATTGGCCCCGAAGCGGTGGCCGCCGCGCTGGCTGCCCGCGCGCTCGGGCGTCCGGTGCGGGTGGTGATGACCCGGCAAACCGTCTTTGATGCCGTGCTGCGCCGCACCGAGACCAGCCAGCGGCTGCGGCTCGGCGCGGACAAGGATGGCCGCCTTCGGGCGCTGTCGCATGACGACCGCGTGTCCAACCTCAAGGGCGAAGGGTTTGCCGAGCCGGTGAGCCAGGCGTCGCAGTTCCTCTACGGTGCCGAGGGGCTCAGCTTCGCGCAGACCGTGGCGCGCGTCTGCCGGACGCCGGCGGGCTCGGTGCGCGCGCCCGGCGAGGCCGTGGGGATGCTGGCGCTCGAGCAGGCGATGGACGAGCTTGCCGAGGCGCTTGAGATCTGCCCGGTCGCGCTGCGGCTGAAGAACCTGCCCGAGAAGAACCCGATGACCGGTCAGCCGTTCAGCGCCACGCGTCTTGGCGATTGCCTGCGCGAGGGCGCCGAGCGCTTTGGCTGGGACGCGCGCAAGCCGATGGGCAGCCGCCGCGAGGGCGAGTGGTACGTCGGCATGGGCATGGCTTCGGCGGCGCGCTCGAACATGCTGGTGAAATCCGCGGCGCGGGTGCGGCTGAGCGCAGAGGGCGCGGTGGTCGAGACCGACATGACCGATATCGGCACCGGGAGCTATGCGATCCTTGGACAGATCGCCGCCGAGATGCTGGGCCTGCCGGTGGAGAAGGTCGAGGTGCGCCTCGGCGACACCAGCTTCCCCGGGGCCTCGGGCTCGGGTGGTTCCTTTGGCGCCAACTCGGCGGGCTCGGCGACCTTCCTCGCCGCGAAGGCGATCCGCGAGACCCTCGCCGGGCGCATGGGTTGCAGCCTGTCGGAGCTGACGCTGCAGGATGGCATCGCCCGCGGCGGCAACCGCGAGGTCCCGCTGGCGGAGCTGGTCGAGGAGGAGATGGTCGAAGAGGCGAGCATCGAGGCCGGCGAGACCTCGGAGAGCCATTTCTCGTCGGGCTTCGGCGCGCATTTCGCGGAGGTGGCGGTCCATGCCTACACCGGTGAGGTGCGGGTGCGGCGGATGCTCGGGGTGATGGCCATGGGGCGGATCCTCAACGAGAAGACCGCCCGCTCGCAGGCGCTCGGCGGGATGATCTGGGGGCTGGGCGCGGCGCTGACCGAGGAGATGGCGCATGACCCAAGGACCGGCCATGTGGTGACCCGCGATCTGGCCAACTACCACGTGCCCGCCCATGCCGACGTGCCGGGCGACATGCAGGTGGTGTTCCTCGAGGAGCGCGACGACATGGCCAACCCGATCCAGACCAAGGGCATCGGCGAGCTGGGCATCTCTGGCGCGGGCGCGGCGGTGCTGAACGCGGTGCGCAACGCCTGCGGCGCGCGGGTTTACGACATGCCCGCGACGCCCGACAAGGTGATCGCGGCGATGGAGGCGGCGGGCCTCTGAGCCGGACGATTTGGCTCAAAGGGCGGGGGCGAAAGCTCCCGCCCTTTTCATGTGCGCGGCGCCCTGCGCCTGGTGAACGCCGTCCTACGTGACGGAAGCTGCTGTAATCGCGGGAAAGCAGGTCGTGCGATGGGTCTTGCCATTGACTCTCGGGCGACTAATTGGCTTACCTGCCGCATCATTCAGCACTGGGGTTCCAAATGCCGCAATCCGCGACGGCGAATATCCTGACGATCCTCGAGACGAGCTTTTCCGGCATCGTCGAGGAGTGGCTTGGCACGCAGGTCAAAGAGGGCGTGAAACGCTCGGACCTTTTCTCTGATGCCGAGAGCCGGGCGCAGAACCAGGAGTTGCTCAAGGCCTTTGCCAAGGGGGTTCGTGCGGGCGTTGTCGGCGAGGAGTTCAACCTCGATGACGATGCCTGGGAAGATCTGCGCGCGGTGCTCTCGGAGGTCAGCAAGGAGCGGGTCAGCCGCGGCGTGACGCCGACCGAGATGGCAACCTTCGTGCTGGCGCTGAAAACCCCGCTCTTCAACCGGCTCGAGGCAATGATCGAAGTCGAACAGAGCGTGCTGATCCGCGACGTGCTGCTGGTGACGCGGCTGGTCGATGCCTTTGCGATCTACACCAACGAGATCTTCATCGGCGAGCGGGACCAGATCATCGAGCGCCAGCGCCAGGAGATGCTCGAGCTGTCGACCCCGGTGGTCGAGCTCTGGGACCGGGTGCTGACCCTGCCGCTGATCGGCACGCTGGATTCCGCCCGTGCGCAGGAGGTCATGGAGAACCTGCTGCAGACCATCCTCGAGCGCCAGGCCGAGGTGGTGATCATGGACATCACCGGCGTCGGTACCGTCGACACGCAGGTGGCGCAGCACCTGCTGCGCGCCGCCGCCGCGGTGCGCCTTATGGGCGCCGAGTGCATCATCAGCGGCATCAGCCCGATGATCGCCCAGACCATGGTGCAGCTCGGCATCGACGTGGGAACCGTCTCGACCCGCTCGAGCATCCGCACGGCGCTGTCGGATGCGCTGCAGAAGGTCGGCTACGTCATCAAGACCACCGAGGCCTCCTGAGGTGTCCGGCGTCACGTCGATAACCCTGGTCGAACGCGCGCTGCTCGTGTCGATCCAGGACGACGTCACGGATACGGAAATCGTCGAACTTCAGGACATGCTCTCGCATCGGATCGCCAAGGAGAACGTCAAAGGCGTGATCCTCGACATCAGCTCGCTGGAGATCGTCGACACCTTCGTGGGCCGGGTCATCGCGCAGCTCGCGGGGATCTCCCGGCTGCTGGCCGCCGAGACCTTCGTGGTTGGCATGCGCCCGGCGGTCGCGGTGACCCTGGTCGAGCTGGGAATGTATCTCACCGAGACACGGACCGCGCTCAGCCTGACCCATGCGCTTGCGCAGTTGCGGCGTGGTTGAGCGCAGACAGACAGCCAACAGGACCCTGCTTGCGGCCATGCCCCTCGCGTCCAGTCGCGATGTCGTGGCGGCACGTCAGGCGGTGGCCCGGTTCATGAAGGAGCGCGGCGCAAGCGCGCTTCGCGTTACCCGCTTCGCGACGGCGGTGAGCGAGATCTCACGCAACGCCATTGTCCACGGCGGCGGCGGCGACATTTCGATTTATCTCGATGCCCGCAAAGAGTATCTGCTCGTCGAATGCCGGGACACGGGTCCGGGGATCGAAGACGTGACGCTGGCCATGACCGAGGGCTACACCTCGGGCGGGGGCCTCGGCCGGGGGCTCGGCGGGGCGAAGCGGCTGGCGCATGACTTCGAGATCCGCTCGGTGCCGGGCGAGGGAACGACCGTGTCGATGAGCGTGAAACTATGAATCAATGGGTCGAGATTGATGACCGCAGCGCGGTGGCCGTGATCCGCCGCCTTGCGCGGCGGCTTGCCGCCGGGATGGGATTGCCCGAGCAACGCATCGACGAGCTGGCGATCGTGGCCAGCGAGGCGACGACCAATATCTTGCGCTACGCCGACCGCGGCCGGGCGTTGATCGACGTGCAGCGCAACGCCGGCGCCATGCGCTTGGTCATGATCTTCACCGACCGGGGTCCGGGAATTTCCGACATCGACAGGATGTTCCAGGACGGGGAAAGCTCTGCGGATTCCGCCGGGCTCGGGCTCGGTGCGATCCGTCGCCTGTCGGACACTTTCGACATCTACAGTACGGCCGAGAGCGGCACGACGCTGGTCTGCACCTTTGCGGCGCGGCCCGATGCACCTGACCTCGGGGTCGACGCGGCGGCGCTGCGAGTCTGCCATCCGAACGAGCGGGAGTGCGGCGACGACTTCCAGCTGCGCCAGACCCGCGGCGCGACCGACCTGCTGCTCTGCGACGGGCTGGGGCACGGGCCGGAGGCCGCGGCGGCGGCGGGCGAGGTGCTGGATGCGGCCGGGCGCGCCGGGGGCCTGTCGCAGGAACCGGGCGCGACGATGCGCCAGATCACCGAGCAGCTTGTCGGGCGGCGGGGCGCGGTGGCGGCCATCGTCCATATCGCCCAGCCAGCGATGAAAATGAGCTACGCCGGCCTTGGGAATATCTCGACGCTGCTGATCGGCGCGCAGGGTGTGCGCCGCATGGCGGTGCGCGACGGGCGGATCGGTGCCGGGCCGACGCGCGGCTACGAGGAGAGCGTGCAACTGGCAGAGGGCGACCTGCTGATCCTGCACAGCGACGGTCTGAAGACATTGCGCGAGGCGCATTTCCCGCCGGGGCTGCTCAAGAAGAGCCCGCTGGTGATCGCCGGTTTCTTCCTCGACCGGGCCTTCCGGGGGCGCGACGACGCGAGCATCGTGGTGATGCGCATCACCCGTGGGCCCGAGCAATGAAACCCGCGAAGCTGACGACGGTGAACCTCGAGAAGAGCGCCGATGTCGCGCGGCTGCGCGAAGTTGCGATGACGCTGACCAACGTGCTTGGCTTCGGTGCCTTCGAGCGGACACGGACGGTGACCGCGATCGTCGAGCTGGGGCGCAACGCCATCGAGCATGGCCAGAAGGGGCGGGCCACCTTTGCGCTGACCGAGGTCCGCGGCAAGCCGGCGCTGGATCTGACGGTGATCGACCAGGGCCGGGGCATCCCGCAGGAACACCTCGACCCGAACGGTGCGGTTGGCTCCTCTTCCTCGGGCATGGGGCTGGGGCTGCGCGGCGTTCAGCGGATCGCCGAGCGGTTCGAGGTCGAGACCGGCCACGAAGGCACGCGGATCAACACCTCGTTCCTGTCCTCGGCCGCGGTGCCGGACAGCGGCCTGCTTGCCGCAAGGGCCGCCGAAGCGCTGAGCGCGCTCAGCGCCAAGGATCCGACGGCGGCGCTCACCGAGCAGAACCGGGCACTGACCGAGGGGATCGCCGACCGCGATCTGCTGATGCAGGAATTGCACCACCGCACGGGCAACAACCTTGCGCTGATCGTCGCGCTGATCCGCATGAGCAAGTCGCAGGCCGAGGCGGAGGAGACCCACCAGGTGCTCCGAGAGCTCGAGATCCGCGTTGGCGCGCTGGCCAAGGCGCACGAGCTGATGCAGCGCACCACCGGGGCCGGCGACCTCGAGCTTGGCGAGATGTTGCAGGAGGTCGCCTCGAACGCCGAGCGCGCCTTCAGCGGGAGTGGCCGCGAGGTGACGATCGGGGTCGTCTGTCCGCAGATGGAGCTGGAGGGCAAGCTGGTCATCGACATCGGGCTGATCGTCGGCGAATTGATCACCAATGCCTACAAGTACGCCTTTGCCGGGCGTGACCGGGGGACGATCTCGGTCAGGGTGGAGGGCAGCCTGCAGGCCGGGCTGGTCCTGAACGTCGCCGATGACGGGGTCGGCCTGCCGGAGGGCGCGGAGCGGCCCGAGCGCTCGCAGTCGCTCGGCTGGCGGATGATCCGCACGCTGACCTTCCAGCACGGGGCGACCCTGAACGTCGAGAGCGCGGGCGGGCTGAGCGTGCACGTCAAGTTCCCGGCGCAGGGCTGAACGCGGCGCAGGGGTACGTCGAGGGCTGGAGCGCGCCTTCCAGAGAGCGCCTTCCGGGGCGCGACTCCCCGGGAGCGGGGACGGCTGCGTCAGGACAGGTTGTCGATGAGCTTTTGCAGCACGCGCAGCCCGCTCGCGATCTCGTCCGGGGTCATGCCGCGGGTCATCTCGGCCTCGTAGCGCTGCGCTTCCAGCAGGAGCCGCCCCACCACGTCCTCGCCCTGCGGCGTCAGCCAGAGGCCGTTGGACCGGCGGTCGTGTTCCATGAGCCGGCGTTCGATCAGCCCCTCTGCGCAGAGTTGATCGAGAATGGTCACGAAGCTTGATCGGGGCAGGGCCACGGCCTCGGCGATCCGGCTCTGCGGCTGGCCCGGGTGGGCGCGGATCACCGCCAGAAGGCCCAGATAGCGCGGCGCGCGTCCATAATCGGTAAGCCTCTGTTCGAAACCGCGGAACGCGAGGATCTGCGCGAGCCGCAGCTTGTAGCCGAGGGTTTCCTCGGCCTCTCCGGCGTCGAGGCGCAGCTGGCGGTCTTGGCTTTCGGGCACCGGCACAGACGTCCTCCACGATTTTGTTTTACATCGAACAGTTCCATTACGTACAGTATGGCATGGACTTCGTCCATCCTGAGTCGACCCGGAGGGAGGAACGTGTCGATGGCAGTGACCGCCACAGGTCTTGCGCACTGGCTGCCCGAGGCGTCGGCTGCGCCGCTTCGCGAAACCACGCTGGGGGCCCTGCTTGCCGAGCGAGCCGCGGCGCTGCCGGGGCGCCCGGCGCTCATCTTCGATGAGCCGCAGGCCCGCGCAACATGGACCTACGCAGAGCTTGACGCCGAAGTCACGCGATTGGCAAAGGCGCTTCTGGGGCATGGTATCGGGCCGGGGCAGCGCGTGGCGGTAATGGCCGCCAATTGCCCTGAATGGGTGTTCCTGGAATATGCGCTGGGTCGGATCGGGGCGGTGCTGGTGACGGTGAACCCGTCGTTCCGGCAGGGCGAGCTGGATTACCTGCTGCGGCAGGCGCGGGTCTCGGCGCTTTTCGTGGCGGGCGTCTTCCGGGGGTTCGATGTCGGGGCGATGCTGGCGGAGATGCTGCCCGGGCTCGACCGTGGCCGCCCCAGTAGCGGATCCGGTGGCGGCTCCGCCTATCCCGATCTGCGGCTGGTCGTGCAAATCGGCGCGGCTGCGGTTCCTGGGGCGCTGCCCTTCGACGGGGTCCTCGAGGCTGCGCCCGAGTTCTCCGAGGCCGCGCTTGCCGAGGTCGCGCAGGGGGTGCGCCCCGAGGACGTGCTGCAGATTCAATATACATCGGGGACAACCGGCAAACCCAAGGGGGCGATGCTCACCCACCGCGGCACGATCAACAACGCGCTGCTCGCGGCGGAGCGGGCCGGGTACCGCGAGACCGATGTGATGGTCTCGGCGATGCCGCTCTTTCACACCGCCGGATGCGTCTGCAACGTGATGGGGATGCTGGCCGCCGGCGGGTGCCTCGTCGTGATGGCCGATTTCGACGCGGGGCGGCTGCTCGACCTCATCGAGCGCCACGGCGGGACGATCACCAATGGCGTGCCGACCATGTACATCCGCATGCTGCAGGACCCGGGGCTGGTCGCGGGGGCGCGTGACCTCTCGCGCTGGCGGATCGCCTACACCGGGGGCACCTCGATCCCGCCGCAGGTGATGCTGGATCTGCATGCCCGCGTCGGCTGCGAGCCGGTGATCATCATGGGCATGACCGAATGCAGCCCGATCATCACCCAGACGGCGCCCGATGAACCGCTCGAGACGCGGGTGATGACCGCGGGCGTGCCGCTGCCGCACGTCGAGATCCGCATCGTCGATCCAGTGAGCGGCGAGACCCGGCCCGTCGGCGCGGAAGGCGAGCTTCAGATCCGAGGCTTCCTGGTGACCGCCGGGTATTTCGACATGGCCAAGCAGACCCGCGAGACCATCAGCGCCGACGGCTGGCTGAAGAGCGGCGATCTGGCGGTGATGGACGCCGAGGGGCACTTGCGGATCATTGGCCGGATCAAGGACATGCTGATCCGCGGCGGCGAGAATATCTACCCGGTCGAGATCGAGGATTGGTTGATGCAGCACCCCGCCATCGCCGAGGCGCAGGTGGTCGGCGTGCCCGACCCAGAGTTCGGCGAGGAGATCTTCGCCTTCGTCGTATTGCACCCGGGCAAGACGCTGGAGGCCGGCGCGCTGCGCGACTGGTGCCGGACGCGGATCGCGCGCCACAAGGTGCCGCGCCACATCGCCTTCATCGAGGCGACGCCGAAGACCGCGAACGGCAAGGTGCGCAAGGTCGACCTGCGAAGGATGGCCGAAGAGATGCTCGAAAAGGACACGACCGCATGAGCGCAGCCCACCTGCTCGAAGAGCGCCGCGGCCCGGTGCTTTTGCTAACCCTCAACCGGCCCGAGGTGCGCAATGCGATCTCACCGGAGATGGCTTGCCGGCTGGCCGATGCCTTCGCCGCCTTCGATGCGGAGGACGAACTGCGGGTGGCGATCCTCACCGGGGCGGGGGCGCAGGCTTTCTGCGCGGGGGGCGATCTGGGGCGGACGCTGCCGCTGCTGTCGGGCGACCGCGCCCCCGAGGACGACTGGGACCGGCGCTTTCTCAATGAGCCGGGGCTGCAGGACCGCTCGGCGCTGCGCCGCGCGCCGCCTGCCAAGCCGGTGATCGCGGCGATCAACGGGCTCTGCCTAGCTGGCGGGATGGAAACCATGCTGGGCACCGACTTGCGGATTGCGTCGGAGGGCGCCGTGTTCGGCTTGCCCGAGGCGCGGCGCGGGGTCATTCCCTTTGCCGGGGCATTGGTGCGACTGAGCCGCCAGATCCCCGAGCCGGTGGCGCTTGAACTCTTGCTGACCGGGGGCACCATCGATGCCGCCCGCGCGCACGAGATCGGGCTGGTGAACCGGGTGGTGCCGCAGGCCGAGGTGCTGGACCGAGCCTTCGAGATGGCTGCGGCGCTGGCCGAGAATGGCCCGGTTTCGCTGCGCGAGATCAAGCGGGTGGTGCGCGGCAGCTCGGGGCTGCCGTTGGACGAGGGCTTTGCGCTGGAGGACGAGGCCAAGCGCATCGTCATGGCCTCGGAGGACGCGCGGGAGGGACCGCGGGCCTTCATGGAGAAGCGCAAGCCGAGGTTCGTGGGGCGATGAGCGAAGCGGGGGACATCCGGCTCGACGGGCGCGTAGCAGTGGTCACCGGAGCCGGGCAGGGGATCGGGCGCGCGACGGCGCGGGCATTGGCGGCCGCCGGGGCCTCGGTGGTGGTCAACGACATCGACGCGGCCGCCGCGGAGGCGGTGGCGCGGGAGATCGGCCCGAGTGCCGTGCCGTGCGTCGCCGCCATCGGCAGCGCGGAGGCGGCGGAGGCCTGCGTCGCGGCAGCGCTTGACAGCTTCGGGGGGCTCGATGCTTTTGTCTGCAACGCCGGGCTCCTGCGCGACCGGGTGCTATGGAACACCTCCGACGCGGATTTCGATGCGGTGATCGCGACGCATCTGCGCGGCACCTTCACCTGCGCCCGGGCCGCCGCGCGGCACTGGCGCGAGGCGGGGCAGGGGGGGCGGCTGATCCTCATGTCCTCGATCGCCGGGCAGCGCGGCAATTTCGGCCAGACCGCCTATGCCGCCGCCAAGGCGGGGATTGCCGCCATGGCGCGCACCTGGTCGATGGAACTCGCCCGCGCCGGGGTCACGGTGAATGCCGTGGTGCCCACCGCACTGACCGCGATGACCGCCACCATCCCGGCGCTCGCCGAGCTTTCCGAGCAGGCGGCCCGCGGCGAGGTGCTGGACGACAGCGTGCGGCAGCAGATGGGGATCGGCGGGCCGGAGGACGTGGCGCCGCTGATCGTCTATCTTGCCTCCGAAGCCGCGGGCTCGGTGACCGGGCAATGTATCGGCATCGGCGGAGACCGGCTGAGCCTCTGGGCGCATCCGGTCGAAGCGGCACATGAAATCGCGAAAGGCGGGTGGAGCGCGGACGGCATTGCCGGCGCGCTCGGAGGATCACTCGCCGGTTCCCTGCAATCCGTGGGGATCGAGGTAAACTGACGCCCCGGAGGAGGAACACCGGGCGCATATAGGGAGGAAGACCATGAAGACCTTTACCATCGGGGCGGCCACGCTGCTGGCCCTTGCGGCCACGGGCGCGCAGGCTCAGGACGTCACGCTGCGGCTGGCGCACTGGCTGCCGCCGCAGCACGCGGTGCCGCAGACCGGCATGCAGGAGTGGATGGACTCGATCACCGCCGACTCGGGCGGCACCATCACCTTCGAGGTGTTCCCCGCGCAGCAGCTGGGCGCCGCGCCGGATCACTACGACATGACCCGCGATGGCATCGCCGACATCGGCTACGTCAACCCCGGCTACACCGCCGGGCGCTTCCCGATCTACGAGTTGACCGGCGTGCCCTTCCTGGCGACAGACGGTCCGAACGCCGCCAAGGCGATCCACGAGTGGTACGCGGGTGATTACGCCGAGAAGGAGATGGGCGATGTCCACTTCTGCCTCGTCAACCCGCACGAGCCCGGCCGCTTCCATGGCAAGGCCGAGATCAAGGTCCCGGCCGACGTGAAGGGGCTGAACGTGCGCCCGGCGCATTCGACCATGGCGCGCTTCGTCGCCTCGCTTGGCGGTGCCTCGGTGCAGGTCCCCGCGCCCGAGGCGCGCGAGGCGCTGGCGCGTGGCACCGCCGATGCGGTGACCTTCCCCTACGAGGCGATGAAGGTCTTCAACGTTGCCGAGGAGACGAAGTTTCACAATGACATGCCGCTCTATCTCTCGTCGCAGGTACTGCTGTTGAACAACGACAGCTACGACGGTCTGAGCGTCGAGCAGAAGGCGGTGATCGACGCGCATTGCACCCCGGAGTGGTCGAAGAAATTCTCCGAGGGCTGGGCCGAATATGACAAGGGCGTGCGCGAGGAGATCCTGAACAACCCCGAGCACACGGTCTACACGCCCACCGACGAGGAGGTCGCGCTCTGGCGCGAGGCGGCGAACCCGACGCTCGATGCCTGGAAGGCGGACGTGTCGGCGGCGGGCTCGGACCCGGACGCGATCCTCGAGGGGCTGCGCGCGGCGCTCGACGCCAATGGCGTTCTCTACAAGTAAGGCAAAGGCACACGGGGGAGCGGAGGCGCTCCCCCTACAATAGCGAGGCGCCATGGCTCGGCAACGACACGGCTCGGCGGACCGGGTGATCCTGTGGGTGGAGAGAACCGCCGCGGTGATGCTCGGGCTCGTCACGCTGCTTATCTTCGTCTCGGCGGTGGGGCGGTATCTCTTTGCCGCCCCGCTGCCGGATTCCTTTGACCTGTCGCGGCTGACCCTGGCCATAGCGGTGATCTGGGGCTTTGCCTCGCTCGGCTATCGCGGCAGCCACATCAAGGTCGACATCTTGGCGCAGGCGGTCGGACCCGCCCTGCGGCGCTGGATGGATCTTGCGGCATGGGTGATCCTGCTGGGCTTCACCGGACTGCTGGTCTGGAAGCTGGGCGGGCGGGTGATCTCGCAGCTCTCGGGGGGCGAGGTCACCATGGACCTGCGCCTGCCGCATTGGCCCTTCCTTGCCGCGATCCTGCTGGGGCTGGTCGCGGCACTTTTCACCACGGCGCTCCGGCTCTGGCGGATCTGGCGCTTTGGCGAAGGGCTCGACTCCCATGAAACCCCCGCCGAAGACGCGCGTGCCGAGGTAGACAAGAATGAGTGAACGCGACCTGATCGCGGCAGGCGGCTTTGTCGTGCTGTTCCTGCTGATGCTGATCCGTGTGCCAATCGGTATTGCTATGGGAATTGTCGGGGTCGGCGGCTTCGGCATGGTGACGGGGCTGAAACCGGCGCTGAACCTTCTGGCCACCTCGCCGCTGCGCACGGTGACCGACTTCAACCTGACGCTGATCCCTTTCTTCGTGCTGATGGGGGTGCTGGCCACCCGCTCGGGCATGAGCCGCGAGCTGTTCCGCGCGGCGAACGCCACGCTGGGGTCGTTCCGCGGCGGGTTGGGGATTGCGACGGTGGGGGCCTGCGCTGGCTTTGCGGCGATCTGTGGCTCGTCGGTGGCGACCGCGGCGACGATGACCGACATCGCCTACCCGGAGATGAAACGCGCGGGCTATGGCGACGATGTGGCGACCGGGGTGGTCGCGGCGGGCGGGACCTTGGGGATCCTGATCCCGCCCTCGGTGGTGCTGGCGGTCTATGGCTACATCACCGAGCAGGACATCGGCAGCCTTTTCATCGCGGGCATCCTGCCGGGGCTTCTGGCGGTGCTGATGTACATGCTGACGGTACGCTTCTGGTACGGGCCGCGGCTGCCCGCGGGTGCGCCGTTCCGGGTCGGCGAGGCGCTGCGGGCGCTGCGCGACGTCTGGGCGGTGGCGCTGCTTTTCATCGCGGTGATCCTGTCGATCTATCTCGGCATCGCGACCGCCACCGAGGCGGCGGCGGTAGGGGCGGTGCTTACCGCGGGGATTGGCATCGTGCGCGGGCGGCTGGGGGCGGCCTCGCTGCTCGACTGCCTCGTCGGGGCGCTGCGCACCTCGGTGGCGATTTACACGATCCTGATCGGGGCGATCCTCTTCGGCTACTTCCTTGCGGTGACGCAGGTGCCGCAGAACATGACCCGCATGCTGATCGAGCTGGGGCTCGGGCGCTACGGCACGCTGGTGCTGATCATGGCGCTCTTCGTGGTGCTGGGGTGCTTCCTCGACGCCATGGCGATGATCATCCTCATGGTGCCCATCGTGTTTCCGGTGATCACCCAGCTCGGGTTCGATCCGATTTGGTTCGGGATCATCATCGTGATGACCGTCGAGCTTGGTCTGATCACCCCGCCGATCGGCATGAATGTCTTCGTGATCAACAGCATTGCCCGCAACGTGGGGCTCGGCACGATCTTCCGCGGGGTGCTGCCCTTCGTGCTGGTGGACCTGCTGCGCCTCGCGCTCCTGATCCTCCTTCCGGGGCTGGTGCTGTTCCTGCCGAACTCGATGTAGCCCCGACGGGTCCGGCCGGTGCCGCTCGCTACGCTGGGAGGCATCGGAGGACAGCCCGCGTGACGCCGCCCGCCTCAGGCGTCACGCGGCCGACGAAAAGCAGCTTCGCGCGGCCATGGGGGCGGGCCGACCGGCGTGTAGGACCGGCACGGAGGCACCTGGCCTCCGGGTCGAGGCTCAGGTCCCCTCGATCTCGAGACCGAGGAATGCGCGCATGCGCGCGGCTTGGCAGGCGGCCATCTCCTGGCCGGTGACCACCGGGATCCCCCTCAGGCGAGCCTGTTTCACCAGCGCGGTTTCTGCAGGATCGGTCAGGGCGTCTGCCACGCAGCGCGCGTTGGCGATCAGCGCCTCGCCGAAAGGCGGCGGAGCGGCCCCCGGGCTGCCGGCCGGTGAGGCGTTCACGAGGATGTCGGTGCTGACCGGACTCTGCGTGGACACCGGAATGCTCGCCACCGAAGAGACCCTTTCCGCCAGCACAGACGCCCGGCCGGGGTCCGCGTCGATGAGGGCAATCTCCCGCGCGCCCCGGAGCGCGGCCTCGATGGCGATGGCGCCGCCGGCGGCCCCGGCGCCGCAGATCACGAGGCGCGCCCCCGAAAGAGCCACGCCCGTCCGCTCGATCGCATCCAGCATGCCTTGACCGTCGAACATCTCCCCGGCCAAGTCGCCGCCTTCGTCCAGTCGGACGGTGTTCACCACACCCAGAAGGCGCGCGGTGGCGGAGAGCGTGTCGCAGGCCTGCGCAAGCGCCGCCTTGTGTGGCACGGTGGTCAGGAAGCCCGGCACGTTCCGGGCCTCGCGCACCCAGCGGAGGAAAGACTCCAGCCCGGCGGGCGGCAGATCGATGGGCACGCAGACCGCGTCCTGATCCCTTGCGCGGAAGACCTCGTTCCAGAGCCCGGGGGTGGCCACCTGCGCCACCGGATCGCCGAGGATCGGGATCACCAGCGTGGCCGTCTGCGTCGTTTTCATGCGGGGGTCTCCTCGGCAGGGAACACGGCGCCTCTTGACGCCCTATCTCGAATACTTCTAATAAAGTTACACATTTTTTAGATCAAGTAACGAAAGGGTCGGGCGCAATGTTCGGTCGCAAGCCTCAGAAAACGACTGCGGAAACCGTGGTGTCGGTCGTGGCTGCATCGCTGCGCAGGGACATTGCCTTTGGCGATTTGCCGCCCGACTCGAAGTTGAAAATCGAGGAGCTGCGGGGCCGTTACGGTGGATCGAACCACTCGGTGCGCGAGGCTCTGACGCTGCTCGCCTCGGAAGGCTTGGTGGAGGCCACCGCCCAGCGGGGCTTTCGTGTTGCCTCGGCCACCGAGGCGGATCTTCGGGACATCATCAGGTTTCGCGCGGAGCTGGAGCCGCTCGCGCTGAAATGGGCGATGCAAAATTCCGATGTCGCTTGGGAAGGCAAGCTCGTCGCCGCGCTGCACGCGGCCGACCGGGCGACGGAGCGGCTAATCCTGGACCCGGACGGCGCGGTCATGATGTGGGACGAGGCGGGGCGTGCGCTGCACCGGGAACTCATCTCTGGCTGCGGCTCGCCCCGGATGATCCGCGTTCTCGGCCAGCTCTACGACCAGTCGCGACGCTTCCGGCTGGCCGCGCTGCGGGAAGGGCGCTGCGATCCGCGGGTGCTGCGGCAGCTGCACGCCCAAATGGTTGAGGCCATTCTCGCCAACGACATCGATGCCGCGGTCGGGGCGCTCGTCGCCGACATCCGGCACGACCTTGACACATCGCACTCGCGGAGGAGCGATCCCTAGACCACCAGCGCCTCGGCTCGAGGCGCTTATCTCAAGGAGGAGGACCACCCATGAAAACTCTGACACGGCGCGCCACGCTGGCGGCCATCGGCGGCGCGCTCGCCACACCCTACCTCGTGCGCTCCGCACGCGCCGGGACCTCGGTGAACGTCGGCGCGCTGCGCTTCGTGAGCCATGCACCCAGCTTCATCGCGCTTGAACGTGGCTATTTCCAGGAGGCCGGGCTCGACGTCAGCTTCGACTTCTTCGAAGCTGCGCAGCCCATGGCCGTTGCGATTGCCTCGGGGGATACCGACTACGCGATGACGGCGATCTCCGGCGGGCTCATCTCGCTGGCCGACAAGGGCGTGGCAAAGGTCATCGGCGGTGCCCTGACCGAGGAGAAGGGCATTCCGGGTCAGAAGATCCTTGCCTCCAACGCGGCCTATGAGGCCGGGCTGACCAGCCCTGCGGATCTTGACGGCAAGACCTTCGGCATGACCCAGGCCGGTTCGTCCTTCCATTACATGGGCGCCCGCATTGCCGCGGCCGAGAACGCCGAGCTCAAGTTCAAGCCGCTGCAGAAGACCGGCGCGGTGATCGGTGCGATCAAGTCCGGGCAGATCGACGCCTGGTCCATCGTGCCGCATATCGCCAAGCCGCTGGCGGATGCCGGGGCGGTCAAGATCATCGGCGAGGTCGCCGACTATATCCCCGACTACCAGGTGACCACGGTCTTCACCTCGGCCAAGATCGCCTCTGAAGAAGGCGATCAGACCCGAGCCTTCCTCGCGGCACTGTCGCGCGGCGCCGACGACTTCAACGCCGCGCTGGTCGACAAGACCGCCAGCGAGGACGAGCAGGAAGCCATCGTCGCGCTGCTTGCGGCGCATGTCTATCCCGACCGCGCTCTGGAAGATGCGCGCGCCCCCATCGTGGATGGCGCGATGCGGATCAACGCAGGGATGTCGCTCAACCGGGCGTCGATCATGGACCAGCTCGAGTGGTTCAAGGCCGAGAACCTCGTGAAGGCCGACATCGCCTACGAAACGCTCGTGGACGAGAGCTACGTCGAAGCGCGCAGCTGACCGGACAGCGCCGGCTCTCCGACACTGGATAGCCGGCCACCCAACCATCGGAAGACTCTATGGAACTCAGACTCGAAGGGGTCTCGCATCGCTATGGCGATGTCGAGGTCATCCGCAATATCGACCTCTCCATACCCAAGGGGCGCATCGTGTGCATCGTGGGCCCCTCGGGCTGCGGCAAGTCCACCCTGCTGCGGTTCCTCGGCGGCCTCGAGCGCCCCACCTCCGGCACAGTGAGCCAGGTCGGAGAGCCGCCGAGCGACAGCATCAACCCGCTGACCTACGTGTTCCAGGATTTCGCCCTGCTGCCATGGCGCTCGGTGGAGGGGAATATCTCCCTGATCCTGTCGGATCATGGCGTGCCGAAGGCTGAGGCCGAGGATATCATCACCGACGTGCTGGCCCGCACCAAGCTGAGCGACTTCCGCAAGGCGCTGCCAAAGCAGCTTTCGGGCGGAATGAAGCAAAGGGTCGCCATCGCACGCGCGCTCGCGGTCAACCCCGCCGTGCTGCTCATGGACGAGCCGCTCTCGGCGCTCGACAGCCAGACCCGCGAGCTGCTGATGGACGATCTGGTGGACCTTTGGACGCGATCGCCGTTCACCGCGGTTTATGTCACCCACAACCTCGCCGAAGCGGTGCGGCTGGGGCACCGGATCGTCGTGCTCTCGCGCCGGCCCGGGGCGATCAACGAAATCGTCGAGATAGACACCCCCCTCGCAGAGCGAAGCTCCGCCGACCCTGACCTCGAACGCACGCAGCAGCATCTCTGGGCGCTCATGCGCGCCGAAGCCGAGGCCGCCGATATGGAACTGATCGATGACTGACATCGCCCCCCAGACCCCAGACGTTCGCCCGGTGGAATTCCGCGGCGGCGGCTTCCGCCCGTCCTCACCCCGGTGGGTCGGCCTGCTGGTTTTCACGCTGTTGATCGCCTTCCTCGAGTGGGGGACGCGCGCCGGTTTCATCTCGTCTCTGACCGTGCCACGCCCCTCGGACGTCTTCCTGACGCTGTGGGACCTCGCGGTGTCGGGCGCGCTCTGGACCAACCTCGCGCCCTCGCTGATGCGCCTGCTCGTGGGCGGCACCATCGGGGCGACAGTGGGCATCGCCGTCGGCGTAATGATCGGCCTCTTCTCCTTTGCGAGGGCGGGTCTCGTGCCGCTGGTGGCGGCGATCTTCCCGATCCCAAAGATCGCCCTGCTGCCGCTCTTCGTGATCTGGTTCGGCATCGACGAGGCATCGAAATACGCACTCATTGCCTTTGGGACCTTCACGCCCACGGTCGTGTCGACCTATGGCGCCGTCGACAACGTCGACCGCTCGCTCATCCGGATGGGGCAGAGCTTTGGACTGCGCTGGTCGACGGTCGTGTTCCGCATCGTGCTGCCCGGGGCGATGCCCGGCATCCTGTCGGGGCTCCGCGTCAGCCTCGCGATCGCGATCATCCTGCTGGTTGCCGCCGAGATGCTGGGCGCAGAACACGGTATCGGGGCCTACATCCTGCAGGCTGGCTCGCTCTACGACCTCGAGCGTTTGTTCGCCGGGGTGACCATCCTCTCTCTCTTGGGCGTGCTGCTTTCGGCCGCCGTGGGGGCCGTCGAGAAACATGTTCTGGGGTGGCGCACATGAGCCGGAAGATCGAGAGCGAATACGACGTCATCGTCGCTGGCGGCGGTGCCGCCGGGGTTGGCGCGGCGCTCGGCGCCGCGCGCGCCGGGGCGAAGGTCTGCCTGGTCGAGAAGTATGGCTTCCTCGGCGGCGCGGCGACCACCTCGCAGGTGCTCGCCTACTGCGGGTTTTTCCAGCAGGGCAAGACCCCGATCAAGGCGGTCGGCGGCGCCGGGGAGCTCGTGCTCGAGGCGATGCGCGGCTGCGGCATGACCGGCGAGGCCTATAATTCCGAGACCACCGGCAACTGGATCATCCTGCTCAACCCGGAAGGCGCGAAACTGGCGTTCGACCGGGTGCTGGCCGATCACGGCGTCGACGTGCTCTTGCATTCGCGCGTTGCGGCCGCAACGCGGACCGCCAACGGGATCGAATCCGTCACGGTCGCCGGCATGGAGGGCCGCCGACGCATCGCCGCCGAGGGCTTTGTCGATGCCACCGGGGATGCCAACCTCTCGCTGGTCTCGGGCATCGCCATGCGCGAGGGCGACCATGAGGGCAGGCTGCAGGCTGTTTCCGCCCCGATCCGGATCTCCGGCCTCGACCCGGACGTGCCGTTCGACCGGGAGGCGATCAAGGCCGCGGTCCGACGTTACAACGAGACCGGCGCGCATCCGATCACCCGTAGCGATGGCGGGATCTATACCCGGATCCCCGGCACCGGCGACATGTGGTGGATGATCATCGATCTTGCCCTGCGCGACCTCAGCTCGGGCAGCTTCACCTGGGCGGAGCAGCGCGCGCGGGAGATGGCGCATGATTACGTGGCAATGCTGCGCGCATATGTCCCGGGCTTCGAGCGGTGTTTCCTTGCCCAGTCCGGTCCGCAGATCGGCATCCGCGAGAGCCGGCATCCCGCGACCCGCTACGAGATGACTGCCCACGATCTGGCCAGCGGTCGGCAGCGGCCCGACAGCGTGGCGCGGGCGGCCTGGCCGGCGGAGCTGCACGGCGAGGCCGGCAAGCCGGTCTACCATTCGGTAGGCGGGCCGGGATACGCTTCGATCCCGCTGGACAGCCTCAGGGTGCGCGGCCTCGATAACCTCTTCGTTGCCGGCCGCGTCATCGGGGCCGATCCCGTTGCCTATGGATCCGTGCGCGTGATGGGAACGGCGTTCGCCACCGGCGAAGCGGCTGGCATCGCCGCCGCTTTGGGTGCCGAGGACGGGGAAACCGTGGGTGCGGAAGTTCGCCGGCTCGGGGGGCTCACCTGAGCAGCGAGGCGCGGCGCTTCGGAGCCGCTGTGCAGCTTTAGACCCGCCGCCCGCTGCTTGCGGGCGGGGGACGCCTGGCCGAACGCTAGGGGCGGATGCCTCCACGGGCCAGCTAATTCGACAAAAGTGGAAATAGATGTTGACCGCTCTGGTGGTAGGGGCGCATCTATTTCCATGGACATCGAAACAGCCTCCCGCCAACTGGATGCCATTGGCAATCCGACGCGCCTTCGCATCTACCGCGCCCTGGTCCGTGCGGGCGAGACCGGCGCGCCGGTCGGACAGATCCAGGAAACCCTTGGCCTTCCGGCTTCGACGCTGTCGCATCACCTCAGGAAACTTCTGGAGGTCGGCCTGATCCGGCAGGCGCGGAGCGGCACCACACTGCAATGCCATGCCGAGTATCCCGCGATGAAGGCGCTGGTCGCCTTCCTGGTCGACGAGTGCTGCGCGGACGACGCCAGCCAAGCCGGATGATCGCCCCACGGACACGCGTGGTTTCGGCACTCGGCGTGGTTCAGATCCTTGCCTGGGGAAGCAGCTATTACCTGATGGCCCCGCTGGCCGGAGCCATCGCGGCAGAGACTGGCTGGGGGCAGGCGCTGCTCTCGGTAGGCGTGTCCGCCGGCTTGTTGATGTCCGGTCTCGCTGCGCCGGCTGTGGGGCGCTGGATCGGGCGCAGCGGTGGGCGGATGACCCTTTGCGTCGGAATGACGCTGATCGCGGCGGGGCTGATCCTGCTCAGCCTCTCGTATGCGCTCTGGGCCTACCTCCTCTCCTGGTGCATCCTCGGCCTCGGAATGGCGACCGGGCTCTACGATGCCGCCTTCTCGGTGCTCGGGGCCGCCTACGGGCGAAACGCACGCTCCGCGATCACCCAGCTGACGCTGTGGGGCGGATTTGCAAGCACGGTCTGCTGGCCGCTTTCGGCATGGCTTGTCGAGAGTGTCGGGTGGCGATCGACCTGTCTTGTCTACGCGGCGCTCCATCTCTTTGGCACGCTCCCGCTCTGCTGGGTGGCTCTGCCGAGGGCCCGCGGGCCGCATGAGACGTCGGCGCGCACGCCGGTCCTGCCGGGCCGAACCTTCGATGCCCGGTTCCTGTGCATCGTTGTTGCCGGTGTCACGCTGACACTCCTGGCGACGATCTGGTCCATCCACATGGTGACGCTCCTGACGGCCGAAGGCTACACGCTTGCCGCCGCCATCACGGTCGGCACGCTCATCGGACCGTCACAAGTCGGTGCCCGTGTCCTGGAAATGATCGGGGGAGGTCGACATCACCCGATCTGGACCATGCTCGCGGCAACCACGCTCGTGCTCGCCGGGTTCATCGGATTGTCGCTCGGCGTGCCCGCGGCTGCAGCCCTTGTCGCCTACGGCGCCGGAAACGGCCTCTGGTCGATCGCACGCGGGGCGCTTCCGCTCGTCCTCTACGGTCCGGAGAACTATGCAACTCTGATGGGCCGCCTCGCGCGCCCGATGCTGCTGGCCGCCGCCGCCGCCCCTACGCTGGGCGCGCTGCTCATCGACAGGTTTGGAGCCGAAACGACGTTGGCGCTTCTGTCGATCGCCGCCGCGCTGCCACTGGTCATGGCGTTGTTGCTCTATGCCGACGTGATGCGGTCGAGAGGGATCCCCGGATCGGGCTGACTGCGTTCGGTGGAGGCCGAAGGAGATCCGAGTTGTGCTGTGCAGAAAACATGCAAGGGACCAGCCAAAGTCGCCAATTTTCGGAGGCTATCGGAGGGGGATTGATTCGAAGTTGCTATGAATAAAATCTTCCACTACCTTCGATAAAAATTCCAAGCCACCTGTGTTATTCAGCCTTTCAGAATTTTAATTGGCTACTTGCGTGTGCGCAGTTCCAGTAGAGGTAATTGATGAATCTTTCTGTCGGTAGGGTTGTTTCCGTCACAGGCTCCAGCAGCGGTGCCACATTGGAGCTTACCGGCCTGGAGAGAGCCGAAAGAACGTTCATAAAGAACTTGGGTGAGACGCCCTTGGGAAAAGAGGGCGATATCCTCGCCTACCATATTCGTGGCGAGACACAATTCATTTACAACCTTACCGACGGAACCTACTCCAGGCCGACAACGCGATTTCTTGACGGCGCATCCGCGCTGGCGCTCATGGCGGCCTTCCTCTTGGTGGGCCTGATGGTCAAGATTGCCATGGCCCTGGCCATATGTTCTATGGCATCTCTCCTGTTTCATTTCCTGTGCGAACGTCCGAACCACAGGAAAGCGCTTATTCGCGCCCAAGGACTCGCAGACGAATATAGGGACCATGTCGTGAGGTCGCGGGAAGACCGCAGCTTTCTTCCTGCCGCCTGAGGCGCACCGGAACGATTGGGGTGCTGTACGGGTCGAACCACCTGTCTTGGCGGCCAGCAGCGGCACGGCCTAAGTGCGCGGATCGCGCGCACGGCTCCCGGCCTATTGCACGAGCTTTGCTCCCACGATCGACCCTGTATTGCTGATGTGCGCGCGCATCTCCGCGGCCGCAGCGGCGCCGTCTCCCGCTTTTAGGGCGGCGAGGATGGCGTGGTGCTCGGCGATCGAGGCCTCCATGCGCGAGACTTCGGTGTTCGGGATCGGGACGCGCTGGCTTTCGGTCAGCACGTCGTGGATCGACCGGTAGAACATCCGCAGCATGCCATTGGGGCAGGCATCCGCGATCCGCGAGTGAAAGGCGAGGTCGGCTTCGACATGCGCCAGAAGATCGCCGTTGCGCCAGGCTATCTCGAAGGTGCGTGCGGCGTCGGCAAGCGCGTCAAGCCGCGCCCCGGTCATCGCCGGTGCCGCGAGACGGCACATCTCGCATTCGATGAGGAGCCGGGTCTCGAAGACCTCGGTGATCGTGTAGCGCGCGTCGTGACGCCAGTTCTGTCCGGCCTTCGGGGCTTGCGTCCGCTCGCCGCTGACGAATGTCCCGCGGGCCGGCAGGGTGCGGATGAGGCCGAGCGTTTCGAGCGTGAGCAGCGCTTCGCGCAGGGAGGCGCGGGAGACCCCGAGCTGCTCCGACAGGATCCGCTGCGAGGGAAGCTTGGCATCGGGGGGAAACTCGCCACTGCGGATCATCTCCTGGATCCGGCGTGTCACGACCTCGGTGACCGGCAGCTTTCCGTAGTCCTCTTCCATCGCTCCGTCCTCAAATTGAGCAGCCCCTGGCGCCACGGCTCGCGTGGCACCGAATTTACTGATTGCACACTTGCAAATATCTTGCCAGCGTGATCCTACCGGTAGGACTGGTCAGACCAGTTGGTCCGAGGTGCGCTTCGGGCCCCATAACAGCAGGGAGAATAAAAATGCTCAGGAAACTCATCGTACCGACGTGGGTCGTCGCCGCAGGCATCGCCGGCGCCGCGCAGGCCCAGGAGGCGCTCGAAGTCGGCGCGAACATCGGCAATGTGCCATGGGAATTTCAGGACGATACCGGCGCCTTCGTCGGTTTCGAGGTGGACCTTGCAAGCGCCGTGGCCGCGCAGCTCGGCCGCGAGGTGGAGATCGTCAATATTCCCTTCAACGGGCTGTTCTCGGCGGTGCAGTCGGGCCGGATCGACATGGCGATGTCATCGATCACCATCACCAACGAGCGTCTACAGTCGGTGAGCTTCGCGCAGCCCTACTATGACAGCGACCAGTCGCTGACCGTGGGTGCCGAGGGGCCCGCCTCGCTGGACGAGATGAAGGACAAGGTTGTCGGGGTGGACACGGGCTCGACCGGCGACATGTGGGCGACCGAGCATGCCGCGGACTACGGCTTTGCCGATATCCGCCGCTACGAGGGTCTGCAGCCGGCGATGCTCGATCTGACCGCGGGCCGGATCGACGGCTACATCTCGGACATCCCGGCGCTTCAGTACTACGTGAAGGACAAGCCGGCGCTGAAGGTCGTGCAGCGCATCGCCACCGGCGAGAAGTACTCCTTCATGTTCGCCAAGGACGCGGAGCTTGCCACCGAGGTCGACGGGATCCTTACCGGTCTGAAAGAGGATGGCACGCTGGCGGAGCTTCACGAGAAGTGGTTCGGCGCAGCGCCAGAGGCCGGGACCTCGACGGTGACCGTGCTCGACATGCCGACCGCCGAGTAATTGCGCGCGACCCGGGCGCGGAAGCGTCCGGGTCCCTGCAGGGGACCCCGATGGACTTGTTCGAAACCTTCTTCAATCTCGAGGTGCTGGCCCGCAGCTTTCCGATGCTGCTCAAGGGGCTCTGGCTCACGCTCGAGCTCGGCGCAGCGAGTATTCTCGCGGGGCTCGTGCTCGGCCTCGCGCTCTGCATGATGCGGCTCTACGCGATGCGTCCGGTGCAAATTCTCACGCGCATCTACATCAATGTGTTCCGGTCGATCCCGCTGCTGGTGCTGCTGATCATCGTCTATTACGCGCTTCCCTTCGTGGGCGTGCGGCTCTCGCCCTTTGCCTCGGCGCTGACCGCGCTGACCCTGGTCTCGGGCGCCTATACCGCCGAGATCTTCCGCTCCGGCATCGAGGCGATCCCCAAGGGTCAGTTCGAAGCCGCCGCGGCGCTGGGGTTGGGGCACCGGCAGACGATGGTCGACGTGATCCTGCCGCAGTCGATCCGCATGGTCATCCCGCCGCTCACCAACAATTTGATCAACGTGGTCAAGGACACTGCGCTGGCCTCGGTCGTGGCGATGCCTGACCTGCTGAAGCAGGCGACCCAGGCGCAGGCGCTCGCGGCCAACCCCAGTCCGCTGATCGGCGCCGCGGCGATGTACCTCGCCTTCCTGCTGCCGCTGGCCCTGCTCGTCTCGCAGCTCGAACGGCGGCTCAACCGGGGGAGGGTATGATGCCGGGATATATCAGCATCCGGAACCTGCAGAAGTACTACGGCCCCTATCACGCGCTGCGCGGCATCGACCTCGAGATCGCGCGCGGCGAGGTCGTCTGCGTGGTCGGCCCCTCGGGGTCAGGGAAATCGACCCTGATCCGCTGCATCAACCGGCTCGAGGCGTTCTCCGCCGACAGCGCCATCGAGGTCGACGGCGTGCCGGTGCTGCCCGGCGCCAATCTCGCCAAGGTGCGCGCCGAGGTCGGCATGGTCTTCCAGAGCTTCAACCTCTTTCCACATCTCACCGTGCGGCAGAACATCATGCTTGCGCCGCGCCGCGTGCGCGGGACCAGCAAGGCCGCCGCGGCGGCGCAGGCCGATCAGCTGCTGGCCCGGGTGGGGCTGGCGTCGCAGGCCGAGAAATACCCCAGTGGCCTTTCGGGCGGCCAGCAGCAGCGCGTGGCCATCGCGCGGGCGCTGGCAATGGAACCGGAGGTGCTGCTTTTCGACGAGCCCACCTCGGCACTCGATCCCGAGATGGTCGGCGAGGTGCTCGACGTGATGCGCGACCTCGCGCAGACCGGCGTGACCATGGTGGTGGTGACCCACGAGATGGGGTTTGCCCGGCAGGTCGCGGACCGGGTGATTTTCATGGACGGCGGCGAGGTGATCGAAAGCGCGCCGCCCGCGGAGTTCTTCTCTGCCCCGCGCGAGACGCGCACCCGAAACTTCCTGCACGCCGTGCTGGACCACTGAACAAGACACACCGAGAAAGACACAGGGACAGGCGATGTCAGATTATCAAGATCAGCTCGACATGGGCTTCGTGCGCGGCCAGTTTCCCGCGCTGGCCAAGGAGTGGGCGTTTTTCGACAACGCCGGCGGCTCGCAGACGCTGCAGGGGGCCATGGACCGGATCGTCGAGTTCCTCACCCACCGCGACGTGCAGATCGGCGGCAGCTACGAGATCTCGCAGCTTGCCGCAGAGGCGCTGATGGACGGGCGCCGGGCGGCGCAGACCTTTGTGAATGCCGCGCGGCCCGAGGAGATCGTCTTCGGCCCCTCGACCACGGCGCTTGTCCAGACCCTCGCGGCGGCCATGCGCAGCCAGTTCGCGCCCGGCGACGAGATCATCGTCACCCATGCCGACCACGAGTCCAACATCGGCCCCTGGGAGCGCCTGCGCGAGCTCGGCGTGGTGATCAAGGTCTGGCCCTTCGATACCGCGTCCATGCGCCTGCGGCTTGAGGACCTCGCGCCGCTTATGGGACCGCGCACCAAGCTGGTCTGCGTGCATCACGTCTCGAACATCCTCGGCCAGATCAATCCCGTGGCCGAGATCGCCGAGTTCGTCCACGCGCGCGGTGCCAAGATCTGCGTCGACGGCGTCGCTTACGCACCGCATCGGTCGATCGACGTGACCGGCTGGGACGTCGACTACTACATCTTCAGCCTTTACAAGTGTTACGGGCCGCACACCGCGATCATGTACGGGAAATACGAGCTTCTGGCCGAGCTGGACGGGCTTTATCATTACTTTTACGGCAAGGATAAAGTCCCCGGGAAGCTCGAGCCGGGGAACCCGAACTACGAGTTGGCCTATTCCACGACCGCGGTGGTCGCCTACATCCAGGAGCTCGGCCGCCGCGCCGGGTCAAAGGCCGAGGGGCGGGCGCTCTTCGAGGCCGGGTTCGAGGCCATCGCCCGCCAGGAAGAGGTGCTGACCAACCGGCTGCTGGCCTGGCTGCGCGCGCGCAACGACTGCCGGGTGATCGGCGACGCGACGAACGAGGGGAACCTGCGGGTGCCGACCATCGCCTTCCGGGTCGAGGGGCTGCCGTCGGGGGCGGTGGCCCGTGCGATGGACGATCACAAGGTCGCCATTCGCTTCGGGGATTTCCATTCGCGCCGCCTCGCGGAGCTTCTGGGCGAGGCTCACGACGAGGGCGTCGTGCGGGTTTCCATGGTGCATTACAACACTCTGGCCGAGCTCGAGCGGATGCTCTCGGCGCTGCCGGGTATCCTCGGCGGGGACGTCGCGGCATGAGTGGCCAGCGTCCCGACCTGGTGATCCGCGGCGGCACGATCGTGACCGCCGCCGACCGCTTCCGCGCCGATCTTGCGGTGACGGAGGGCAAGATCACCCAGATCGCCGCCCGTATCGAGGGCGGCGCCGAGGAGATCGATGCCACGGGTCTGCTGCTGCTGCCGGGCGGCATCGACGCCCATGTCCACCTCGCGCAGGAGCAGGGCGACGGCACCGTGATGGCCGACGATTTCGCCTCGGGCACGCGCGCGGCGGTGGCCGGTGGGAACACCATGGTGCTGCCCTTCGCGCTGCAGCGCCGCGGGCAGTCGTTGCGGCAGGCGGTGGCGGACTACCACGCGCTGGCCGAGGGCCAGTGCTGGTGCGACGTGTCCTTCCACATGATCATCACCGACCCGACGCCGCAGGTGCTCGGGCAGGAGCTGCCCGCGCTGGTGCGCGAGGGCTATACCTCCTTCAAGGTCTTCATGACCTATGACGACATGGTGCTGAACGACGCCGAGCTGCTCGAGGTCTTCGACGTCGCGCGGCGCGAGGGGGCACTGGTGATGGTCCACGCCGAGGGCCACGACGCGATCAAGTACATGACCCGCAAGCTCGAGCAGAGCGGCCGGACCGCGCCCTATTTCCACGCCGAGGCCCATGCCCAGATTGCCGAGCGCGAGGCGACGCACCGTGCCATAAGCCACGCCGAACTGGTCGACGTGCCCGTGGTGATCGTGCATGTCTCGGGCCGCGACCCGATGGAGCAGATCCAATGGGCCAAGCGGCGCGGGCTGAACGTCTTCGCCGAAACCTGCCCGCAGTACATCGCCCTGACCAAGGACGACCTCAAGGGGCTGAACATGGACTTCGAGGGGGCGAAATACGTCTGCTCGCCGCCGCCCCGGGATCACGACAGCCAGGAGGCGATTTGGCAGGGGCTGCGGGATGGCACCTTCGATCTCTTCTCCTCGGACCACTGCCCGTTCTACTTCGAGGATGCCGAGGGCAGGGGTAAGGACACGCCGCGTGCGCGCACCTCGTTCAAATGGGTGCCGAACGGGATTCCGGGTGTCGAGACGCGCCTGCCGATCCTCTTCTCCGAAGGCGTCTCGAAGGGCCGCATCAGCCTCGAGCGCTTCGTCGCCCTGACCTCCAGCAACCCCGCCAAGCTTTACGGCATGTATCCCCAGAAGGGCGCGCTGGTGATCGGGGCGGATGCCGACATCACGCTGTGGGATCCCGAGCGCCGTGCGGTGGTGCGCCAGGAACAGATGCACCACGGTGCGGATTACACGCCGTACGAGGGAATGGAGATCACCGGATGGCCGGTGCGCACCCTCCTGCGCGGGCGCACCGTCTACGCGGCGTCGGAGGGGATCGTGCAGGACGCCCGAGGCCAGTACCTCGCGCGCGAAAAGTCCCCACGCCGTCTTTGAGAAAGCCAAGGCCCGGAAACAGGTCAAGCCTTGTTTCCGGTCCTGGCCGGATGCCCCAGCTCGGCCATCGACAGCACGGGCGGCCCTTCGGAAGGACCCGCCCGCGGGGCCTTTGGCACCGCGGCGCCCTGCTATTGCACGCGGGTCCAGCTCTGCCGTCGGCAGAAGCCCAGAACGCAGCCATAGACCTCGAGCCGATCGCCGGTCAGTTCCATCTTCGAAGCGTAGGTCTTGTCGCGGTCGGGCGCCCAGATGCGGCCAGCCTCGTACTTCCCCGCGCCCCTGGGCTGCATGTCCCAGACGATCTGCCGCCCGATCGAGGCCGAGGGGATCGCCGCACCGTCCGCGTCGAAGGCGCGGCTCAGCGTGCCGCAGAGCATGCTGCCGCAGGGCGCCATGGTCACGAGGCCAAAATGGCCGTCATCGCCGGGCTGAGTTTTCCATGTCCCGAGGACGGGATCGGCGGCAAGGGCAGGGGCCGCGGTCAGTGCCAGCAGGACGGCAAGGCGCGCGAGGCGGGTCATCATGGGCTTTCTCCTTGGACGTCGGATCGGGTGCGTTCAGCTTTCCGACACGAAGAGATCGGTCAGCAGCGGCTCGGCGGGATCGACCGCATAGCGCGAGAAATCCGTGGTCCCCGCCTCGCGCAGAATCTCCTCGTCGATGAAGAAATTGCCGGTACAGGTCTGTGCCGCTCGGGTCAGAATGGCATGGGCAGCATCGGCGACGATCTGCGGGGTCCGGCAGTTCTGCGGCTGGACCGCGCCGCCCAGCATGGCGAGCGCCGCGGTGTCGATCACCGTGCGGGGCCAGAGGGCGTTGGCGGCGATGCCGAGCGGGCGGAACTCCTCGGCCCAGCCAAGCACGCAAAGGCTCATCCCCATCTTCGAGATCGTGTAGGCGACGTGGGGCCCGTACCATTTCGGGTCGAGAGACGGTGGCGGCGAGAGCGTCAGCACATGCGGGTTCGACGCCCGCTTCAGCGCCGGCAGGCAGGCGCGGGTGACCGCGAAGGTGCCGCGCATGTTGACCTGCATCATCAGGTCGAAGCGCTTCATCTCGGTGTCGGGGGTGGGCGTCAGCGAGATCGCGCTGGCATTGTTGACCACGATGTCGATGCCGCCGAAATGCGCCTCGGCCCTGCCCACCGCCTCGGCGACCGCCGCATCGTCGCGGATGTCGAGCTGTAGCGGCAGCGCGCGCCCGCCTGCTGCCTCGACCTCGGCCGCGGCGTCCTCGATGGTGCCGGGCAGGCGGGGATGCGGGGTGACGGTCTTGGCCGCCAACACCACGTTGGCGCCATCCCGCGCGGCGCGCAGCGCGATGGCCTTCCCGATGCCGCGACTGCCGCCGCTGATAAAGAGTGTCTTTCCGTCAAGATCGGCCATGACGTCCAGTCCTTTCCTGTCCTGTGCCGCCTCCGGGGCTCACGCCCCGGCAGGCGATTGGTTCAGAAGGCCGCTTCGTCGAGCGCCATGAGCGTCTCGCCGCCCGCCATGATCTGCGACAGCAGCGTGCCGGTCTGCGGCAGCATCTTTTCCATGAAAAAGCGCGCCGTCACCTGCTTGGCGGCGTAGAAGCCGTCAGCGTCGCCGGTCTCGCGGGCCTTGGTCATGGCGGTTTCGGCCATGCGCGCCCAGAGATAGCCCAAGGCGGTCAGCCCAAAGAGCCGCAGGTAATCCGTCGCCGCGGCACCAGCCTCGTCGGGGTTTGCAAGCCCCCGCTGGGCGACGGTGGCCGAGGCCGTCTGCAGCCGACCGAAGGCCTTGGCGAGCGGGCCGATGTAGGGCGCCATCTCGGGCACGTCCGCCTGCGCCGCGATATACTCCGAGACCGGGTGGAAGAACCGCCGCAGGTAGCGCCCGCCATTGGCCCCCAGTTTGCGTCCGACGAGATCGAGCGCCTGGATGCCGTTCGTGCCCTCGTAGATCTGCGTGATGCGCGCGTCGCGGACGTATTGCTCCATGCCGTGCTCGCGGATGTAGCCGTGCCCGCCGAGCACCTGCATCCCGAGGTTGGCGTTCTCGAACCCGAGATCGGTGAAGAGCGCCTTCACGATCGGGGTCATCAGTGCCACGAAATCCTCGGAGGCCTTGCGCACCTCGGGCTCGGGGTGGCGGTCCTGCTTGTCGAGCTCCTTGCCCACCCAGACCGCCATGGCCCGGCAGCCCTCGGTCGCGGCGCGTTGCAGAAGCAGCATCCGCCGCACGTCGGGATGCACGATGATCGGATCGGCGGGCTTGTCGGGCGCCTTGGTGCCGGTCAGCGAGCGGCCCTGTAGACGCTCGCGCGCATAGGCGACCGAGCCCTGGTAGGCGGCCTCGGCGACGCCCAGCCCCTGACCGCCCACGGCGAGGCGCTCGTTGTTCATCATGGTGAACATCGCCTGCAGGCCCTTGTGCGGCGCGCCGACCAGCCAGCCCTGCGCATCGTCGAAGTTCATCACGCAGGTCGACGAGGCCTTGATCCCCATCTTGTGCTCGATGCTGGCGCATTGGACGCCGTTGCGCTCGCCCGGGGCGCCTGTCGCGGTGGGCAGGAACTTCGGCACGAGGAAGAGGCTGATCCCGCGCGACCCCTTGGGCGCATCCGGCAGCCGCGCCAGCACGAGGTGGATGATGTTCTCGGTCAGGTCATGTTCGCCGGCCGAGATGAAGATCTTGGTGCCAGTGATGCGGTAGCTGCCATCCTCCTGCGGCAGCGCCTTGCTGCGCAGAAGCCCCAGGTCTGTGCCGCAATGCGGCTCGGTCAGGCACATGGTGCCGGACCATGTGCCGTCGACGAGCTTGGGCAGATAGGCCTGCTTGAGCTCCTCCGAGCCATGGCTGTGCAGCGCGAGGTAGGCACCGTGCGACAGGCCGGGATACATGCCGAACGACAGGTTGGCCGAACAGATCATCTCGGTCACCAGCACGTCGGCAGCAGCCGGCAGGCCCTGCCCGCCGTATTCCGGATCGCAGGTGATGGCCGTCCAGCCGCCTTCGCGGAACTGGCGGTAGGCCTCGGGGAACCCGGCGGGGGTGCGGACGACGCCGTTCTCGAGCCGGCAGCCTTCCTCGTCGCCGGAGCGGTTGATCGGGTGCAGAACCTCGGCGCAGATCTTGCCGGCCTCTTCGAGGATCGGGTCGATCAGGTCGGGGGTGAATTCCTCGAAGCCCGGCAACTCCGCCAGGTCGTCGCAGCCGAGCAGTTCGTGGTAGACAAAGCGCATGTCGCGCAGGGGGGGCGTGTAATTGGCCATCGTCGCGATGTCCCTTTCTCTGCGGCTCAGGGCCGGGGTTCAGTTCCGGAGCGGCTTGCCGGTCATCAGCATGGACTCGATCCGCTCGAGCGTACCGGGCCGCCGGACCAGCGCGAAGAATTGCTCCCGCTCGAGTTTCAGCAGGTCGCTGTCGGTGAGGTTGTCGATCGGATCGGTCTCTCCGCCCGACAGCACCTCGGCGAGCGCGCTGGCAACGACCTCGTCATAGGGCGTCGCCTTGCCCAGCTTGCGGAACTGTTGCACCGCCATCTCCATGGCGACGTGGCCCGATGGGCCGGGCAGCGTGTAGTCCCGCGTCTCGGGCGGCACGTAGTCTTCGGCCATCGCCAGCGCCCGGGCCTTGGCATCGGCCAGCAGCCGCGCACGGTTCATGGTGATCCCGTCCTCGGGGCGCAGGAACAGCAGCTCCTTGGCCTCGGCGGCGGATTTCGCCACCGTCGCGGTGCTGAGGATCTCGAAGACCTTCGAGGGTGCCGGCATCGGCCCCTTGGGCAGACGCCCGAAGCGCTGCCAGCGGTGCAGCATCTCGGTGCAGCCGCCCCAGCCGGGGATCAGCCCCACGCCAACCTCGACAAGCCCGATGTAGCTTTCCGCGTGGGCCTGCACCGCGCCACAATGCAACAGCACCTCGCAACCGCCACCAAGCGCCATGCCCGAAGGCGCGCCGACGACCGGGAAGGGGGCGCTCCGCATGTCCTGAAACACCTGCTGGCCAAGGGCCACGAGCCCCTCGATCTGGGGCCAGGCGGCGATATTGGCGGCGAAGAGCGCGAGGCCCAGGTTGGCGCCGACCGAGAAGTTCGTGCCCTCATTGTGGATCACCAGCGCCTTGTACTCGGCCTGCACCAGCTTCAGTGTCTTCGCCAGAAGCGCGAGGATCTGGTCGTCCATCGCATTCATTTTCGACGTGAACTCGAAGCACAGAACACCGTCTCCGATTTCCCAGACCGCGGCAGAGCCATTTTTAAGAACCGGTTTTGTCCCGCGCTTGATGTCCGAGAGCAGCAGCACGCCATCGGGGCGGGTCACAGGATGGTAGTCGCCGTCGAGGCCCAGCTGCTCGAGCCGTCCGTCCTCGACGCGGTAGAAGCTGCGGCCGCGGGCAAGCTCAAGGATCGGCGGAACCGGCGTGCCCTCGGCCTCGAGCCGCGCGACGAGCCAATCGGGGCCGATCTTGTCCATCAAGGCGAAGGGGCCATCCTTCCACGCGTACCCCAGGCACATCGCCTCGTCGATGTCGGCGATGCTGTCGGCCACTTCGCCGGCCAGCTCGGCGGCGTAGCGCAGGGTTGCGCCCATCACTTCGGCGGCATAGCGTCCCTCGGCGCTGTCATGCGCCATGAGCGCGCGGGGGTTGCGACCGGCCTCCTCCATCGCCTCCGATCTGGCTTTCCTGGCGACAGAGTAGTGGCCGCTCGAAAGGTCGACCGCCTCTTTCAGTTTCTGGCCGCCCTCTCGGTTCAGGCGGTAGAAACCGCCCTTGCCCTTGCGGCCGGTGTACCCCTCGGTGATCATTTTCTGCACGATCGGCAGGGGCCGGTTGGCGGCGTGGAAGGCGTCGGTCTGCGGCAGTGCGGCGGCAAGGCTCGCGTTCACATGCGGCATAAGGTCGAGCCCGACCAGATCGAGCAACCCGAAGACGCCGGTCTTGGGAATGCCGAAGGGCTTGCCGATCAGCGCGTCGGCCTGTTCGACCGGGATGCCGCGCTCCGACGCCTCGACCACCGCTTTTTGCAACCAGTAGATGCCGAGCCGGTTGGCGATGAAACTCGGCGTGTCCTTGGCCCGGACCACGGTCTTGCCAAGCCGCCGGTCGGCAAATTCGGTGATGAGCTCGGCCGCATCCGCGCGGGTCGTCGGCCCGGTGACCAGCTCCATGAGCCGCATGTAGCGGGGTGGGTTGAAGAAATGGGTGACGAGGAAATCCTGCGCGAAGCTCTCCGGCAGCCCGCCCAGCAGCGTCGCGAGCGGGATCGTCGAGGTGTTGGACGAGACGATGCTGCCGGGCTTCCGGGCCGCGTCGATCTTGCGGTAGAGGTCCTGCTTGATGTCGAGCCGTTCGATCACCGCCTCGATGATCCAGTCGGCCTCGGCGAGGCGCGCGAGGTCATCCTCGAGGTTGCCCGTTTCGACCAGACGCGCCGCCTTGCGCCCCATGAAGGGGGCAGGGTCGGCCTTCAACATCCGGGCCACGGCCCCTTCGGCCAGCGCGTTGCGGTTGGCCGCGCCCTCGGGCACGATGTCGAGCAGTAAAACCTTGGTCCCGGAGTTGGCCACATGGGCCGCGATCGCGGCTCCCATGACGCCCGCACCGATGACGGCGACTTTTTCGATGTTGGCCATCATGCGGCCTCCAGCACGGTGGCGATGCCCTGACCGCCGCCGATGCACTGCGTGGCCAGAGCGTAACGGCCTCCCTCGCGCTTCAGCAGGCTGGCCGCCTTGCCGACGATGCGCGCGCCGGTGGCGCCGAGCGGATGGCCGAGCGCGATGGCCCCGCCGTCGAGGTTGACCCGTGCCGGATCGAGGTCGAGATCGCGGATGCAGGCGATGGACTGGCTGGCAAAGGCTTCGTTCAGCTCGATCACGTCGAGATCGCCCGCCGAAATCGCCGCGCGCTCCAGCGCGGCGCGGGTGGCGGCCACCGGGCCGATCCCCATGATGTCGGGCGCGCAGCCTTTCACCGCAACGGATTTCACGTAGGCCAGAACCTGCAGCCCGGCCTTTTCGGCATAGGCATCCGAGCAGATCAGCACCGCTGCGCAGCCATCTGTCAGCGGGGAGGAGGTGCCCGCGGTCACCACGCCCTGCGCATCGAAGGCGGGCTTCAGCTCGGCAAGGCGCTCGAGCGTCGTCTCGGGGCGCAGGCAGCCATCGGTGTCCACGACGCCGCCGCGCCCGGCAATCGGCACGATTTCATCGGCAAAGCGGCCCTGCTGCAGCGCCGCAGCGGCCTTTTCCTGCGAGCGGAGCGCGAACTCTTCCTGCTCGGCGCGGGTGATCTGCCAGCGCCGGGCGACGTTCTCTGCGGTCTCGCCCATGCCCATGTAGGCCTCGGGGTGGGCGCGGGCGAAGTCGGGGTGGGGCATCGGGTTGAAGCCCATCATCGGCACTCGGCTCATGTTCTCGACACCTGCGCAGACAAAGGCCTCTCCGGCGCCCATGGCGATCGAGCCGGCCGCCACGTGGACCGAGGTCATCGAGGAGCCGCAGAAGCGGTTGATCGTCGCGGCACCCACCGATTGCGGCAGCCCGCTCATCAGCCCGACCAGCCGGGCGAGGTTCAGACCCTGCTCGCCCTCGGGGAAGGCGCAGCCGAGCAGCAGATCTTCGATTGCCTCGGGATCGACCCCCGAGCGTTCGACCAGCGCCCGGACCACCTGGGCGGCCAGATCGTCGGGCCGGACCTTGGCCAACGCGCCCTTGTGGGCCAGGGTGAAAGGCGAGCGCATGTAGCCCGCGACAACGACACGTGTCATCGGTAACTCTCCGGAGTTGCATTGGGAATATGGTGGGTCGGACCCTTGCGGGGTCCGGTCGGGGTCAGCGCTTCCGGGCCATGGTCCCGGCGGCGGCCTGTTCGTGACGCTCCAGCGCGTCCAGCGACATCTGCTCGATCTCGCGCAGCTCGCCAAGCGTCACGCGCAGCGTCTCGAGCTGTTCGTCCAGCTCTTGGATGCGCTGACGGACCTTGCCGAGCAAGGCATCGATCTGCTCGCGCTGCGTCGGATCGGCGTCGTAGAGATCGAGGTATTCCCGGATGTCCTTGAGGGTGAAGCCCAGGCGTTTCCCGCGCAGGATCAGGATCAGCCGACCGCGATCCCGGGAGGTGTAGATCCGATTTGTGCCGACCCTTTGCGGCAGCAGCAGCCCCTGTTCCTCGTAGAAGCGGATGGTGCGCGGCGTCACGCCAAGCTCCTTCGATAGGTCCGAGATCGAGAAGAGCTTGTCCATACGAGTCCTGTCGAAACAGAGGGTTAACCGAATGCGCCGGACGCAATCCGCGTTGACTTGTACCATCATGGCCCGGGCGATGAACAGGCCCTTCCGGGCATGTGAGGACGCTTACGCAGGTCATGACGCCGCCGTGCCCCCGGATCGTGCTGTTTCGGCTTGCGCGCCCTCGCTGTCTTGAAGCGCCTTCTTCGAGAGCTTGCCGACCGGGGTCTTCGGCAGGCTTTCGCAGATCTGGATCTGTTTGGGCATCTCGATGGGCGAGAGATACTCCTTGAGAAAGCCCTGGAGCTCTTCCTCTGCCGCGTCGAGCGGCGTCTTCAGCACCACGAAGGCTTTGGGCGCGCTGCCGCGATAGGCGTCGGCGACGCCGATCACTGCGGCCTCAGCCACCGCGGGGTGCTGGTAGAGCGCTTCTTCGATGGCCCGCGGGTAGACATTGTAGCCGCTGCAGAGGATCACGTCCTTGATCCGGTCAACGATGAAGTAGAACCCCTCCTCGTCGACGTAGCCGACATCGCCGGTCCGCAGCGCGCCGTCGATGAAGCTCGCGCGGGTCTCCTCGGGGCGGTTCCAGTAGCCTTGCATGACCTGCGGGCCGCGGATGCAGAGCTCACCCTTTTCGTGCGGGGCGCAAATCCGGGTCGGGTCGGCGAGATCGCGGATCTCGACCTGCGTCTTTGCCAGCGGCCTTCCGATCGAGCCGTCGCGCGCGCTGCCATCGAAGGGATTGCAGCAGACCACCGGCGAGCTTTCGGACAGGCCATAGCCCTCGCTGAGGCGGCAGCCACTCAGGGCCTCGAACCCGCGGCGCACCTCGCCGGGCAGCGGGGCGCCGCCCGAGATGCAGCAGCGCAGCGAGGAGAGATCCGCCAGGCGCTTCTCGAGCGCGTGGTTGATCGCGGTGTAGAGCGTCGGCACGCCGGGAAAGAGTGTCGGCCGCTGGCGCTCGATCACCTTGATCGTGCCCTCGATGTCGAAGCGCGGCACCAGGATGATCTCGGCGGCGATGCGCACGGCGAGGTTCATGGCGACGGTCATGCCGAAGACGTGGAACAGCGGCAGGACCGCCAGCACCCGCTCCTCGCCGATCCCGGGATCGGGCAGCCGCTCGAGGATCTGCTCGGCATTGGCGACGATATTGGCGTGGGTCAGCATCGCTCCCTTGGAGAGCCCGGTTGTCCCGCCAGTGTATTGCAAGGCGGCGAGATCGGTTTCGGGGCTGATCGGAGCGGGGGTGATAGCACCGTCGTTCCGGGTCAGCTGCCGGAAAGAGATGTGCCGGGCATCGGTGGGAACGCGGGCGAGTTCGCGGCGCTTCAGAAGCGGGAAGAGCAGCCTCTTGAGCGGGGGCAGCATCTCGGCCATCGGACAGATGACCAGCCGCTCCAGCGCGCCGTGCCCGAGCTGCGCCGCGACCTTGGGATAGATCGCCGCCAAATCCGTGGTGACCATGAGCGAGATGCCCGAGTCCTCGATCTGGTGCCGCAGCTCGCGAGGGGCGTAGAGCGGGTTGAAATTCACCACCGTGCCACCTGCCTTGAGCACCGCGAAATAGCAGATCACGAAGGCGGGCATGTTCGGCAGGCAAAGGCCTACACGTACGCCCTTGTTGACCCCCTGACCTGCAAAGCCCGCGGCCGCGCGGTCGACGAGGGCGCCGAGCTCCCGATAGCTGTAGCGGCGTCCGAGGAAATGCATGGCCGGGCGGTCACCGTGAAGGCGCACGGCGGTGTCGAGAAGATCGGACATGGTGCCGGACGGGGCGATGGGGTCCGCCGCGGCAGCCGCGGGCGCGTCTGTGGCCGGTCGGGGGGGCATCAGAGTGTCGGGCGCGATGTCATTCGGGCTCATGAGCGGGGCTCCGGGTACAGGGCGGCTGGTCCGGCGCTTGGGAAACGCAGGCTGCGGGACATGTTCCGGGAGTCCGGACATGGCTTTTTTGGACTGGCTGGCGGTCTTGGGGCCCCGCGCACCGCTTGCGACAGGCACGCGCGGGGCCCCGAGGCGGCTCAGAACCGGTAGGTCAGGCTGGCACTCAGGATATCGGCGTGGCCTTCATAGCTGCCCTTGAGAGTCCCGGCACCCGTTGTCTCCTTGATGTCGGCGTCGTCGAAGAAGATGTGGGTGTAGCCGAAGTTGATCGTCCGATCCGGTGCGAACTCGTAGCTATAGCCCAGCGATGCCCAGTAGCGGTCGGAATCCGGGATCCGGGCGGTCCGATTGTCGTTGGGCACGGGGCTCTGGTCGTAGGCGACGCCAAAGTGGATCGTGTGGTTCTCGCGCGGCTTGTAGTCTGCTCCCAGGGCGACGAACCAGGAGTCGTGCCAGTTCTCGTCGGTCACATCGTCGGGCCGGCCGTCATCGAACTTCACACGCAGCTCTTCGAAGGTCGACCAGTTGGTCCAGGACAGGTCGCCCATCACTGCCCATTGCGGGCTCAGCTCGTGGTAGGCCCCGATCGACAGGACATCCGGCATGGTGACCTCTGCCTCGGCATCGGAGCTTCGCAGCTGCGGCACCGCGGCGATAAAGGGATCCGGTACACCGGTGATCTTGGCGGTGCCCTCGAGCGTGTATTTCGCCTTGGATCGATAGCTCACGCCCACGCGGGTCGTCGGCGCGATCTCGTAAAGCATGCCCAGCGTGAAACCATATCCATAGCCGTCGCCGGTCAGCTCCGACATTCCGTCGCCAAGGCCGAGCGGCGAGAGATTGAGGGCTTTCGACAGTGTCGCGTCGGCATGACCGATCTGGATGCCGGCCCCAAGCGACAGCTGGTCGGTGGCCTGCCAGGCGATGCTCGGCGTCAGGACAATGTTCTGGATCTCGCTCTCGATGGCAAAGTAGCGGCCTTTCCAGTCGTCGTCATACTCGGTGGCGAGGCCGAAGGGCACGGTCAGCGAGAGCCCCGCCTTGATCGTGGGGGTGAGGTCGATGAGGCCGTAGAATGCCGGCACCAGTGCGCTCTCGCCCGCGTCCCCGCCGTTGTTGCCAGAATAGCTGAGCCCGGTTGTTCCCGCATCTCCCGAGAAGCGAATCTGCGGGGCGATGTAGTTCAAGTCGAGCTGGGCCCGAGTGCCCGGGATACGCATCATCCCTGCGGGGTTGGTGTAGATCGTGGACGGGTCCGCCGCCTTGGCGGTCGCGCCGGAAAAGGCCGTGCCCACGCCTTCGGCGCTCATCTCACGTAACTGAAAGCCAGCAGCAGTCGCCGCGCCCGTCATTGGCAAGAGCGCAACTACTGCTCCTGCCGCCACAATAGCGGAATGCTTTACGCATCCAGACATTGATCGCTCCTCCCTAAAACGATCGGATTTCTGAAATCCGTAGTCTTTGGTAGCGAGGCGTAACCAATACGTCAATAGATTTACGTAATGGGCAATCAAGCTCTGCCGTCTGAGTCCGGGGCGCGTGTTATCCCCGGCCCGGCTATAGTCGCGCAGGGACGGTGTCATCGGGAGGAGGAGCCTCGCACGGCGCGACCATCCACCCGTCAAGAACACCGATGTCGAGTCGCGTGGGCGCGAGGGGAGGCTGGCGAAAAAAATTCTGTCGACCGCGGGAGCGGCAGTGGACGGACGACCTCGACCTCTAGTCGGCGGAGGCTCCGATTCAAATTGACCAGAATTAACGCTGCGTCGCGACGGGTCTGTGACCTTTACACCGACCCGGGGAAGGTGCGACATATCGTCCATTCGAATTCTGGCCGACATACTGGGAGGTGGGTCGGTCACGAGGTGCCGCTTTGGGAGGGGCGGTCATCTCCAGCGATCCGGTCGCCTCTGGAGGAAAAGGGCGGCCGGATCAGCGCTTTTCGCCCTTTCTCGAGTGTTTCGCCCTTGTCGAATGACTGGCCGTGCCGGGGAGGATCGGCATCACCCCTGGCTGCGGTATGCGTGCAACACAAAACAGGTCTGCAAAGCTGACCGTTGTGCTGCAAAGCAGCATTATGTAGGTATGTCCTCAAGACGCAGCGATGCGTCGGCGAGTTTCCCGGGGTTTTCTCCTCCTCCCTGAACCCCGGAAATTGGCGGCGACCCTTCTCCTCCTCCCTTGGGTCGCCGCCGCACTCCCCCTCAAGATTTCACAGACACCCACTCGGACTCTTGCGCCATGTGCCGCGGCTTTTCGAACGCGCGGGGCAGGTGGCAGTTTCTTGCCGCTTCCGGCCCGCCGATTGGCGGATGCTTGCAATGTGCACGCTGTGGCGCAGTCTGATCCTGAATGGTTTCGGGAGAGTATGGCCATTATGCAAAGACCACGTTTTCAAGCTGGTACCAGGGTTCTTGTGCAGCCGGAAAAGAGACGGCCGCAGGAAATCGGACTGGTCACGGATGGACCGATGATCGTTTCAGGTGACCCCTTCTTCAAGGTCGAGACCAGCGAGATTGCGGCGTGGTACTCGGTCGAACACATTCGCCCCTACCTGAGAGTCGTCGAATAGTCGCGGGCACGAAGCGGCGTGCTCGGACATCGCCGCGCGCGACGGCTCGCCTTGTCCGCCTCGCTCAGGGTTCGCGGCGCCAGTAGCGTTGCCGTCTCGCGGAACTCAAAGGGGAGATTGCAGCCTGGTATCCAGCGTGAACCGGGTCTGCTGAACGTCGTCAAACAGCCCCTCCGCCTGAGTCGCGTCGATCACCAGATTCCAGCTGAAGCGGGACACGACCGATGGAATCAGGAAGCACCCGTGCTGGGCCAAGAGGTCGTTTCCGAATGTTTGCTGGTTGCGGCTCAGCGGTGCAGGGCTGATCCAATTCGGGTTGGGGATGTCGTCAGGGTAGACGACATGGATCTTGGCCGGCGTGAGGATGCGCGCCGAGGTGAGGAAATGCGGCGCGATGTCCAGTGCCTCGAACCCCTTGTGCACCGCCACCTCGAGGCAGGCGGTCGCGGGGTCCAGCGAGGCATAGATCGCCCGGACGCCCGAGGTGTTCCACCGGCCCCCGACCCGGAAGGCGCCCTCGCCGGTGAACCATGTCTCATAATGCTTCTTCTGGTCGATGCGCCAAAATCTGAATTCTCCGGTCCCGAGGGGCGGCGGCAGGGGCGTCATGTATAGACCCCGTACTCCATCCGGGTCAGGTATTCTTCAACGACCTCGGCTCCGGCAGAGGTTGCGACTAGGTCGATCGGACAGCGGCGCTCGAGGCCGATCGCCGGCTTGTTCATCCAGTCCACCGCGGCCGCTTCCGAGCCAAGGACCTCGATCGCCTTGCCGAAGATCTCGGCGAAGCGCCAGGCGCGACTGCTCTGCTCTCGGCTGAGCAACTCGTCCGCTCCCTTGGCCTTCATACGCTGCAGGGTTCGCACGGAAATCCCGACCGCGTTGTACAGGGCCGGGCCCTGGTCAAGGAATCCGACCGACGAAACGAGATGCAGCAGCGCTCCGGCCGGGAGCCCCTTCATCAGGACCTCATGCGCGTCGAGCGCGCTGTTGACCTTCGCGTCCATGGTCTTCTCGCCCCCAAGAAGATGGACGGCGCGGCCGATGTCGCTATCAAAGTGAATGGCTTGCATGTCATGACCCTCCATCGCGCCATATGTCGCAATATATACGACAGATGGCGCAGAATTCAAGATGGTGGCGGGGCGGCGGGAATGCCTCGAAAATGTGGGACAAAGCCCTTTGCCGAGTTCTTGCTTTGTGCTAGGAGGGGTCTCCGCCAGAAAATTCGGCGGTCACCCGGACAACCAGCGCCTGCCAGTGGACGACACGTCTCGCCCTGCTGGGCTTGCCATGTCCGGGCCACAAAAAGGGAGAACAGTCACATGGGTATTTTCAGCCGCGAACAAACCACCGCCATTGAGCGACTGCTGCAGCAGGGCGTGTCCGATTTCGACATTGCCCAGAAAGTCTGCCCCGCCGGAGAGGATCCGGAGCTGCTGCTCGAGGCCGTTTCCATGCATCGCGATCGGCACGAGAAGGCCACCTCGGCCTGAAGCCGGCAAACATCCCTATTTCAGAGCCCGCCGGAGCGTTGCTCCGGCGGGCTCTTTGTTTCCGGGCGGAGCATGAAGGTGTCGGGCTCGCGCAGTGCCGGAATGGAGCCCCGGATGCCCGCCGCCTGCCCATGCTCTCCGCATCACCTCAGCACACCAAGCACCGCAGGCTGATGTGTCGGTGAGGACGGTTGCACGGTGATAGCGCCGTCGAGAGACGAAGCACGTGCAACGGCGTCTGGATTCCTTCCGCCACGCACGCGAAAACAGACAGCGGCCCCCTAGGGGACCGCGCGATGCCGTTCTCATGGGCGGGGAGGATTAGGCAGGCAGGATCGCCTCGGCCTCGATCTCAACGCGGTAGGGTCCGATCAGCTGAGCGACCTGCAGCAGGGTGTTGGCCGGGGGGTGATCAGCGAAGAAGCGCCCGTGCGCGACGGAGACCGCCTCGCAGTCCTCGGCATCGACCAGGTAAACCCGGGTGCGCACCACGTGTTCGGGTCCGGCACCATGGGCACGCAGGGCGGCGACGATCTTGTCGAGGATATAGGTCGTCTGCGCCCCGGCGTTGCCGGGCGCGACATTGTGAGAGTCTCCATGAGTCGCCGTGGTGCCGGACACGAGGATACGGTTGCCCACTTTCACCGCGCGGCAATAGCCGGCAATCGGCTCCCATTTCGAGCCGGTGAAGACCCGGGCGCGATCGGCAAGTGCAGCATCCGCCACGGCGGGATGGACCGGGGGGAGTTCGCTCAGGTGATGCGACAGGTCTCCGGAGGCGGTGAGGAAGGGCGGCTTGCGGTACTCGTCGCCGCAGTCGCCGGGCACCATGGTCATGCGCGCGAAGACCGCGCCGAGCTTCGCGTGATCCTCGGCGTCCAGTGAAAACCCGAACACCTGCAGGTTGTCGGCGCGGTGCTCGGCTTCGGTGATGCGGGCGCCGATGATCGTCGCGGCGACCGAGGGGGTGTCGAGCACCCAGCGCGAGGCGACGTTCGACAGCGACACGCCGTGTTTCTGGCCGATCTCATGCGCCGCCGCGAGCAATTCCTGAAAGATCTCCCAGCCCCCGGCCACGTCGATGAACCGCTTGTATTTCATCCGCGACCAATCGGGGATGTCGCGCGGTTCGGGCTTGCCCAGCCATTTCTCGGAGATGAAGCCGCCGCAGAGCGTGCCATAGGCCAGCAGCTTGACCCCCCAGCGCTTGCAGAGCGCGGTCAGGGCGCCGGCGGCACGGCGGTCAACCAGGGAGAAGCTCACTTGGTTCGAGACGATTTCGATGCCCTCGGCCAGCGCCACCTCGAGATGGGCGGCGTCGAAGTTGGTCACCCCTATGGCACCGATCAACCCCTCGGCGCGCAGCGCCTCGATTTCGCGCAGGGCATCGAGCCAGCGCGGATCCTCGAAGCTCCACCAGTGGAATTGCAGCAGGTCGATGCGCTTGGTGCGCAGCCGGTCAAGGCGATCCTGAATCCCGGCGCGGACGATCTCCGGCGTCATTGGACCGGGCTCGGGGCACCACTTGGTGAAAGCGGTGACGTGCGCCATGCCGGGACGTGAGGTCAGCTCTCCGGTGATCACCTCGGCCGAGCCGTAGTGGTCGGCCATGTCAAAGCTGTCAAACCCCGCCGCGGCATAGGCCTGAAGCCGGTCAGCGGCCTTCACAGGATCGAGCGTGCTGCCGTCCTTTTCGAGGTCGGCGACCTGCCACAGGCCGCAAACGAGGCGTGCGATGTTCAGGCCCGGCGCGAGATCGACGCGCGGCAGGGCAGGGGAGGCGCCGGCGGAAAGGCGGGTGTCAGGCATTTGTCTCGGTTCCTTCGGAAATCTTGGGGGCAGTGCGGGTCTTGCGCCGCCGCAGGGTGCCAGCCTCGCCGAGCAGGCCGCGCGGACGCAGCAGCAGCACGGCGCAGAGCGCGGCGCCGATCATGACGATCTGCAACGAGGCGGCGCGCGCTTGCTGCTCGGTGGGGAAGAGCGCGCTGACGGCCGAGCCGGAGACGGCCCAGATCGCCCAGACGAGAACAGCACCGAGGATCGCGCCGCGCATGTTGCCCGAACCGCCGACGATCAGCATGGTCCAGACCTGGAAGGTCAGGATCGGCAGGTAGTTGTCGGGGGCGATGAAGCCGATGAAATGGCCCTGCGCCGCGCCGCCGAGGCCCATGACGAAACCGCCGATGGCGAAGGCCTGGAGCCGGTAGGTCACCGGGTTCTTTCCCAGGGCGCGCGCCGCCGTTTCATCCTCGCGCAGCGCCCGCAGGACGCGGCCCCAGGGGGAGCGGACGAGATGCTCGAGCGCGAGGTAGCACAGCAGCACTGTGACGATCATCACCAGAAGGTTGGCGAGCGCGAAAAGGTCGGCATCGCCCTGCAGCGAGCCGAAGGGGCGGGGGATGAAGCCGACGCCGAAGGGGCCGCCGGTGAGCCCCTCGAGGTTCAGCAGCGCCAGCTGAATGACCACCGCGGCGCCGAATGTGGCGATGGCGAGATAATCCGAGCGCAGCCGCAAGGTCAGCGCACCGATGCCGAGGCACAGCAGCCCCGCGGCCAGCCCACCGCCGAGCCAGCCGACGACCATCGGAAGCTCGAAACCGCCGATGCGGCCGTCGATCGGCGGGGTGGTCAGGATTGCCGAGACATAGGCGCCCACGGCGACAAAACCCGCGACGCCGACGTTGAAGAGGCCCGTCTGGCCCCATTGAAGGTTCAGCCCGAGGCAGATGACCGCATAGGTCAGCGCCATGGTCAGGAAGAAGGCCGCGTAGGAGAGCAGGTCGATCATGCGGTGACCTTTCCGAAGATGCCCTGCGGGCGCAGCAGCAGGACTGCGACGAGGATGACGAAGGACACGGCCGCGCGCCATTCCGCGCCGATGAGTTGGACAGTCAGCGCCTCGGTCAGCCCGACGATCAACCCCGCCAGCATGGCGCCCGGAACCGAGCCGATGCCTCCGAGGATCGCCGCGGCGAAGAGCGGCAGAAGCAGGTCATGTCCCATGGTTGGCCGGATTTGCACCACCACGCCGGACATGATCCCTGCCACAGCGGCGAGCGCCGCGCCGAGCATCCAGACCATGCGGATCACCGCGCGGGTGTCGATGCCGACCAGCGCCGAGAGCTGCGGATCCTCCGAGACCGCGCGCATCGAGCGGCCCGCGGCGGTGCGGGTCAGCAACAGGTGCACGAGCACCACGAGCACCACCCCAAGTGCCACGACCAGCAACTGGTCGGGGGTGGCGCGCAGGCCGGGCAGGATCTCGCGGCTGATCTGCAGGGCGTTCGAAAAGTACTTCGGACTCGAGGTATAGGCGAACTCCAGCAGGTTGCGCAGCGCCAGCGCCGCGCCGAAGGAGGTCATCACGAGAATGATTGTCACCGCGCCCGAGCGGCGCAGCCGCCCGAAGAGCAGCCAGTCGACCGCAAGCGCCAGCGCGGCGGTCAACATTATCGACCCGGCCATGGCAATGGGCACCGACCAGCCGAAGCTGAACGGCCCCAGCGGGGTGCCCAGCCCGGGCAGCAGCGCCCCGAGCGCCCCGCTGACCGTCAGCGCGAGGTAGGCGCCCCAGCTCAACAGCTCGCCGTGCGCGAAATTCGCAAAGCGCAGGATCGCGTAGGTCAGGGTCACGCCGATGGCGCCGAGGCCGATGATCGCCCCGTTGACAAGCCCATCCATGATCGGCTGCAGCATCATGCCTGTGCCTCCTTCTGGTGACCGCCGAGATAGAGGTCCGCCACGATCGGGTCGTTGGCGAGCGCATCCGATGGCGCATCATGTGCCACTCGGCCTTCGACCAGAACCACGCCGCGGCTGGCGATCTCGAGCCCCGCCCGCACGTTCTGTTCCACCAGCAGGATGGTCGTGCCCTTGCCGTTGATTTCTCGCAGCCGGTCGAAGACCTCCGAGACCATCAGCGGCGACAGGCCCGCAGAGGGCTCGTCGAGGATCAGAACCTCGGGATCGATGATCAGCGCGCGTGCCACGGCCAGCATCTGCCGCTGCCCGCCCGAGAGGCCGCCCGCGCGGGTGCCGGGGCGACGGGCGAGGTCGGAGAAGGTGTCCATCATCGCGGAGATCCTCTCTGCGCGCTCTTGCTTTGGCAGGATTTGCGCGGCGAGTTGCAGGTTCTCGCGGATTGTCATCCGGGCGAAGATGTTCTCGGTCTGCGGCACAAAGGCCAGCCCATGCCGCAGGCGCAGATGGGCGGGCAAGGCAGAGATTTCCTCGCCTTTCAGGGTGACCGATCCGCCATGAACGGGCACCAGTCCGGCCACGGTCTTCACCAGTGTCGACTTGCCCGCGCCGTTGGGACCGAGCAGCACGACGAATTCGCCGTCCGCCACCGTCAGATCGACGCCTTTCAGGATCGACAGATCGGGCTGGTAGCCGGCCGCGAGACCGCGGACTCGCAATAGCTCGCTCATGCGGCATCCCCCAGATAGGCGCGCACCACCTCGGGATCGCGGATCACCGCGCCCGGGGCGCCCTGCGCCAGCTCGCGGCCAAGCGCCATGACCACGACGCGGGAACAGAGCCGCGCCACCATGTCCATGTTGTGCTCGATCAGCAGGATCGACACGCCCTGCGCGTTGAGGTCCACGATCCGCGCCATGATCTGCTCGAGCAGCGAGGGGTTTACCCCGGCGGCGGGCTCGTCGAGCAGGATCACCCTGGGGTCGGCCATGAGGATCCGCGCCAATTCCAGCAGCTTGCGCTGGCCGCCGGAGAGCACGCTTGCGGGTTGATCGACCAGATGGGTGAGCAACAGGAAATCGATGATGTGGCGGGCCTTCTCCAGTGCCCGCGCTTCATCCCGGCGCGAGGCACCGATGCGGAAGGCGGCGCCGAAGACGCTTTCGCCGCTCTGCTTCTGCGCGCCGCAAAGGACGTTTTCGAGCACGCTCATCCGCGGGAAGGGGCGGGGGATTTGAAAAGTCCGGCCCAGCCCGCGGCCGAGGCGCTTCTCGGCGCCCTCGGCGGTCACGTCGCTGCCCATGAGTTCGATCCGCCCGGCAGAGGGGGGCAGCGAGCCTGCGAGCATGTTGAACATCGTGGTCTTGCCCGCGCCGTTCGGCCCGATCAGGCCCAGCAGTTCGCCTGGGGCCAGCGAGAGGGACATGTCGTCTACCGCCTGGATTCCCTGGAACCTGCGGCAAAGGCCATGCGCCGAGAGGACCGCGCCTCGGGTCGTATCCATTCCAATTTCCCTGTGGCCGCCGAGACCGGCGTTGCGCTCGGCAGAATTGTATCTTTGATCAAAGATTATTGACACGGATCTAGGATGCAAGCCAAAAACGTTTGAACGGAGTGGCGAGGACAGATGAGCGACACCGAAACGGACCACATGACGGTTCCCGGTCTGGGCCGCGTGGGGCGCGCGTCGCTGCAGCAGCGCGTCTACGAGGAGCTGACCAAATCGCTGATCCACGGGGCCTTTGCCGCGGGGCAGGTGCTCCGCATGCAGGCCGTGGCCGACACCCTGGGCGTGTCGATCATGCCGGTGCGCGAGGCGCTTGGTCGGCTGGGGACGGAAGGCGCGCTCGAGGTCATGCCGAACCGCTCGACCCGGGTTCCGCTGATCACCGAGGCGCGACTCGACGATCTCTCGCGCGCCCGCTGCCTCATCGAGGGCGAGTTGGTGCGCCTTGCCGCGGCGCAGATTGCGCCCGAAACGATCGAGCTGCTGCGGCAGCAGACGCAGGCTTGCGAGGACGCGTTTGTTCGGCTCGCTCCCGAGCATGCCACCGAGACTTCTGTGCTGAACCATGAGTTCCACTTCACGATCTATCGCGCTGCCGGCTCTGACGTGCTGCTGCCCATCGTGCGCAGCCTTTGGATGCAGTCGGGACCCTTCGTCCGGGCCTCGGCGATCATCTACGGGCGCAACCCGTCGCTGACCGCGGTGCATCATCACTGGGCGCTGATCGCCGCGCTCGAGGCCGGAGATGCGGAGGCTGCCGTCGCCGCGCTGCATGCCGACATTACCCAATCTTTCGACCTGATCCGCGCTGACATGAAGAAGGCCCAAGATGACTGACGACAGCTTCGAACTCTGGGACCTGAAGGTCGAAGTGGTCGCCCCCGAAGGCGGTGCGATCTATTGCAATGCCAAGCCCGGCGACTGGTTCGAGCTTCGCGGAGAGATGCTGTACCTGCCGCCGGGGCAGGGGTTCTCGGTCTACTCGCTGGCGTCTGTCTTGCCGCTGCTCGCGGCAAAGCAGCGCCAGACCCACCCCAACGACTGGATGAGCACCGACGCCGAAGTGGCCTGCCCGGACCCCAACTGCTCGACCCGGCTGCGCATCACCCGCATCGGCAAGCGGCAGTTCAGCCATGCCGAGACCACCGCCGTTCCGCTGCCCAAGGAGAGATGACATGACCCTGCCGCGCACCACACTGGCCCCCGGCTACGAGATTTCGCGCGTGATCCGCGGCGGCTGGCAGCTGGCCGGTGGCCATGGCCAGATCGACCGTGCCGAGGCGGTGGAGGATCTGATCGCCGCCGCAGAGGCCGGCATCACCACCTTCGACTGCGCCGACATCTACACCGGTGTCGAGGCAATCATCGGCGCCTTCCGTGCCGAATATGCCAATCGGCATGGAGCCGAGGCGCTGTCGCGGATTCGCGTTCATACCAAATGCGTGCCCGATCTCGACAAGCTTGGCCGGCTGACCCGGCCCATGCTGCGCGAAACCGTGGCCCGCTCGGCGATGCGGCTCGGCGTGCAGAGCCTCGATCTCGTGCAATTCCACTGGTGGGACTATGCGCAGGGCGACTGGCTGCAGGCGGCGCATTGGCTCAAGGAATTCCAGGATGAGGGGCTGATCCAGCTTCTCTCCGGCACCAATTTCGACACCGATCACGTGGCAGCCATGTTCGATGCGGGCATTCGGCTGGCGACGCTGCAGACGCAATATTCTCTGCTCGATCGCCGCCCCGAGAAGCGGATGGCGGGGCTGGCGGCCGAGAAGGGGATGCAGTTCCTCTGCTACGGCACCGTTGCGGGCGGCTTCCTGTCCGACCGCTGGCTTGGCGAGCCCGATCCCGAAGGCGAGATGGAGAACCGCTCGCTGACCAAATACCACCTGATCATCCAGGACTTCGGCGGCTGGGACCTCTTCCAGAGCCTCTTGGAAACTCTGCGCACCATCGCCGACGCCCATGGCTGCGACGTGGCGACCGTGGCCTCTGCCGCGGTGCTGACCCGGCCGCAGGTCGCCGGCGTCATCGTCGGCGCGCGCAACCGCAGCCATCTCGCGGCGAACCTGAGGGTCGGTGAGGTCACGCTGACCGCCGCCGACATGGCCGCAATCGACGCCGTACTGGCGCAGGCCCGGCAGCTCGAGGGCGATGTCTACACGCTCGAGCGCGACCGCCACGGCCGCCACGGCTCGATCATGAAATACAACCTCAACAAAGAAGAGGCCTGAGCCTCCGATCCCAGCCCGAAACGGGCGCCTTCCAACAGGAGCATCCTGAAATGAAACATCTTCTTCTTGCCTCCGCTGCGGCCGCCGCCCTGGCGTCCGGGGCCATGGCCCAAGATTGCGAGGTCGAGGTCGGCATGGTCATGGAACTGACCGGCCCGGCTGGCGTCTACGGTCAGGCCGGGGCAAAGGCCGTGGACATGGCCTTCCGCGACATCAACGAGGCCGGCGGCGTGCTGGGCTGCAAGATCACCTCGGACACCCGCGACAGCCAGAGCCAGGGCAACGTCGCCGTCGACCAGGCGACGCAGCTCGTCAACATCGGCAAGGTGCCGGTGCTGATCGGCGGAATCATCTCTTCGGTCTCGATCCCGATCCTGACCTCGGTCACCGGGCCTGCGGGCGTGGTGCAAGTCTCGCCGGCCTCCTCCTCGCCGACGCTGACGCAGCTCGGCCAGGACGGCAAGACCGGCGGCTACTTCTTCCGCACCATAACCTCGGATGCACTGCAGGGCACCGCGGCGGCGCAATACGCCATCGACCAAGGTCTGAACAAGCTCGCCATCATCCACGTGAACAACGATTTCGGCGTCAACATGATGCGGGAGTTCAAGAAGGCCTATGAGGCCCTCGGCGGCGAGATCACCTCGGTCACGCCCTACAACGAGAAGCAGGCGAACTACTCCTCGGAAGCGACCGCGGCACTCAAGGGCGACCCCGAAAGCCTCTACCTGATCTCTTACCCGGTGGATGGCGCGACCATCGCGCGGGCATGGATTTCCTCCGGCGGGCCGCAAAGTTTCCTGCTGAACGACGGCATGAACTCGACGGACTTCATCAGCGCGGTCGGGGCGCAATACCTCGACGGCGCCTACGGCACCTCGTCGGGGACCTCCGAGACCGCGTCGACCACCTATTTCTACGACAATTTTGCCGAGTTCTCCGGCGGCATCGCGCCCGACGCGCCGGCGGCGGACCGCTCCTATGATGCCGGCGCCATCGTCGCGCTGGCCATCGCGCAGGCGGGCGAGGCCTCGGCCGACGCGATCCGCGACGCGATCCCGCAGGTCACGGGCACCGAGGGCGAGCCGATCTACGCCGGTCCCGAGGAGTTCAAGAAGGCGCTCGAGCTGATCAAGGCCGGCGAGAAGATCCGGTATGAAGGCGTGATCGGCCCGGTGGTCTTTGACGAGTATGGCGATATCACCGGCCCGTTCCGCCTGTGGAAGATCACCGATGGCGAGGTGGTGACCTCCGGCACGATGTCGCCGGAAGAGGTTGCGCAGGTGAAGTCCGCGATCAGCGAGTAAGCTACCGTCGATAAAGAGAAACGCCCCGGTCTTGCCCGGGGCGTTTTTGCATGTGGCCCGGTGCGGGCCTTGGTTTGCGCGAGGGCCCCGGGCTGCCGCGGCCTTGGCCATCGTGCGGCCCGGCGCAGAGCAAGCGCGTGCCTGGGTGCCGGGCGAAAGCCGCGGCACATTGCGGGCGGATCAGTCCGCCAGCGGCGGAGTTCGTCGGCGCATGGCGATGCCGAAGGAGAAGAGCAGCATCAGCGCGGTGAAGCCGTAAATCACCAGCGCGATGGGGCTTTGCAGCAGGATGCCGAAGTCTCCCCCCGAAATCGACAGCGCCCGGCGCAGGTTGTTCTCCATATCGGCGCCAAGCAGCAGCCCGAGAACCACCGGCACCAACGAGATCTCGAACTTGCGCAGGGCGTAGCCGAGCAGGCCAAAGCCGATCATCACGAAGAGATCGAAGCTCGAATGGCTGATCGAATAGATCCCGATGAAGCTGACCATCACGACGATCGGCATCAGCAGCCACTGCGGCAGCGACAGCAGGCGGGTGAAGATGCCCACCATCGGCACGTTGAGCAGTAGCAGCACGAGGTTGGCGAGATAGAGCGCCGCGATCAGGCCCCAGACGAGGTCCGGCTGGCGCTCGAAGAGCAATGGGCCGGGCTGGATGTTGAGGGAGACGAGCAGCGCCAGCATCACCGCCGTTGTACCGGAGCCGGGCACGCCCAGCGTCAGCATCGGGATGAGAGCGCCGCCGGAGGCGGCATTGTTGCCTGCCTCCGGCGCGGCGATGCCCCGCGGGTCGCCGGTGCCGAAGGTCCCGTTCTTGTCGCTGATCTGCTTTTCGGTGCTGTAGGAGACGAAAGCCCCGAGGGAGGCACCGGCGCCGGGCAGAACGCCGCAGACAAAGCCGATCACCGAGCCGCGCAGCGCAGCGGGGAAGCCCTCGAAGACCTCGCGCAGCCGGGGCAGGGCGCGGCCGAGCTTGGCGGGCCCGGCACCAGAGGTGGCGTGGCTCTCGAAATACATGATGATCTCGCTGACCGCGAAAAGGCCGACGATGGCGACGATGGGATCGAAGCCATCATAGAGGTGGTACGACCCGAAGGTGTAGCGCGCCGTTCCGGTGGCCGGATCGAGCCCAACGCTGGCCAGCAGCAGACCCAGCACCGCCGCGAGCAGCGTCTTGAAGGGGTTCACCCCGGTCACCCCGCCGATGGTGGCAAAGGCCATGACGTAGAGCGCGAAGTAATCCGCCGGCCCGAAGTGGATCGCCGCCTTTGCCAGCAGTGGCGCGAAGAAGGTCAGCCCGAGCGTGGCAAAGGTTGCGCCGGTGAAGGACGCCACTGCGGAAATGCCAAGGGCCTTGGCCGCCTGCCCCTTTCGGGCCATGGGGTAGCCGTCGAGCGTGGTCATGATCGCGGGCTCGTCGCCGGGGATGTTGAGCATGATCGAGCTGATCCGACCGCCGTACATGCACCCATAGTAGATACAGGACAGCATGATCAGCGCCGAGCCGGGCTCGAGCTTCATGGCGAAAGCGACGGGGATCAGGATCGCCACGCCGTTCACCGGGCCAAGTCCGGGCAGGGCGCCGATCAGCGTGCCGGCGAAGCAGCCGAAAACCGCGAGCGCGAGGTTGAGCGGCGTCACGGCGACGGCAAAGCCGCCGATGAGGGAGGTCAAGATGTCCATGAGGTCTCGCTAGCCGAAGAATGCAGGCGCGAAGGGCAAGGGCAGTCCCAGCACCCTGTCGAAGATCACGAAGAGCGACACGCCCACCGCCGCGCCGGTCAGCGTCGCTTTGGCCGGACCGGCACCGAAGAGCAGCGCGAGGCAGGCGGTGCCGAGCGTCGTGGAGAGAGGGAAGCCGAGCGGCTCGAGCAGCAGCACGTAGCACGCCAGCACGGTCACGGTGGCGACCTGCCGGGCCAGCGCCGGGCGCGACTGGGCCTTGGGGTTCGGATCGGGGCGCAGCATCAGCCCGAGGCTGAGGATGGCCGCCAGTGCGGCGACCATCTGCGGAAACACGGCGGGGCCCAGGGGATCCCCGAAACCCGCCTCATATCCGCGCGCAACCCAGAAGGCCGAGACCGAAATCACGAAGACCACGGCCCCGACGATGCGGTCGATCATTGGATGACACCAATGCTGCGCGAGATCTCTTCCATTTGCTTGGCCTGGTCCGCGACATAGGCCTCGAACTCCTCGCCGCCGCGCCAGACGGTGATCAGGCCGTTGCCCTCGGCCGCTTCCTTCCACTCCTTCGTGTCGAAGAGCGACTTCAGCTCGTCGACCCAGGCCTGGTAGTCCTCGTCCGAGACATCGCCGCCCGTGTAGAAGCCGCGCCAGTTGTAGCCGGTCACGTCAAGGCCCTGGTCCTTTGCGGTGGGCGCGTCGGGGAAGGCCGGAATCGGCTCGTCCGACAGGGCCGCGAGGATCTTGATGTCGCCCGATTCCACGAAGCCGGCAATCTCGCCGAGGTCGGTCGACACGGCTCCGACCTGACCGCCGAGCATCTGCGTCACGGCGGGGCTGCCGCCATCGAACTGTACCCAGCGGATTGCCTTGTAATCCTCGCCGGACATGCCCGCGGCATCGGCCAGCATCAACAGGCGGATGTGGTCCCAGCCCCCGGCGCCCGAGGAACCCGCCACCGGCACCGAGGTCGGGTCGGCCTTGAGCGCGTCGAGCAGGTCGCCGATGGTCTCATACTCGGAGTCCGCCGGCACGGTGATCACGCCCACGTCTGTGCCCAGCATGCCCACCCAGCGCATCACGTCGATTCCACCCGGGTACTTGCCCTGCGCGATCTGCGTCACGCCCACCGTCGAGGTGGCGACCAGGAGGTCGCCCTCGGAAGCGCGCTTGCCTGCCACATTGGCGAAGGCGACTGCACCCACGCCGCCGGGCATGTTGGTGACCTGAACCGTGCTCTCCTCGAGGCCGAGGTCGGTCAGCAGCCGTCCCACGGTGCGGCAGGTGAAGTCCCAACCGCCCCCGGGATCGGCCGGCGCGATGCATTCCGCCGCATTGGCGGTGACCGCGCTGACGCCGGTCAAGCCGGTGGCGAGCACCGCTCCGGTGATGAATTTGCGCAAATAGGACATGGTTCCTCCCTTTCGTCCTCTGGCCCAAGGGGCCGTTTTCACCGGGGTCTCCCTCCCCCGGGGTTGCCTCAATGCGTGTCGCCGTCACCCCTCTTGTGATCGACGACACCGCGCGTGCCCAGAAACCGGCGCGCGCCTTCCACAGCCTCGAGGATCTGGTCGCGCACCGCGCGGGTGTGCAGCCGGACCTTGCGGGCCGCCGCGTCCTCGTCACCAGCGGCGACGAGATCGAGGATTTCGCTATGTTCCTGCCACGCGGTCTCGCGCTGCGCGGCGTCGCTGGCCAGCAGCCAGCGCAGGCGCAGGGCGCGGCCGACCGCGGCGCGCACCGCGTCGCGCAGGAAGGGGTTGCCCGAGAGCGCGGCCAGCTCGACGTGCACGTCGAGCCCCGACGCGAGCCAGTCCTCGACCCGGAAATCGGTGCGTCCACGATCGACGGTGGCGCGCAACGCGGCCAGGGCCTCGGGGCTGGCGCGGCGGCAGGCAAGGCGTACCGCCGTATCTTCCAGCTCTTCGCGAAATTCGAAGAGGTCGCGGATTTCTTGCAGGTCTATGGGAGCGATCATGTAGCCGCCGCGCGGGTCGCGGTCGACCAGCCCCTCGGCGGTCAGCGCTGCCAGAGCCGCGCGGATCGGCGTCCGCGACATGCCGTAGCGGTCCTGCAGCGCGCGTTCCGAAACCGCCTCGCCCGGCGCAAAGGCCATCGACAGGATATCCTTCCGGATGTCCTGCAACGCGCGCTCCGCCTGCGGCAATGCCGCGCTGTCCGCTGCTTTGTCCGTCTTCATGGTCTAGATTGACCCTCCCTGCGAGAGTGGTATACCACGCCGGTAGACCACATCAACAGCTTTTGGAGGAGGGCTCATGACCAAGGTCACGCTGGAGGGGTTCCCCGAAAGAGTTCGGATCGTGGATGTCGGCCCCCGCGACGGGCTGCAGGCCTGGCCGGCCCCGGTTCCGACAGACGTGAAGATCGAGATGATCAACGGGCTGATCGCGGCGGGCGTGCCGCAGCTCGAGGTCACCTCCTTTGTCGCGCCGCGCGCGGTGCCGAACATGGCCGATGCCGCCGAGGTCATGGCCGCGATCGACCGCAGCCACGGTGCCGAGCTGACCGCGCTGGTGCCCAATGCCCGCGGCGCCGCCCGCGCCATCGAGGCCGGGGTCGATGCGATGGTGGTGTTCCTCTCGGCCTCCGAGAGCCACAACCAGGCCAACGTAAACTGCTCCCGCGACGTGTCGCTGGCCGCCGCGGCCGAGATCGCCCGGATGGGGCAGGAGGCGGGCATCGCCGTCTACGGCGCCATTGCCACGGCCTTCGGCTGCCCCTTCGAGGGGGATGTCCCGGTCGCCGACATCGTGCATGTCGCCAAGGCTTATGCCGACAACGGTATCACCCGGATCTCGCTGGGCGATACCACCGGCATGGCAACGCCGCGTTTGGTGCAGGACCGTTGCCGGGCGCTGGCCGCCGAGGTGCCGCAGGCCGACGTTGCCTTGCATTTCCACAATACCCGGGGCGTTGGTCTTGCCTGCGCCTATGCCGGGCTGCGCGAGGGGATCACCCGCTATGAGGCGAGCGTCGCCGGGATCGGCGGCTGCCCCTTCGCCCCCGGCGCGACAGGCAATATCTGCACGGAGGATCTTGTCTACCTGCTGCACGAGAGCGGCGTGGAGACGGGCATCGACCTCGAGGCGCTGATCGATGTGGCGCGGCGCACCGAGGCGGCACTGGGCCAGAAACTTCCCGGACAGGTCATGAAGGCCGGCCCACGCCTGCGCCAGTACCGACGCGACGAGGTCCGCTCGTCGAGCGGGAGCCGCGCATGATGAGTGCCGATCTCAAGCCGCCGCTCGACGGGGTCCGGGTGATCGACCTGACCCGTGTGCTGTCGGGGCCGTTCTGTTCCATGTTGCTTGGTGACATGGGCGCCGAGGTGATCAAGATCGAGAGCCCGGCAGGCGATCCCGTGCGCGGTCAGGGGCACCACAAGGATGGGTTCTCGTGGTACTTCGCAGGGTTCAATCGCAACAAGAAATCGGTGGTGCTCGACCTCTATTCCGACGAGGGTCGCGCCGACCTTACGCGCTTGCTGGAAACCGCCGACGTGCTGGTCGAGAATTTCCGCCCCGGCGTGCTGGCCCGCATGGGGTTTCCGCCAGAGCGGCTCGAAGAGATCAACCCCCGGCTGGTGGTGGCCAGCGTCAACGGGTTCGGCTCGACCGGTCCATATACCGACCGCCCGGCCTTCGACTTCATCGCGCAGGCGATGAGCGGTTTCATGAGCGTCAACGGCCCCGAGGGCACGCCGCCTCTGCGCGCCGCCCAGCCGGTGACCGACCTCGTGGCCGGGCTCTACACCGCCTTCGGCATCGTCTCGGCGCTGCACGGGCGCAACCGCGATGGCGTCGGCCAAGCCGTCGAGACCTCGATGGTCAACGGCGTGTTGAGCATGATGGCCTATCTCGCCTCGGAGCATTTCGTCACCGGCGAGAACCCGCAGCGTACCGGCAACGACCATCCTCTGGTTGCGCCCTACGGGCTCTACAACGCCGCCGACGGTCAGATCGCCATTGCCGCCTCGAACGACCAGGTGCTGGGGCGACTGCTGGCCGAGATCGGCCTGCCGGACCTGCTGTCGGACCCGCGGTTTGACAGCAATGACAAGCGCTTTGCCCGCCGCAAGGAGTTGCACGGCATCCTCGACGCGGCGCTGGCGCATGACACCCGCGAGAGCTGGATCCTGCGTCTCAACAGGGCCGGAGTGCCGACAGGCAAGATTCAGACGCTGAAGGAGGTCTTCGCCGATCCGCAGATCCAGGCGCAGGAAATGGCGATCGATGTGCCGCATGGCGACGACCGGGGGACCGTGCGGATGCTCGGCTTCCCGGTAAAACTCAGCCGCACCCCTTGCGAAGCCCGGCTTCCGGCGCCGCGCCTTGGTGAGCATACCGAAGAGGTTCTGGCCGCACTTCAGGTCGACCGGGACTGAGAGAAACGTCGGCAAGGCGCATTTGGGCTCGGCATGCAACGTATGGTCGTCCTAGATTGGCCCGACGGAGCCATGGCGGAAAGGGCGCATGCATGATTGATTTTTACACGTGGTCCACGCCCAACGGGCGCAAGGTGTCGATCCTTCTCGAGGAGCTCGGTCTCGAGTACCGGGTGCATCCGGTCGACCTGCAATCGGGCGCGCAGAAGTCGCCCGAGTTCCTGGCGATCAATCCCAACGGCCGGATTCCTGCCATCGTCGATCAGGGGACCGGGCTCGCGCTGATGGAGTCGGGTGCGATCCTGTGGTACCTCGCCGAAAAGCACGGGGCGTTCCTTCCCGGGGCCTTGGATGCGCGCATGCAGGTGATGGGCTGGCTGATGTGGCAGATGGGCGGCTTCGGCCCGATGCTCGGACAGGCGCACCATTTCCTGCACTTCAATCCTGGCAAGTCAGCCTACGCCGAGGAGCGCTTCGGCGGCGAGGCACAGCGCCTCTACCGCGTGCTCGACAGTCAACTCGAAGGGCGCGCACATATCGTCGACGAATATTCCATCGCCGACATCGCCTGCTGGCCCTGGGTCGCGCGCTACGCGTGGCATGGCGTAAACTTGGCCGATTTCCCCAACGTGCGGGCGTGGTATCGACGCCTGCGCGCGCGCCCGGCTGTGCAGCGCGGCTACCAAGTCCCGGTGGACGTGGGCGAGATTCCGGCGGGGTGACCGCGCTCTCGGCCGCGCGTCTCGAAGGCGGGCGGTCGTGCCGGGGCCCGGGCACAGGGCAGGGCCCGAACCGGTCGCCCTGCGCTCCGCTTTTTCCTGAAGAGCGGCGGGCCGGGGCGCCTGGACTTGCGGCCCGCGTCCGCCGTCAGAGGACGCCGAGGTTTTCCCTGATGTAGATCTCGATCCGGATGCGCTCCTGTGAGGCCAGCGGCTCGCGCCCGTCGGTGCGTGCCTTGAGCACGCGGATGGCGCTGCGCACGAGGTGTCCGGGGTCCTGGGCGATCACCGCGTCGAGCGCGCCTTCGCGCAGCTTGTCCTCGCTGTAGCGCGTACGCTCATGCGCGATGATCACCTGGCACAGCGGGTCGGAAGATCTGCAGAGCGCCTCGAGCGGCTGGCGCGCCTCGGAGCTCATCAGGTAAGCGCCGACGATGTCCGGATGATTGGCATAGGAATTGGCGATCACCACCTGCGTGCGTTCAGGGTCGCCGTAGGTCTCGAGCGAGGGCAGGGCCGAGAGGTTCGGGAAGTCGTTGGTCAGAACCGTGTCGAAACCGAGCCGTCGCTCGACGCTGTCGAGCGAGTTCATCGTCTCGGACACCACGAGGATCTTGCCTTTCCGCTCGCCAAGAAACCGTCCCAGAAGCCGCCCGGCAGAGGCGCCCGCCGAGTTGTTGTCCACCCCGACGAAATCCACGGGCCGCAGGCCCGGCTGGCCGGTGATGAACTGAACCACCTCGACGCCACGCTCTTGGAGACGGGTGGTGGCATCCCGCACCTGAGGACTTTCGGGCGCCATGATTGCCACGCCGTCCACCAGCGCGGGCGAAACACGGGCAAGGGCCTTGGCGGTCACATGGGGGTCGTTCGACAGCACCCGGCGCATCGAGATCTCGAGCGCTTCGGAGAGGAAGGCGGCGCGCGATTCCTCGATGCGCTCGACCAGCGTGGAGAGGAAGTCATCCCCGGCCTCGGGTAGCAGGAACTGGAAACGATACCGCCGCCCGCGCGCGAGATTGGCGGCGGACTGGTTGCGGACAAAACCAATGCGTTCAATCGCTTCGTTGACGGTTTTCACCGTCTTCTCGCGCACGCCCGGTCGTCCGTTCAGCACGCGATCAACGGTCGCGAGGCTGACGCCTGCAGCTTTGGCGAGGTCTTTGGTGGTCGGGCGCATGGGGGACTCGGGCCTTGGATTTCTCCCGGAGTCTTCTTTGTTTTCAGGCGGAAAGCAACCTTCATGAGGTACGTGCCTCAGAAATGGTTTGATCTGAGGCACGTACCTCACTTACCCTTGGTAAAGATAAATGAGTCGGGAAGAGGAGCCCGGCCTTATCTCTGGGAGGATGCACCAATGACTATCCGATACACCGCTCCGGCGGTCGCGACTGCCTTGTTTGCCCTCGCGGGGGCGGCGCAGGCGGATGAGCTCACCCTGTGCTGGGCGGCCTGGGACCCGGCCAATGCGCTGGTCGAGCTGTCCAAGGACTTCGAAGCGACGTCCGGACACGAGATGTCCTTTGAATTCGTTCCGTGGCCCAACTTCGCCGACCGGATGCTCAACGAGCTGAACTCCGGCGGCCAGCTCTGCGATCTGATGATCGGCGACAGCCAGTGGATCGGCCTCGGGGCCGAGGCGGGCCACTACGTGAAGCTGAACGATTTCTTCGAGGCCAATGGCATCAGCATGGATGATTTCATCCCTGCCACGGTCACCGGCTACTCCGAATGGCCGAAGGGCACGCCGAATTACTGGGCCCTGCCGGCCTTTGGGGACGTCGTCGGATGGACCTACCGCAAGGATTGGTTCGAGCGGCCAGAGCTGCAAACGGAGTTCCGGGAAAAATACGGCCGCGAACTGACGGTGCCCGCCACGCTGGAAGAGCTGAAGGACATTGCCGAATTCTTCCAGGGTCGCGAGATCGACGGCACCACGGTCTATGGCGCGGCCATCTACACCGAGCGCGGCTCCGAGGGGATCACCATGGGCGTGACCAACGCGCTCTACAACTACGGCTTCAACTACGGCACGCCCGAGGAGCCCTACAAGCTCGAGGGGGTGGTGAACTCGCCCGAGGCTGCGAAGGGGCTGGAGTACTACAAGGCGCTCTACGACTGCTGCACCCCACCGGGCTCGTCGGATTGGTACATGTCCGAGAACATCGACGCCTACAAATCGGGGCAGGTGGCGCTGCAGATGAACTTCGCCTTCATCTGGCCGGGGGTCGAGGCCGACCCGAACGTCGGCGGTGGCAAGTCGGGCTACTTCCCCAACCCGCCCGGACCGGACGGGCATTTCGCGCAGCTCGGTGGGCAGGGGATCTCGGTTGTCTCCTACTCCGACAGCCAGGACGCGGCGCTGGAATACATCAAGTGGTTCGCCCAGCCCGAAATACAGTCGAAATGGTGGGGTCTTGGGGGCTACTCGGCGCTGAAGGCGGTGGTCGAGGATCCCGGATTCGCCACCAGCCAGCCTTATGCGCAGACCTTCCTCGACTCGATGGCGATCGTGAAGGATTTCTGGGCCGAGCCGTCCTATGCCTCGCTGCTGCTCTCGATGCAGGACCGGGTGCACAATTACGTGGTGGCCGGACAGGGCACCGCGCAGGAGGCGCTCGACAAGCTGGTCGAGGATTGGACCGAAGTCTTCGAAGACGAAGGCAAGATGTGACCAGCCGCCGGCCGCAACGTCCCCGGACAGGCGGTCCCGCACGCGGAGCCGGACGAGAGGATGGCTCCGCGCATCGCACCGAACGTTTCGAAGAGACCCGCCCCATGTCCCATTCCGTCATCGCGCGCGCCGCCGAGGCGACGCCGCCTGGTCTCGCGCGCCGGTTCCGCGGCCTGTCCGACCGGGCCATCGCCTGGATTTTCGTGGCTCCGACGGTCTTCCTGCTGCTTGCGGTGAACATCTTCCCGCTGATCTGGACGATCCGCCTGAGCTTCACCAACTTCCGCGCCAATCGGCCCAATGCCGAGGTCGAGTGGATCGGGCTGCGCAACTACCACCGCATCCTGACCGACGGCGACATCTGGAAGACCATGCAGGCGACGGCGCATTTCCTGTGCTGGACCATCGTGCTGCAGGTGCTGATCGGCTTCACGCTTGCCTGGCTGATCAATCGCAAGTTCAGGGGCAACGACCTGTGGACCACGATCATCGTGCTGCCGATGATGCTGTCGCCCGCCGTCGTGGGGAATTTCTGGACCTTCCTGTACCAGCCGCAGATCGGCCTGTTCAATTACGTGGTGGCCTTCTTCACCGGCGTGGACCCCACCAGCTTCTCGATGATCGGCAGCGTGTCCCTGGCGCCTTGGGCAATCATCATTGTCGACACCTGGATGTGGACGCCTTTCGTCATGCTGATCTGCCTCGCAGGGCTGCGCTCGATCCCGGACTCGATCTACGAGGCGGCGGAATGCGACCGCGCCTCGAAGTGGCGGCAATTCTGGACCATCACCCTGCCGATGACGCTGCCCTTCCTTATGTTGGCGGTGCTCTTCCGGGGGATCGAGAACTTCAAGATGTTCGACCTGGTGGTGCAGTTGACCGGTGGCGGACCCGGCAACACCACGACGCTGACTTCCATCGACCTCAAGCGCGAGGCCTTCGAGAAATGGCGCACGGGCTATGCCTCGGCCTATGCGATCATTCTCTTCGTGACGGTCTTCGGCCTCGCCTCGATCTACGTGAAGGCGCTGAACAAGGTGAAGGAAAGATGAGCGGCTACTCGATCACCGAACCCTCGCCGCGGCAGAAGTGGGTCGCGGGCGCGCTGGTGGCGCTCTATGCCATCGTCACCATCCTGCCGCTGGTCTGGATCATCGCGACAGGCTTCAAGTCCTCGGCCGATGCCATCGCGTACCCGCCGAAGGTGGTCTTCACCCCATCGCTCGAGGGCTACGTGAACCTCTTCACCACGCAGACCCGCCAGACCGCCGAGTACTTCGCGGCCAACCCGCCTGAGACCTGGTACGAGCGCATCGTGCAGTCCAAGGGGCTGACCATCGCGGGCCCCTCGCGCTTTGGCGAGCGTTTCATGAACTCGGTGATCATCGGTTTTGGCTCGACCTTTCTCAGCGTCTTCCTGGGCACGCTGGCTGCCTATGCCTTCTCGCGCTTCAAGGTGCCACTGAAGGATGACCTGATGTTTTTCATCCTCGCGACCCGGATGATGCCGCCGATCGCCGTGGCAATCCCGATCTTCCTGATGTTCCGCTCGCTCGGCCTGTCGGACACCCATGCCGGGATGATCCTGCTCTACACGGCGGTGAACCTCTCGCTCTCTGTCTGGTTGCTCAAGGGCTTCATCGACGAGATCCCGCAGGAATACGAGGAAGCGGCCCTGATCGACGGCTACACGCGCTTCCAGGCCTTCTACAAGGTGGTGCTGCCGCAGGCCGCAACGGGCATCGCCTCGACCGCGATCTTCTGCCTGATCTTCGCCTGGAACGAATACGCCTTCGCGGTGCTGCTCACCTCGGGCACTGCCCAGACCGCGCCGCCCTTCATCCCCACGATCATCGGCAACGCCGGGCAAGACTGGCCCGCTGTGGCGGCGGGGGCCACGCTGTTCCTGCTGCCGGTCATGGTCTTCACCATCCTGCTGCGCAAGCACCTGTTGCGCGGGATCACCTTCGGAGCGGTGCGCAAATGAGCAAGGCCGCCACGATCCCCGAAAGCCCCGCCCCCGCCAAGCGCCGCATCTTCCGGCGCGGCCCCTGGGAGATGGCCGCCTCGATCCTGATCGCCCTCGGCGTGGTGATGCTGATGCAGCCTTTCGTTCTCTGGGCCTACTCGTGGTCCTTTCCCGTCACGCTGATTGGCACGGTGATGTTCATCGTCGTCAGCCATTTTCCCGACTGAAGCGGAGACCCCATGGCCCAGATACGCATCGACAGCCTGCGCAAGGACTTCGGAGCCTTCACCGCCGTGCAATCCTCGAGCTTCACCATCGAGGACGGCGAGTTCTTCATGCTGCTCGGCCCCTCGGGTTGCGGCAAGACCACCACGCTGCGGATGATGGCGGGGCTCGAGATGCCGAGCGCCGGGCAGATCTATATCGACGGCGAGGAGGTGGGCCGGAGGCCCGCCAGCCAGCGCGACATCGCATTCGTCTTCCAGATGTTCGCGCTCTACCCGCATATGAACGTGCGCAAGAATATCTCCTACCCTCTGATCAGCCAGGGCATGTCGCGCAGGGCGGCGCGGGCCAAGGTCGAAGAGGTATCGCGCATCCTCGGGATCACCGACATTCTCGAAAAGCCGGTGGGCGGGCTCTCGGGCGGTGACCGGCAGCGCGTGGCCTTGGGGCGGGCGATCGTGCGCGCGCCCAAGGCGTTCTTCATGGATGAGCCGCTGGGGGCGCTCGATGCGGAGTTCCGCGAACACATGGCCGAGGAGCTGCGCGCCCTGCACGATCGCATGGGCGCGACGACTGTCTATGTCACCCATGACCAGCTCGAGGCGATGCAGATGGGCGACAAGATCGTGGTGATGAACCACGGCGTTGTCGAACAATTCGGCGTGCCGCAGGAGATCTACGATTGGCCCGCGACCCTCTTCGTGGCGAAGTTCATTGGCTCGCCCCCGATGAATTTCCTGAGCTTCGAGGGCAGCGCTGCGCGGGGCTATGCCTCGGTCGCGCTCGGCTCCTTCGCGCAAGCCATACCGCAACTTCGCGAGGGCCATGCCGGGAAGCTGGTGCTGGGCGTGCGCCCCGAGCACGTGCGGCTGGACGACACATCGGACTACCGCGCCGTGGTGCGGGCGGTCGAATACCTCGGCACCACGCAAATCATCACGCTCGAGGCTGCGCATGGCGAAGTGAAGGCCCGTATCTCCAGCCGCGATCCGGTGCGGGTGGACCTGACCACGGGGCTCAGCTTCAACGACCGTACGCTGACACTGTTCGACGCCGGAACCGGCCGTGCGCTTCGCTCGGCCGCCAACGAGAAGGTGCTGCGCCATGGCTGAGATCACGCTCCGGAATCTGACCAAGCGTTTCGGCGATACCTTGGCGCTCGACGATGTGACGATGACTGTTCCGAACGGCGCCTTCGTGGTTCTGCTCGGGCCGACCGGCGCGGGGAAGACCACGACGCTGCGGCTCGTCTCGGGGTTGGACCGGCCCGACGCGGGCAGCATCGCCATCGGCGGCGTCGACGTCACCCGCATGACCCCGGCGCAGCGCAACGTGGCGATGGTCTTCCAGCAGTATTCGCTCTACCCGCATATGACGGTGCGCGAGAACCTCGCCTTCCCGCTGAAGTCCCCGCTGCTGCGCTACGACGACGCGCAAGTTGTCCGAAAGGTGGGCGAGGTGGCGCAAATGCTGCAGATCACCCACAAGCTGGACAACAAGGCCACCGCGCTTTCGGGCGGCGAGATGCAACGGGTCTCGATTGGCCGCGCGTTGGTGCGCCGTCCCGAGGTTTACCTGATGGACGAGCCGCTCAGCTCGCTCGACGCCAAGCTGCGCGCCGACCTCAGGGTCGAATTGAAGAACATACAAGCGCACTCCGGGGTGCCCTTCCTCTATGTGACCCACGACCAGATCGAGGCGATGACCATGGCCAGCCACGTCGGCGTTCTGGACCACGGCAGGCTCGTTCAGTTCGGCACCCCGCGCGAAATCTACGAGGATCCGGTCAGCATCTATGCCGCAAGCCGCCTTGGCCTGCCGCGCATCAACATCCTGCCCGCCGACCTTTTCGCCGGTGCCCCTTCGGATGCGCGCTACATCGGCCTGCGGCCCGAGCAGATCCGGCAGGGGGATGGCGCCGAGAGCCGGGTCGTCCGGGTCGAGCATCTTGGCGACCAGACCCGGCTGCATCTGACTGTTCGCAATCACGACCTGATCACCGTGACCGACGCCCATACCGGCCTGCGCGCGGGAGACATCGTGCAGATCACCCCCGACGCCCCGTTTTATTTCGACGCCTCCGGCGCGCGCGTCCATTGAGGAGAGCCCCATGACCCAGTTCATCAACTTGAAGGAAGACATCGTCGCCGAGGCGGTGGATGGCGTGGTCGCGGCCTCGGGAGGACGCCTGGCACGGCTGGACGGCTACCCGCATATCCGCGTGGTGCTGCGCGCGAGCTGGGACAAGTCCAAGGTCGCGCTGGTCTCGGGCGGTGGCTCGGGGCACGAACCTGCGCATGCTGGCTTCGTCGGCGAAGGGATGCTGACCGCCGCGATCTGCGGCGACGTCTTCGCCTCGCCCTCGGTCGACGCGGTGCTTGCCGGGATCCTCGCGGTCACCGGCCCGGCGGGCTGCCTGCTGATCGTCAAGAACTACACCGGTGATCGGCTGAACTTCGGTCTCGCCGCCGAGCGGGCGCGGGCCTTTGGCCTCAACGTCGCGATGGTGGTGGTGGATGATGACATCGCGCTTCCGCATCTGCCGCAGGCGCGGGGGGTGGCAGGCACCCTTCTCGTGCACAAGATCGCCGGGGCTCTGGCCGAAAACGGCGCCGATCTTGCCAGCGTGCGCGCGGCGGCGGAACGGGTCATCGCGGGCACGCGCACCATCGGCATGTCGCTCGATACCTGTACAGTGCCGGGCGCGCCAAAGGAGGCGCGCATCCAGCCCGGCAAGGCCGAACTCGGCCTCGGCATCCATGGCGAGGCCGGGGCGCAGCAGGTCGATTATATCCACGCGCGCGGAGCGATGGAGATGGTTGCCGAGCGTCTGGCCGACCATATGCAGCCGGGCAAGCCGCATGTGGCTCTGCTCAACAACCTCGGCGGGGCCTCGGTGCTCGAGATGCAGATCCTCGCCTACGAGCTGGGCAAGTCTGCCATCGGCGACAGGCTGCATCACATCATCGGTCCGGCCGCGATGATGACCTCGCTCGAAATGCGCGGTTTTTCGGTCTCGGTCTACCCGGCGGGCACCGAGGATCTGATGGCGCTGAAATCTCCGGTGCCGCTGCCGGCCTGGCCGGGTCTTTCGGCGCTCGGCCCGGTCGAGGTGATCGATCTGCCCGACGGGCTGCGCCCGATCCGACCGCTGCCGTCCGACCACCCTGAGACTCGACGCTTCCTGCAACGCTGCTGCGAGGTGTTCATTGGCGCCGAGGCCGATCTCAACGCGCTCGACGCGAGGGCGGGCGACGGCGACACAGGCTCCACGCTGGCCGGGGCGGCGCGGGCGCTGCTAGGCGCAATGGATCGCCTGCCGCTGGCGGACCACACGCAACTCTACCGGGCCATCGGGCTGGAACTGAGCCAGACGATGGGAGGCTCGTCGGGCGTGTTGCTGGCGATCTTCTTCGCGGCCGCCGGGGACGCCGCCTCGAGCGGGCAATCGCTTCGCGAGGCGTTGAACGCGGGGCTCGACCGAATGCAGGAAATCGGCGGTGCGCGTCCCGGCGACCGCACGATGATCGATGCGCTGAAACCTGCGCTGGACCATCTGGCGGGCGGGCTTGACGAGGCTGCGCGCGCCGCTCGGGAGGGGGCGAACCGAACCGCCGAGATGGACACCGCCAAGGCCGGCCGTGCGGCCTACATCAACGCCGACCAGCTAAAGGGACAGGTCGATCCGGGAGCCGAAGCCGTGGCGCGCCTGTTCGAGAGCCTGTCGGGGTAGAAGGCACGCGGCAGACGGTGGCCAGAGCCCGGCCCGACGGGTAGGGACCGCAGATCTCCGCGACCCCTTTCGTGTTGTCGCGAGACGCCGGCGATCACCCTGCCTTGCGGGACCGGTGCAGCGGGCCTCCAGCCCGGCCCGGACGCGCGGTCATACGGCTTCTTGTTGTCAATCCAAGCCTGGCAGAGGCGATGACCGACAGCATGGCGGCGATCCTCCGGGCTAGGGGACTGTCCAGAAGATGGCAACATGTCAGGCGATCTAGGGGCGCGAGAGCTCCCGCCTTGGCAGGCTCGACTCGCGGACGTGGGCCAGAAAGGCCTGTGCCGCGGGCGACAGCGACTGGCCTGACCGGCGAACGAGGCCGATGCGGCGCCGGGCTCCGAAGCCGATGATCTCCCGCTGCACGAGCGCATCGGTACGCAACACCGGCAGCGTGAGCGTCGGCAGCGCGGTGATCCCCAATCCCTCGGCCACGAGTGCGCCCGCCGTGGCGAGATGCGCCACCTCGAAACGCGGCGCCAGCGTATGGCCGATGCGCAGGCAGGCGCCGTCAATCAACTCGCGCACGCTGGTGCCCTGTGCCATCGCGATGAAGGGCATTTCGACGAGTTCTTCCCAAGTGTAGTCCCGTTCGATGTGCAAGGGTCCTTCCGGCGCGCTGATCGCCACGAAACGATCGTCCATCAGCGGCTGAAAGGTGAGGCGGCTGCGCGCCGAGAGCGTACCGGCGGTGAAGCCGATCTCCGCGATCCCGGCCTCGACCGCCTCGATCACGCTGCCCGAAAGCGCGTCGACAATGCGCAGGTCGATGTCGGGATGGGTGGCCGAGAAGCTGCGCAGCAACCCCGGAAGCAGGCCCGCGGTCACCGAAGGCAGTCCGGCGATGGTCAGTCGGCCATTTCGCGCCGACATATGCGCCTCGAATTCCGCCATACCGTCCTCGGCGGTGTTGATCATCCGTTCGGCCACGCGCCCGAAGGCCAGTCCCGAGGCGGTGGGCGCGACGTTGCGCGTGTCGCGGTCGAAGAGCCGCGCGCCGAGCCGCGCCTCGAGCCCGGTGATCTGCCGCGACAGCGCCGAGGGCGAGAGCGCCAGCACCTCGGCGGCCGCGCGAAACGAGCCGCAGCGCAGCAGGACAAGCACCGCGTTGAAATCGGCAAAAGACGGATTGCTGCGTTCCATGCACGAATTATGCCAAAATTCGCACTTCAGGCAACAAACAACTTCGGTCATGGTGCATTCCACGATCCCGAAGCCGGGGTCCAAGGGAGGACACCATGAAAACAACGCTCTACGCCCTCATGGGCGCAACCCTGCTTGCCGGTCCGGCGCTGGCGCAGGACAAGGATCTGCTCATCGGATCGACCTCGGCCTCGTCGAGCCACTACGGGTATTTCGTCGCCGTCGGCCAGCTGATCAACGAGAAGGCCGAGGGGCTGAAGGCCTCTGTGGTCGAGACCGGCGCGACAATGGACAATATCCGCCGCATGGCGCGCGGGCAGGTCGACCTAGGCCTCGTGACCACCAACACCGCACAGCACGCGGTGTCGGGGACCAATGACTTCGAGGGCAATGCGCAGGACCTGCGCCTTCTGTGGGTCTACACCAACGCACCGCAGAATGTGATCCTGCGCAAAGACGCAGGCGTCGACAGCCTGGAGGGCCTCTCGGGCGTGCGCTTCAACCCCGGAATCAAGGGCTCTAGCACCGAGTCGACCACCGAGGCGGTCTTTGCCACGCTCGGTCTCAATGCCGACTACGTGCGCGGCTCGACCACCGACATCGTCGGCGCGATCAAGGACAACCGGGTGGCGGGTTACGTGAAATCGGGGTCGGGCCTGAAGCTCGACGGCTCGACCATGGACATCGCCACCTCGACCGACATCACCGTGGTCGGCCTCTCGGACGCCCAGGCAGACACCCTGCGCGAGAAAATGCCCGACATCTCGGTGATCGACATCCCCGAAGGCGCCGCCGACGGCATCCCCGCCTATACCACCTGGAGCTTCGGCGTCGGCGTCGCGGCAACCGCGTCGATGGACGACGAGACCGCCTACAAGATCGTCTCGGCGATCATGGCCGATGATAGCGCGCAGGCCAATGCCATGGCAAGCCTGAAGGGCGCGGATCTTGCGCAGATGACGCTCGACTACGGCACCGTCCCGCTGCATCCGGGCGCGGCGCGCTGGTTCGAGGAGCAGGGACTCGAGATTCCCGCAAAGCTGCAGCCGGGGAGCTGACATGACACTGGAGCGCGTCCAGAAGGGGCTGGCGATCCTCGTCGGGGCCTTCGTCTTCTACACCGCCGCCACCGGCCCATTCGAAGGGCTGATCCAGCGGGCGATCTTCCTCGCCCTCGTGGCCTCCCTCGGCTTCGCGCTCTACCCGCTGGGCGCCGGGAAATCCTGGCGCCCGCTCGGGCTCGCCATCGACCTCGTGCTCTGCGCGGTGACGGTGGGATCCTGCGGCTACGTGGTCTGGAACTACGATGAAATCATGACCTCGCTGCCCTGGGCGACGACGCTCGACATGGCGCTGACCGTCGGTCTGGTGCTGTCGGTGCTCGAGCTCGGGCGGCGTACAGTCGGGCTGATCTTCCCCGTGTTGGTGCTGATCGGCATCGGCTACGCGCTGTTCGGCAACCTGCTGCCCGGCGCGCTGAGCCACCGCGGCTTCGACGCGGCCTTCGTGACCGAGACCATCTTTCTCGGCGATCTCGGCATCTGGGGGATGCTGACCGGCGTCGCTGCAACGGTGATCGCGGCCTTCGTGCTTTTCGGGGCGCTGCTGCTGCATTCGGGCGGCGGGCAGGCCTTCATGGACCTGGCGATGCGTCTCGGCGGTCGCCAACCGGGCGGCGCGGCGAAGATCGCCACCATCGCCTCGGGGCTTTTCGGAATGATCTCGGGCTCTGCCGTGGCCAATGTCGCCACCACCGGCAATTTCACTATCCCGATGATGATCCGGCTCGGCTACCCGCGCCCCTTCGCGGCGGCGGTCGAAGCTGTGGCCTCGACCGGCGGGCAGATCGCGCCGCCGATCATGGGTGCCGCCGCCTTCGTCATGGCCGAGATCCTCGGCGTGCCCTACACCACCATCATCGTCGGCGCGATCCTTCCCGCCATGCTCTTTTACGTGTCGGTCTTCGTCACCGTGCATTTCGTCGCGCAGCAGCGCGGGCTTGCCGTTGTGCCCGAGGACGAGATGCCCGACTGGAAAACCATCACCGCGCCGCGCCGGGTGCTGCCGATCCTCGCCGCGCTTGGCGGTCTTGGCATCGGCATATGGCTCGGCCGGTCGATCGCCACCGCCGCCTTCTACGGGGTCGTCGGCCTGCTGATCGCCTTCGTCGCCACCCAGGCCGGACGGCTGAACCCGCGCGAAATGGCCGGGCGGGTGATCGACGGGCTGGAGGACGCGGGCAAGGGCATGGTGATCATCGGCGTGCTGCTCGCCGGGGCGCAGGTGCTGGTCTCGATGATCAACATGACCGGCATCGGCGTGACGCTGTCTTCGCTGATCGTCACCATGGCCGGCGACTCGGTCGTGCTGGTGGCGATCATCGTCGGGCTGGTCTGCCTGATCATGGGCATGGGCCTGCCGACCACCGCCGCCTATGTGCTGGTGGCCGCGGTGCTCGCCCCGGCGATGACCGCCGTGGGGGTCGATCCGCTCGCGGCGCATCTCTTCGTCTTCTACTTCGCCACGATCTCGGTGATCACCCCGCCCGTCTGCGTCGCGGTCTTCGTCGGCTCGGGCATCGCAGGTACCAACTGGCTGCCCGCCGCGGGCGAGGCGGTGCGGCTTGGCGCGGTGACCTACCTCGTGCCCTTCCTGCTGCTGCTCTATCCCGGCATGACCATGTCGGGCGGCATCGTCGGAATCATCGAAGCTGTGGCTGCGGGCATGGCGCTGGTGCTGGCGGTTCCGGCGCTGCTGAGCGGCGCGCCCCTCACCGGAAAGCGCGGTTTCGACATTCTATTGCTGCTGGTCATCATCGCGCTGGCGATCTGGCCGATGCTGGCCACGCCATTCGTTGCCCTGGCGATCTTCTTCGGGGCCCGTGCGGTGGGCCGCGCACAGGGGAGGGCCGTAGCATGAGTGTGGTGCGCATCGGTACCGGCGCGGGCTTCCAGGGAGACCGCATCGCCCCGGCCGTCGATCTGGCCGAGCGTGGAGAGCTGGATTTCCTGATCTTCGAATGCCTTGCGGAGCGCACCATTGCGCTGGCCCAGCAGGCGCGGCTTGCCGATCCCTCGGCCGGGTACGACCCTCTGCTCGAGCGCCGCATGCGCGCCGTGCTGCCCGCCTGTGCCCGCAATGGCACGCGGATCGTCACCAATATGGGCGCGGCCAACCCCCGCGCCGCTGCCGAGCGCACCCGCGCCGTGGTGCGCGAGCTTGGCCTGCCCTTGACCGTGGCAGCCGTCACCGGGGACGATGTCCTGGGCCTCGTCGGCGACAGCCTGCTGACCGAAACCGGCGCGCCGGCGCGGGCCCTCGAAGACCGGCTGATCTCAGCCAACGCCTATATCGGCGTCGCAGGCATCGTCGAGGCGCTCGACGCCGGAGCCGACATCGTGATCTGCGGGCGCGCCTCGGACCCGGCGCTCTTCCTCGCCCCGCTGGTACACCGCTTCGGATGGGCGATGGACGACTGGGCGCGGCTCGGACGTGGCACGCTGATCGGCCACCTGTTGGAATGCTCGGCGCAGATCACCGGCGGCTATTTTGCCGATCCCGGGGTGAAAGAGGTGCCCGATCTCGCGGAGGTGGGCTTCCCGCTGGCAGAGGTATCGGAGGATGGTACCGCGGTGATCACCAAGCTGCCGGGCACCGGCGGCCTGGTCACCCGTGCCACCTGCACCGAGCAGCTGCTCTACGAGATCCATGATCCGGCACGCTACATCCAGCCGGATGTGGTCGCGGATTTTTCGCAGGTCGAGCTCGAAGAAGTCGGCCCCGACCGAGTGCTGGTCACCGGTGGCTCGGGGCATCCTGCGAGCGGGCAGCTCAAGGTTTCGGTGGGCTACCGCGACGGTTGGCGCGGCGAGGGGCAGATCTCCTATGCGGGGGCCAATTGCGTGGCACGCGGACGGCTGGCAGCCGAGGTGGTGCATCGGCGCCTGGCGGATTTGGGAGGGCGCATCCTCGAGGAGAGGTCAGAGCTCATTGGACTGGACGCGGTTGCGCCCGCGGCGGCGCGCGGCGCAGCGGATCCTTCCGAGGTCCGGCTCCGGATCGCTGCACGCTGCGCCGACGAGGAGGCCGCGGAACGGATCGGCGAGGAGGTCGAGAGCCTTTATCTCTGCGGCCCGGCCGGTGGCGGAGGTGTCAGCCGTTCCAGCCGCGAGATCATTGCCGTCGCCTCGACGCTCATTCCCGCCGCATCGGTCTCGGTGCGCGTCGAACTCACCGAGGGGATCGAGGCCTGAGCGCCTCGGATCCCGGTATCCGAAGGAGGACGCCATGAAACTGCACGAGATTGCGCATGCCCGTACGGGCGACAAGGGCGACACTTCGAACATCTCGGTGATTGCCTACAGGGTCGAAGACTGGCCGCTGATCGATCGCGAGCTGACGCCCGAGCGGGTGGCGCGGCACCTCGGCGGTGTGATGGCGGCGGACGTGACACGCTACGCGTTGCCTCAACTGTGCGCATTGAACTTCGTGATCCGCGGTGCGCTCACCGGTGGCGTCACCCGCTCGCTCGCGCTCGATGCCCACGGCAAGTGCCTGGCTTCGGTTCTCCTGGAGATTCGGCTTTGAGCATTCCGAGGTCTGGCTAGTCCTGCGCGTGCGCTGCGCCCGCGCCCACGGCGGCCGCCGCAGCAAGAAGGTTTGGGGTCAGGACATTGTCTTCCGTCCCGTATGTCGCCAGATGCGCGGAGATGCTCTCTTGACGACCGGCCGCCACGACGGGTGGCGACCAGTCCGGTCTGGTACGGCAAGCCTGCTCCGATCAATTGTCGGCGCAGAAGCCGGGATCGTCCGCGTTGCAGACGTCGAGGCCCGTGAAGAGCGGATCGTCCACCGTCTCGCCATTGATCAGCTGGATCATGACGTCCGGCGCCCGTAGTCCCATTTCGAAGGGGCGTTGTCCGACCTGGGCGTGGCTGCGCCCATCGCGGAAGGCCTTGGTCTGCGGCGGCAGGGTGTCGCCGGCGATGATGACCAACTCCTTGCTCTGCAGCTTGCCCATCACCTGGTCGGTCACCTGCGCGTATGCCTGCGGCGCGAATTGCGCCCATCCGCCGATGAGGATGAAGGCGTCGAGATCCGGGTTCGCGGTGAAGACGTCCGACATCTGCTGGTTCGCGAGGTCGGCCTGATCATTTGTGAAAACCGGGCATCCCTCGATTTCGGTCCAGCCATTCTGGCCGGTGAGCCGGTCTACGCCTTTCTCACCCGCGGCGGTGTCACGGAATCCCTGCGCCCGGGCGTTGATGTTGTCCGCCGCGACGTTGCCGAGCTGCAAGCAGACGGTGCCGCCTTCGGTCTTCAGCTTGGCCGCCTCTTCCGCCATCTTGACGCCCATCAGGTAGTTGTCGGTTCCGAGGTAGGTTGCACGCAGATCTCGGTCTTCGGCAATGAAATCGGCGTCGATGGTCATCACCGGCACCTCCGGAGCGATCGCGCGGACCCTGTTGGCCATGGCCGGTGCATTTGAGGGCGAGATGGCGATGGCCGCGACCCCGCTGGTCAGAAGGTCATCGACGATCTGTACCTCGCCGGCCTCGTCGGTCGAAGAGGCCGGACCGGTGTAGAGGCACTCGTACTCGCTGTCCGCGTGCTCCTTCATCCACTGCTGGCAGCCGAGGTTGATCTGCTCGAAGAAGGGGTTGTCGAGCCCCTTCACCACGATGGCCAGTGTCTTGCTGTCCTGCGCCATGACGGCGCTGGTGGAGAGTGCCACAAGGGCCGTCGTCGCCAGAATTGCGATGTCACGTTTCAATTTCAGTCCTCCCTGGGGTTGCGCGTTTCCTCTCGCCAGGTCCCGGGTTCAGCCCGGGTACCAGATGCGACGAGGCTCGTCGGAGCTTCGCTCGAAGCTCCATGCTCGCTCGATCAGGACCTCAAGATCAGTAAGGGGGTGCCAGACCAGTTCCGCCCATGCCTGTGCGTTGCTGAACCAGTTGCTGCGAAATGAGATGGCGATGTCGACAGGCTCCAGTCCGCGGGTCTGCGTCAGCAATGCGGCGGCGCGGCCATAGTCCATGGGCTGGTTCATCGAGATATTGAAGAGCCTGCGTGTTGCGGACGGAGTGTCGAGCGCGGCGAGCCTTGCAGAGACCAGATCGTCGACACGCAAGAAATCCCTGCGCAGCGGCCCGCCGTACCGACCAAGTATCAAAGGAACCCGCATCTCCTCCTCCATGCAAATAATAAAATTAATAATATTTGCAGCTAATAATTGGTCAAGTATGATTATTCCAATCGCAGCCCGGATCCGCCGACTGCTTCGGCGCGGGCTGCGGACGCCGGAAGGGGACAGATTCCATAGGAGCCAGGGAGGAGACCAAAGGGTGTCACGTCTGCAATTGAATGGAATATCGAAGCATTTCGGGGCCATCAGGGCGCTCGAAAATGTCTCGCTCGAGATAGGCCCGGGCGAGGTCCTGGGGCTCATGGGCGACAACGGTGCAGGGAAATCGACGCTGGTTAAGATCATCGCCGGCAATTTCCGCCCATCCTCGGGAGAGATGCGAGTCGACGGCCAGGCGGTCGCCTTCCACCAGCCGGTCGAAGCGCAGCGCGCCGGGGTCGAGGTGGTCTACCAGGATCTTGCGCTCTGCGATCACATGACCGCCGCGTCGAACGTCTTTCTGGGGCGCGAGCCGACACGGAGGCTCGGCCCGATCCGCGTGATTGACTACCCGCGGATGCATGCCCGGGCCGGCGAACTCTTCCAGCAGCTGAAGTCGGAGACCCGGCCGCGCGACGTGGTGCGCCGGATGTCAGGAGGGCAGCGGCAGGCGGTGGCCATCGCCCGCACGCTGCTGTCGAAGGCCAAGCTGGTCTTGCTCGACGAGCCAACGGCGGCAATCTCCGTGCGGCAGGTGGCCGAGGTGCTCGACCTGATCCGGCACCTGCGGGACGAGGGGATCAGCGTTCTCCTGATCAGCCACCGCATGCCCGATGTCTTCGCGGTCGCCGACAACATCGCCGTCCTGCGCCGTGGCGCTCTGGTCGCGAGCAAACCGGTCGGCTCGAGCTCGCCTGAAGAGGTCACCGGTCTCATCACCGGCGCGATCGACAAAGCCTGAGAAAGGAAGCCCATGTCCTCATCAATCGAAGATGTCATCGATCTGGCCCAGCATCGAAGTGCCGTGGCCCGTGTTGCCAACATGCAGGTGTTCTGGGTCTTTCTCGCAGCGGTGATCGCCTGCGTCGCGCTCAGTTTGGCCACGGATTCCTTTGCCACCTCGCGCAACCTGTTCAACGTCTCGCGCAACTTCGCCTTCGTCGCGATCATCGCCATCGGCATGACTGCGGTGATCGCCTCGGGCGGGATCGACCTCTCGGTAGGTTCGACGGTCGTCCTTACGGCGATGGTCATCAGCGTCCTGATGGCGGCGGGCCACGCCTTTTGGCTTTCGGCGCTGGCCGCCCTTGGCGTGGCGCTGCTGGTCGGATTCATCAACGGGGTGTTGATCGCCTACGCCGGCATGCCCCCCTTTGTGGTCACGCTCGGCATGCTCTCGGCCGCGCGCTCGGCCGCGATGGTCCTGTCCGACAACAAGATGATCTGGGAGTTCGGACCCGACCACGACCTCCTGCTCTGGATCGGCGGCGGGGCGACGTTCGGGCTGCCTCATCCGCTTTTTGCGCTGATCGCTCTGACGCTGGTGATGACCTTCGTGTTCCGCTGGACCCGCTGGGGGCAGCATTTGTTCGCCATCGGCTCGAACGAGCAGGCGGCAACGCTTACCGGCATCCCGGTGTCGCGGCTCAAGGTCTCGGTCTACATGTTCTCGGCATTCACCGCCGGGTTGACGGGTATTCTGATGGCCGGATGGCTGGGCAGCGTGACGACGAACCTTGGCAATGCGATGGAGTTGACGGTGATCGCAGCGGCGGTGATCGGCGGCGCCAATCTCAACGGCGGAGAGGGCACGGCGCTTGGCGCGGTTGTCGGTGCCCTGCTGATCGAGGTCATCCGGAACTCGCTGATCCTGCTGGGAGTTTCGACGTTCTGGCAAGGCATGTTCATAGGGACGTTTATCGTGATCGCCGTGGCATTCGACCGCATCCGCCACATGCAGCGATGAGCTAGACCTTGCTCGGGGTGCCGGTATACAGACGCCCGGGGGCCAACAGGAGGGCGGCATTTGCGACCGACGATGATGGATGTGGCGGCGCGGGCGGGGGTCTCGCAGGCGACGGTATCGCTGGTCCTGAACGGCAGCGCAGGAGCGCGGCTCAGCCAAGCCACCCGCGAGCGGGTCCGCATGGCCGCGGAAGAGTTGGGCTACCACCTCGCGGCGCGCGGCCAGCCGAAAATGCCGGTCGAGTCGAAGATGATCGGCTTCGTTGTGGACGAGCTCACCTCCGATCCCTGGATGTCCCTGGCGTTCGATGGCGCGCGGGAGAAGGCGCTCGAACAGGGCATCGCGGTGACCTTGGCGGTGCTGCGCGGCGAAGAGGCCCTCGAAGACCAGATCCTCGAGCAGATGGCGCATCAGCAGGTCTTGGGTTTTTTATACGGCACCATCCTGACGCGGCAGATCAGCCCGCCCAAGGTCTTCTTCAACACGCCGACTGTGCTGGTCAATTGCTATGATCCGAAGCGCAAACTGCCCTCTGTCTTGCCGGGCGACCTCGTCGGCGGGCGGACAGCGACCCAGCGGTTGATCGAGGCAGGCTGCCGGCAGATCGCGTTTATCAATGGCGAGGAGGGTATCGACGCGTCCCGCGACCGGCTCCGCGGCTACCGGCAGGCATTGTCGAGCAACGATCTTCCCTTCGATCCCAGGCTCGTCGTTCCGGGCAACTGGGAGCCCTCGGCTGGATACGATGGGACGATGGCGCTGTTCGCGTCGGACACGCCTCCCGACGGGATTTTCTGTGCCAACGACATGATGGCCCTCGGCTGCTATGACGCGCTTCGCGAGTTGGGATTGCGGGTTCCTGAAGACGTCGCCGTAGTGGGCTTCGACGACCGAGAGATCGCCCAGTTCATGCGGCCGCCGCTGACCACATTGGTCCTGCCCCACGCGGAAATGGGGGCGATCGCGGCAGAGATGCTTCTGGACATGGCTGGGGGGATGCCCAACAGGCATGACCAGATCAAGGTGGAATGCCCGCTGATCGAGCGGAACTCTGTTCAATCCTCGGCAGGCGGTTCACGAGAAACCGGCCGCTGACCTCTGAGCCGTGCATGGTCTGCGCCGATCGCCTCGTCGTGCAGCGTGGCCGTTGATCTGCCCCCACCGATCGGCCCAAGTTGATCGCTGACCCATCATCGTCCTGCGATCTCCCGGTATGGAGATCTCTGCGGCCGGGCGTCTGAATCGAGGCGCGCTGATAGGCCAAGCCATGCGGACATGCCCTGCTCATGAAGCAGCAAGGTGGATTGGCTCTTTTTTTATACCCGATCTTCGGATATATATGACCAGTGTTCGCCGGAAAAGGCCATCCAGATGACCAACAAGCTGCTCGTCGTCGATCCGATCGCTCAGTTCGATGTTCTGAAAGGTCTGGCGAGCGAGGTACGTATCTCGATCCTGAAACTTCTGGCGAAGACCGGCCCAATGAACGTCAATCAGGTCGCGGCCGAACTCTCTCTCCCGCAGTCCACGATTTCTTCGAACATGCAGATTCTCGAGAGCGTGGGCCTTGTCGCCACCGACATCCAGAAGGCCCGCAAGGGCAACCAGAAGGTCTGTCAGCCAGTCTATACCGAGATCCTCGTGGCTCTTGGCGACCAGAGACCGGAGGTGCGCGACGACGAGATCGAAGTATCCATGCCGCTCGGTCTCTATTCGCAAGTCGAAGTGACCGCTCCCTGCGGGCTGTGCTCTGCCGAGGGGGTGATCGGCCTGCTCGACGTGCCCGATACCTTTCTCGATCCCGAACGCATGAGGGCAGGGCTCCTCTGGTTCACCAGGGGCTTTGTTGAGTATCAGTTTCCCAACAATGCCAAACTGTTGAACAAGCCGGTTCAGTCACTCGAGTTCTCCATGGAGCTGAGCTCCGAAGTGCCTGGCACCTCCGCCGACTGGCCCTCCGACATCTCGCTGAGTGTGAACGGGACTCATGTCGCCACCTGGACGTCACCCGGCGATTTCGGCGACAAGCGGGGGGTTTTCACACCCGCCTGGTGGAAACTGGCGGGGTCTCAATACGGCAAGCTGAAGACGTGGCGTATCAACGGCGAAGGCACCTACGTAGACGGCTTGCGGGTTTCGGATGTGACGTTGACGGATCTGGAGGTCGACAGGCACCGTTCGATCCGGGTCCGCATCGGCGTGCGAGATGATGCCGAGCATCCCGGAGGGTTGAACATCTTCGGGCGCGGTTTCGGAAACTATGATCAGGACATCACCATGCGCCTGCGGTGAGCCCCGAGAAAACACTTGACTGAGCCGCCGTCCCTCGCAACCATATCGGCATACACGGTACAAACCGGAAGATAGGGTACATTAGGGAGGGATCGCATGAGGGCTCGTGTCACCGCGCATGCGCGCTACACCATCGCGGATATCGACAAACGGCTTTACGGCTCTTTCCTCGAGCATCTGGGTCGGGCCGTGTATACCGGCATATATGAACCCGATCACCCCAGCGCCGATGCCAGCGGGATGCGGCAGGACGTGATCGACCTCGTCCGCGAACTCGACACGCCGATTTGCCGCTATCCGGGGGGCAACTTTGTCTCTGCCTACAACTGGGAGGATGGTATCGGCCCGAAGGAGGATCGGCCGACCCGGCTCGATCTCGCGTGGAAGACGCTCGAGAACAACCATGTGGGCATTCACGAATATGCCGACTGGGCCGAGAAGTCCAACATCGAGATGATGCTTGCCGTCAATCTTGGCTCGCGCGGCCTCGACGAGGCCCGGAGCTTCGTCGAATACGTGAACCACCCCGGCGGCAGCTACTGGTCTGACCTGCGTCGCAAGAACGGGCGGGCAGAGCCTTGGGCGGTGAAAACCTGGTGTCTGGGGAACGAGATGGACGGGCCCTGGCAGGTCGGCCACAAGACGGCCCGCCAATACGGCCAACTTGCCAATGAAACGGCCAAAGCGCTACGGGCCTTCGACAGCGATCTCGAACTGGTGGTTTGCGGATCTTCCCACTCCGACATGCCGACCTACCCGCAATGGGAGGCCACGGTGCTCGAGGAGACCTACGACAATATCGACCACATTTCGCTGCACATGTATTTCGAGAACTACGAGAAGAACACGGCGAACTTCCTAGCTTTGCCGGAAAAGCTGGATCGCTATATCGGCACGGTGAGCGGCGTGATCGACTTCGTGAAGGGCAAGAAGCGGTCGAAGAAGGATGTGACGATCTCGTTCGATGAATGGAACGTCTGGTATCACACCCGAAAGCAGGATCAGCTCTACCTGCAAGGCAAGGATTGGAAGTACTGGCCGCCGATCCTGGAGGATGTGTACAATTTCGAGGATGTGCTTCAAGTGGGCTGCATCCTGAACACCTTCATCCGCCGTTCTGATCGGGTGCGCATCGCCTGCATCGCACAGCTCGTGAACGTGATCGCTCCCATCATGACCAGCCCGGGCGGTCCGGCCTGGCGTCAGACGATCTACTATCCGTTAAAGCTCGCCTCGCACCACGGTCGCGGCACCGCGCTGCAATTGGATGTCGATTGTCCGACCTATGACGCGGATATGGCAGCAGGGGTCAGCTACCTTGATATTGCCGGCGTGCACGACGCCGATGTGGGCAGCGTGACCTTCTTCGCCGTCAACCGGAACGGGAGCGAGCCGATGGAGGTAGAGGTGTCGCTCGAGAGGTTCGGCACACCGAAGACCGCAAGCCATACCCTGATCCACCACGACGATCTGGAGGCGCGGAACACGATGGAGGCGCCCGACACGGTGGTGCCGCAAGAGGGTAGCGGTGCCAAGATAGATAGAAACACTCTCAGCCTGGCCCTGCCGCCCTACAGCTATTCTGTGATCCGGGTCACGCTGTGACGACTGTATCGGAATATCGGGTATATACCGCCAAAATCGTTGATAGGAACCGGCAGTAGTGTAGAGTCAATCTGCGGCCGGGGTCCGGTCTTTCTTTGGGAGGAGAAAAATGAAACAAGTGTTGAGTATGGTCCTCGGGGCCACGCTTGCGACTTCTGCCCAGGCGCAGGAGACCGTCGTCTGGTGGGATTTCCTGAGTGGCGGCGACGGCGTGCGGTTGAAGTCGATGATCGAGGACTTCAACACGGCACACGAGGGCGAGATCGCCATCGATGCGACCACGCTCGAATGGGGCGTGCCCTTCTACACGAAAGTTCAGACATCGGTCGCCGTGGGCGAAGCCCCCGACATCATGGCCTACCACGCCAGCCGCATCCCGCTCGCCGTAAGCCAGGGTTTGCTGCAGCCGATCACTGATGCGGACTGGGAGAAGATGGGACTGAGCCAGGAGGATTTCGCAGAGTCCACCTGGAACGCGGTGACGGTCGACGGCAAGCAATACGCCGTGCCGCTCGATACGCATCCCATCGTGCTCTACTACAACCGAGACCTTCTCAAGCAAGCCGGCCGCCTCAACGAGGATGGCACGCCCATGGGGCTCGACAGTCGCGAGGGCTTCGAGGAAACCCTTGCCGCGCTCAAGGATGCGGGCGTCGAGTATCCGCTGGCCTCGGTGACAGCCGACGGCAACTTCATGTACCGCACCATATACTCGCTCATGGGCCAGCAAGACGGCGAACTTCTGACCGACGGCGAGTTCCTGGCGGGTGATAACGCTGAGAAACTGCAGAATGCACTGTCCGTGCTGCAGGATTGGACCAACAAAAAGTGGCAGTCGACCTATACCGACTATCCCGCGACGGTTGCGCTTTTCACCTCGGGCGAAGCGGGGATGATGATCAACGGCGTTTGGGAAGTCCCGACGATGAAGGATCTGAGCGACGAAGGCAGGCTCTTCGACTGGGGCGCGGTCGAACTGCCGGTGATCTTCGCCCATCCCTCAACCTACGCCGATAGCCATGCCTTTGCGATCCCGGCCAACAACGGCGTGGATGATGGCACCGCCAAGCGCGACGCGGTGCTGGAAGTCATGTCCTGGATGTCGAAGAATTCGCTGTTCTGGGCCACCGCGGGCCACATTCCGGCCAATTCGAACGTGACGGCATCCGAGGAATATTCCCAGATGGAGCCGAATGCGACCTACTCCTCGCTGACCAAGAACATGATATTCGACCCTCAGAGCACATTCGCGGGCGTCGCTGGTCCGATGTTCGACGTGATGTCCACCTACTTTGTTCCGACGCTGAACGGAGAGATGGATCCGGCCGAGGCGGTCGAGGAAATCCAGTACGAACTCAACGACATGTAATGATTCCGGGAGGGGCGCGCGTGCCCCTCCTTTCGTCTGACCAAAGGTTCGAATTGGAGGACCCGGCGTGATCCGCAACGCGAGAAAAGACACGCTGATCGCCTATGTCCTGATCGCACCCTTCGTGGCGATCTACGGGCTGATCTTCGTCTACCCGACGATCGACATGTTCATCCTGTCCTTTCAGGATGCGCCGCTGATCAGCTTCGGGCCGCAGACCGCGGAATGGACCGGTCTCGACAACTATACCCGTCTGCCAGATGACCGGCGCTTCGACACGGCCTTTTGGAACACGGCCTATTTCGTGCTGCTCAGCGTGGTTCCGGGGACGCTCGTGGCGCTTGCCATCGCCTTGGGCATCACGCGGCTCTCGGGGCGTCTTCAAGCACTCGTGCTGGCCTTGTTCTTCCTGCCCTACATCCTGCCGGTTTCTGTGGTCTACCGGATCTGGGACTGGACGCTGAACTTCCAATTCGGCATCGCCATGCATCTGTTCGATGCCTTGGGCATCGATCGCGTGCCGATCTTCAAGACCTCGACCTGGTTCATGCCGGCCGTGGCCTTCGTGACGATCTGGTGGACCTGCGGCTTCTCCATCTTGCTGTTTCTCGCGGGTCTGAGGGCGATCCCGACCGAAATCTACGAGGCGGCGGAACTGGATAATGCCGGACGCTGGACCGTTTTCCGGAAACTGACGTGGCCGCTGTTGTGGCCCGTCACGGCGCTGGTCCTGACGATCCAGCTGATCCTTCAGCTCAAGATCTTCGACCAAGTGTACCTGTTTTCCATAGGCGGGCGACCGAACGACAATCTGGTGATGGTTTACTACATCTACCAGCGTGCGTTCCAGAGCGACGACGGCGGGCGCGCTGCAGCCATCGCGGTGGTGCTCTTCCTGGTCGTCATCGTGGTTTCCGTGCTGAACTTCCAGCTTCTGCGCCTCGCGGAGCGCAAGACATGACCCCGACCACGACGCGACGCTACAACATCGCCGGAGCGATCATCACGATCCTGACGGTGATCGCCGCGATCATCTGGGCCTTCCCGATTTACTGGGGCATCGTCTCGTCCTTCAAGCTCGAGGACGAGGTCGTGCGCCCCTATATCGAACTCTGGCCCGAGAACCCAACTTTACGGCATTACTGGTTCGCCTTGACCGAGACGCAGATTGGCAGCTGGTACATGAATTCGGTGGCCACGGCCCTCGGGGTGACGGTGCTGACCGTCTCCACCTCGCTCTTGGTGGGCTATGCCATCAGTCAGCTCCGGTTTCCCGGTCGGAGCCTGCTGTGGTGGCTGATCCTGGCCAGCTTCATGGTCCCCACGCAGGTTCTTATCATCAACCATTTCGTGCTGATCGCGAATATGGGCCTGTTGAACACCTGGGCGGGGATCATCCTGCCGCAACTCATCCACCCGGTGATCATCATCGTCTACAAGCAGTTCTTCGACCAAGTCCCGAAAGAATTTCGCGAGGCGGCCGTGATGGACAACGCCTCTGAGTTCCGGATCCTGACCAAGGTCTACATTCCGATGAACTGGGGCGTGACCACGGCGCTTTCCATCGTCACCTTCATCTGGGCCTGGAACGCCTTCCTGTGGCCGTTTCTGGCGGTCACGCGGACCGAGATGATGACCATCACGGTCGGCATCACCCAAGTTAGTGACGCCTTCGGCGTCTATTACGCGCGGCAGCTGGCCTCGGCCGTGCTCGCCGGTTTCCCTGTCGCGCTCGCTTACCTGCTCTTCCAGCGGCGGGTAACGCAGGCCATCACGCTCAGTGCGGGGATCAAGGGGTAAGATATGGCAGATATCGCACTGCAGAACGTCTCGAAGAGCTTCGGCGCCGTCGAGGTCATCAAGGACATCAGTCTCGAGGTGAAGCAGGGAGAATTCATGGCCTTTCTCGGGCCGTCTGGTTCGGGAAAGTCCACCCTCCTGCGCATGATCGCTGGTCTCGAGTCCATCGACCGCGGCGAGCTCCTGATCGGCGGTCGAGAGTGCCAGGCTCTCGCCCCGGGCCAACGAAACGTGGCGATGGTCTTCCAGAACTACGCCCTTTATCCCCACATGACCGTGCGCGACAACATGGCCTTTGGCCTGCGCAATATCGGGATGAAGGAGAACGACATCGCCGCCCGGGTCGCGGATGCCGGGCGTATCCTCGAGATGGAGTCGCTTCTCGACCGCCGCCCGAGCCAGCTGTCGGGCGGGCAGCGCCAGCGGGTGGCCATCGGCAGGGCGATCGTCAAGGAGCCCGCGGCGTTTCTCTTCGACGAACCGCTGTCAAATCTCGACGCTGCGCTCCGGGTGCGCACGCGGGTCGAGCTCGCGCAGCTGCACCAGCGCATCGCGGCCACGATGATCTATGTCACCCACGACCAGACCGAGGCCATGACGCTCGCTGACCGGATTGTCATCCTCAACAATTGCCGGATCGAGCAGATCGGCACACCGATGGAGGTCTACACTTATCCTGCCTCGCGCTTTGTCGCCGGTTTTGTCGGAAGTCCGGGCATGAACTTCATGAAAGCGGACGTGGCGATTTCCGGCAGAGAGGCGCTTGCCGTCCTCGGCGACGGATCGCGCGTGACGATGAACATTTCGATCCCGGATGGCGGCGCCTACGAGCTGGGGATCCGCCCCGAAGCGGTGCACGTCACAACAGGCGAGGGCGATACGAAGGGTGAGGCCACTGTGGTGGAGCACCTAGGGGACAGGACGCTGGTTCATACCCGGCTCAGCGACGGCACCTCGGTCATCGCGCTCGACGGCGGACGCTCGCAGGTCGCGCCAGGGGACAACGTGGCGCTGCGATTCGACACCAGCCAGTTGCATCTTTTCGATTCCGCCGGTCGCGCCCATCACGCAGATTGACGGGCACCCGCTTCTATGCGGCATCACGGAATGAGCGCTGCCACGTTCTGCAAAGTGGCGGTGAAAGTATGGCGCCATGGAAGTGTCCGAGACCAAGCGGCTGAAAACGCCCGTGACCGAGACTGCGGAGCTGAAGAAGGTGCTGCCGGAGCAGGTGCAGGCGACGTCCCAAGGCGTCAACCTCTCGCCGTTCGTCAAGAGGCCCGAGTGATCGCAGTCGCGACCATGAAGCGGCTCGGTTAGGGTCAGTGTGAGCAAGCTCTCGAACAGGGCTACCCGAGATAAACTTTGCTCGCAGGGTACCCAACCCGGGGCTTGGATCGTGTTGCAAGGAAAAAGCCCAGGGTCAGTGGTCCAACCCTGCCGACAAACATGACGGCGATGATCACCGCGCGACCGAAGCCGTCCAGCTCTCCGGTGGTCCCCCGTGACAATCCGACCGTACCGAAGGCCGAGGTGACCTCGAATGCAAGATCGATGAAGTCCCCATCGTGGGACAGGGTCACGAGGAAGATCGCGACCAGAACCGTCAGCAGGCTTACCATGGTCAGCGCCAGAACCTTCATGATCTCTTCGGCACCGATACTCCGCCCGAAGACGTGCAGCTGCTGACTACGCCGGAAGAAGGCGACGGTCGCAAGCAGAAGGACGATAAAGGTTGTCACCTTGATGCCTCCGGCCGTCGAGGTGCTGCCTCCACCGATCACCATGAGGGACATGAACATCATGGAGGTGCTGTCATGGATGCCGCCGATGTCGACGGTGTTGAAGCCAGCGGTGCGGGTCGTCACCCCTTGGAACCAGCTTGCCCACAGCCTGTCACCGGTACTGGCAAGCCCTCCGAGCGTCGCAGGGTTGGTCCATTCCAGTGCAGCGAAGGTCAGCACCGACCAAACGATCAGAGCCAGAGTGCCGACCAACATGAGCTTTGTGTGCAGCGAGAACGCTTGCCAGCGGCGCTTGCCGTAGGCCTCGGTCACCACGATGAACCCCAGCCCGCCGAAGATGAACAGCGCCGGGATCGTGAGGTTCACGACAGGGTTGCCCACATAGCGCGACAAACTGTCGGGAAAGAGCGCAAAGCCCGCGTTGTTGAACGCCGAGACGGTATGGAAAAGCGCCTGCCACAGCCCCTCGCCCCAGCCGAATTCCGGCACGAAGACGCCGGACAGCAGCGCGACGCCCAAGAGTTCGCAGGCCAGCACGGTCTTGAGGATCCCACGAACGAGGACCAGCAGGTCGCTGATCGAAGTCTGGTTGAGATCCTCGCGCAGGAAGATGCGCTGCGAGATCGTCACCGGAAGACCCAGCATCGACAGCAACAGCACGGCAAAGGTCATCAACCCCAGCCCACCCAGCTGGATCAGCACCATGATGACCCCCTGACCGAAGAGGGTGAACTGGCTGCCGGTGTCCGAGACCACGAGACCAGTCACCGTCACGGCCGAGGCGGCGGTGAAGATCGCGTCCGACCAGGTTATCGGCATCGCCGTCGCTGCGGGCACCATCAGCAGAGCGCCACCCAGGACGATCAGCACCGCATAGAGACCGGCGAGGATCGCGGGCGGGGGGAGCTGCATGCGCCATACCCCCTTGGACCATACGGGCCGCATCGGCGCTCAGAGCCCGTCCGCGAAGCGGCGCAGGTTTTCCCTGCGTCCGAGGAGCAGCAGCTTGTCGTCCGCCTTGAGTTCGGTCGCCCCGGCCCGGCAGTCCACATAGTCGCTGCCGCGCATGAGCCCCAAGGTCCGAAGCTCGAACTTCTCGGGCAGGCCGATCTTGTCGATGGGCGTACCGTCGAGACTTTGGGGTACGCGGAAGTCCACCACGTGGAAGCCGTTGCCGAGGCTCACGTAGTCGCGGACCAGCGGGTTGTGCAGCATCTGGGCGATATGGCGACCGATCTCCTGCTCGGGCAGGATCACCCGGTCGGCACCAAGCTTGGACAGGATCCGATGATGCGTACGGTTCATCGCCTTCACCCAGACCGTGGGCACGCCAAGCATCTTGACGTTCATGGTGCAAAGGATGTTGGCGTCGAGCTCTTCGCCGATGGCGACGACGGCAACATCGTAGCTGCCCACTCCGACCTCGCGCAGAGCCTGGTCGTCGCGACCGTCGGCGATCACCGCTTCGGCAATCGTGTCGGCGACGCGTGAGACGTTGCGTTCCTGCAGGTCGATCCCAAGCACGTGGTTGCCGAACCGGGCCAGCTCAGACGCGACGGTTGTGCCGAAGGTTCCAAGGCCGATGACGGCGAAACTGCGAGACTTCGGTTTGGGCATGATGGCCTCCTTGCAGAAATCAGGAGGTAGAGCCGGGCATCAGAACTGTCAATTGGCAGGCCAGCCGCGAGCCAGCCTTTAAAATCAGTATCATCGACAAGGGGACCGCGGGTCGCGGACCGGACCTGCCGCTGATGGAACAGCGCGTCGCTGCCGCGCTGCTTCCTCGAGACGCTCATTCATGGCATCGTGAAGCATCGCCAGGCAGGCCAAGGTCCGCATTGGGCGGGCCACGTCATGGAAGGGTACCCGCCAATCGTGCCTTTGCCATGTGAGGTCCCTGTCCATGGCGAACCCTCAGGTTCGCTTGAGCAAATAGCAGCAAATAGCCGCCCCGCCCGAGCTGGCCCGGTCGGAGACAAACACTCTGGTACTTTTTTGCCGGCGTGCTGAGGAAAGCCTGAACAGGAAGCCCCCCGACGAGGCGTTGGAGGGCGAGCTTAATCACTCTTCAGTCTGGCTAACCCGGATGAGGCCCGTTAAATCGTACCCCATTTCACGCGCCTTGCCTTTGAGCATGTCAATTGTCTGATCATCCACCAGCTTCTTGCGCGTAAGAAACCATAGATAACGGCCACTCGGCTCACCGACAATCGACCAAGAGTAGTCGTCCGAGTGATCCAGGATCCAATAGTCACCTTTGAATGGCCAGAAGAAGGTCACTTCGAGTTTCGCGGGGTCCCCTGCGATCGAAGCGGTTCCTTTAGTAGTCGATGTCTTTCCGTTTCTTTGGCATCGATTTGTAACCCCGATCAACCCGTCATCTCGCAGTTCGTATTTCGCGGTGACGTTCATGCAGTCACGTTCAAAGGAATGGTCGAAGCGCGCCTGTTCGTGCCAAACGCCGAGGTACCTGCTCAGCTCGACCGATTGCTTCGGCTCCGGCACGTGCGAGTTGGCGACTTCTGGGCGCTGGATCGCAGCACATCCGGCGAGGAGCAGTGCAACGACGGCTGCGGTTAGCATCTGTTTCTTCATTCAAACTAGCTTTCCTTCAACGCCGCTCTGCAACGTTCGTCAATTGGGTCATATTCCGACTGTGCGTTTCTTGCCGAACGTATCTGGGCCGCATGGTGCTATCAAAGCGCAAGGCGGCGCACGGCCTGCGCGCGCCGCCACGAAACTGTTCTACAAGCTACGAGGCGATCAATCCTCCCACTTGGGAAGGTTCTTCAATTCCTCCTCGGTCATGGAGGTGGTGAAATCACCGTTATCGAAGGTGAGGTCGTCGAGCGAGACAACAATATCGTCGTCGCCAATATTCAGAAAGCCTCCGGCTTCGACGACAGCTGCGACGGGCTCGCCGGAATCGTTGACCAAGATCTCCTCAATTTCACCGATCTTTTTGCCATCTGCCCCCATGATGTCGGCGTCGTCGATGCTGTGAAGCGAGGACACGTCCATCGTTTGTGCCGATGCTGCGCCGGCCATGAGGATGAGCGAAAGAGCGGGCAAAGTGATGTGGCGCATGATGCCTCCGATTTATTGCGGTTCACACCGACAATGTTCGTCGATCCTTGAGGTTCCATTCCAAAAGCTGGAAGGCGCCCCAGGGGCCGGAGCATCTGCTGTGACAAGAAGGCCACCCGAAGGTAGGGAGAAGCGAAATCGCTGGACGTCCGAGACAGCACAGCACTGAACCTCACCGAGGAGCTTTAACGAAAAGCGCCGGCCGCGTGCGCGACACCGCCGAGACCGAAGCTGAAAGTGGGGCGCAAGCCGAATACACCATCTGAGTCTAGGCACGCTGGCTGGGGCTACGAGAGAACGGTGACGCCTTGTCGCGTTTGGGGAGCGATCCGAGGTGCCACCGAAGCGACTGTTCGAGGTTCAGACCGGGATGCGCGTGGTGTGCTTCACGCGGCGTAGCACGAACATGGTCGAGGCAGTGGCAACGCAATCCAGTTCGTGGATGCGGGTCATCAGGATATTCTCGAGATCGGGGATATCCTTCACCACGATATGCAGCAGGTAATCCCAGTCGCCCGAGATCGAGTAGACCTCGACGATCGCGGGCTCAAGGTCCATCGCCCTTTGGAAGGCTGAGCGCGCGTCGGCGTCCTGCGCCTTCATCCGCACCTGGCAGAAGGCGTCCATGCCCCGCCCGACCTTGGCCGGATCGACCAGGCGCACCGGCGTACTGACCACGCCGGCCTCTTCCAGTTCACGCAGGCGCCGCCAGCAGGTGGCGCTGGAGCTGTTGGTCTGTCGCGCGAGCTCGCTCATGCTGATCGAGGCGTCGGATTGCAGGATGGCAAGCATTCGGGCTTCGAGCGGCGATATCTTTGTCATGGCGTTCGCAATTATGGGGATTCTGAAACAAGCGTTTCAAGAAGTACGTGAACTTGATCCTATTAGAGATGGGGTTTCACCGGCAAGGCCTATTCTATGCGCGGAGGACGCGGCCCGGCCGCGACGAGCTTTGGGAGGAGCCGATGACCGATCAGACACCCATTCTGCGCGACTACGAACTGTCGGACCGCTACACCCGCACCGAGGGCCGAGTCTTTCTGACCGGCACGCAGGCGATCCTGCGCATCGCACTCGACCAGGCTCGTCGCGACAAGGCCGCAGGCCTCGACACGCGCGGCTTCATCTCGGGCTACCGCGGCTCGCCGGTCGGCGGGATCGACCTCGAGGTGGCGCGGAACCGCGCACTGGTGGATGCCGAGGGGATCGGCTTCGTGCCCGCCGTCAACGAGGAACTCGCAGCCACTCAGATCATTGGCACGCAGCAGGTCGAAACGGATCCGGACCGCACATGTGCCGGGGTCTTCGGCCTGTGGTACGGCAAGGGACCCGGGGTCGACCGGGCCGCAGATGCGCTCAAGCACGGCAACGCCTACGGGTCCTCGCCGCATGGCGGGGTGCTGGTGGTGGCGGGGGACGACCATGGCTGCGTCTCGTCCTCGATGCCGCACCAGTCCGACGTCGCCTTCATGAATTTCTTCATGCCGACGATCAATCCGGCCAACGTGGCCGAGTTCCTGAGCTTCGCCGAATGGGGTTACGCGCTGTCGCGCTTCTCGGGCATGTGGGTGGGGTTCAAGGCAATCTCGGAGACCGTCGAGTCGGGCATGTCCTTCGAGCTGCCAAAGCCCCGCTCTTTTGTGGCGCCCGACTACGAGCCGCCCAAGAGCGGATTGCACTACCGATGGCCGGACCTTCCCGGCCCGCAGATCGAGGAGCGGATGGAAGCCAAGAAGGCAGCGGTCCTTGCCTTTGCGCGCGCCAATCCGATCGATCGCAGCGAATGGGGGCATGAGGCGCATTTCGGCATCGTCACCACCGGCAAGTCGCATCTCGACGTGCTTGAGGCGCTGCGGCTGCTGGGCATCGACGCGGCGCGCGCCGCCGAGATCGGCCTCGACATCTACAAGGTCGGCATGGTCTGGCCTCTGGAGCACCTCGGCGCCTTGGCCTTTGCAAAGGACAAGCGCGAGTTGCTGGTCATCGAAGAGAAACGGGGCATCATCGAAAGCCAGCTCAAGGAGTATTTCTACGACTTCCCGGGACAGAAGCCGAAGCGGATGGTCGGCAAGCGCGACGAGGCGGGCAACCGTCTCATCCCCTGGACGCACGAACTCGGCGCGGTCATGCTCGCCCGGCACATCGCGGCGCGGCTGGAGCGCAACTTTCCCGACCTTGACCTTGTGAGCAAGGCCGCGCACGCGGTACCCGCGCCCGCGCCAATCCTCGTAGAGGGGGCCGCCCGCACGCCCTACTTCTGCTCGGGATGCCCGCACAACACCTCGACCAAGGTGCCCGAGGGCAGTCAGGCGCTGGCCGGGATCGGCTGCCACTTCATGGCCAGCTGGATGAACCGCAACACGACCTCGCTGATCCAGATGGGCGGCGAAGGGGTGAACTGGGTCTCCCGCTCTAGGTTCAACGGCAACAAGCACGTCTTCCAAAACCTCGGCGACGGCACCTATTACCATTCCGGCTCTCTGGCTGTCCGGCAGGCGATCGCCGCAGGGACCAACATCACCTACAAGATCCTCTACAACGACGCCGTGGCGATGACCGGCGGGCAGCACGTCGATGGCCCGCTCAGCGTCGCGTCCATCGCGCAGTCGATGGTGTCTGAAGGCGCGAGGAAGGTGGTCGTGGTCTCGGACGACCCCGAGGCGCTGCGCCGCGAGGGACTGCCGGCGGGCGTGCCGATCGAGCACCGCCGCGATCTTGACCGGGTGCAGCGCGAGTTGCGCGACATCCCCGGTACCACCGTGCTCATCTACCAGCAGACCTGCGCCACCGAGAAGCGCCGGCTGCGCAAGCGCGGCAAGATGGAGGATCCGAAGAAATTCGCGGTGATCAACCCGCTGGTCTGCGAGGGCTGTGGCGATTGCTCGGTGGAATCCAACTGCCTGAGCGTCGAGCCATTGGAGACCGAGTTCGGCCGCAAGCGGAAGATCAATCTCAACACCTGCAACAAGGATTTCACCTGTCTCAACGGCTTCTGCCCGAGCTTCGTGACCGTCGAGGGGGCGACGCTGAAAAAAACCGATGCGGCCGGGAAGGAAGCACTCGCCCCGCTGCAGGCGGCCCTGCCGGAGCCTGACCTGCCCTCTCTCTCCCAGCCTTGGGACATTCTCGTCACCGGGGTCGGCGGCACAGGGGTGGTCACCGTCGGCCAGCTCATCGCAATGGCGGCGAACCTTGAGCAAAAGGGGGCCTCGGTGCTCGACTTCATGGGGTTCGCCCAGAAGTTCGGCCCGGTGCTGAGCTACCTGCGCGTGGCGGCCTCCGAAGCGGTGCTGAACCAGGTGAAGATCGAGCCGAGCTCGGCCCATGCGCTGATTGGCTGCGATCTGGTGGTCAGCTCCTCGCCAAAGGCCTCTGCCACCTATCGCAAGGGCGAGACGCGGGCGGTGATCAATACCGCCATCATGCCCACCGGCGATCTGGTGCAGAACCGCGACGCCGATCTCAACGCGGGCGCGCGGCTGGAGGCGATCCGCGCCACCGTCGATGCGGCGTCGCTGCAGAGCTTCGACGCCAACACGCTGGCCGAAGCGCTGCTCGGCGACAGCGTCTTTGCCAACGTGATGATCCTTGGCGCGGCCTGGCAGGCCGGGCTGGTGCCGCTGGGACTCGAGGCCTTGATGCGGGCGATCGAACTCAACGGCGTGAAGCCGGCGCAGAACAAGGACGCCTTCACCTGGGGGCGGGTGCTGGTGCATGACCGTGGGGCGGTCGAGCGCGTCGCCCAACTGCCCGCCAGCCCGGTTCTGACGCTGGACGAGATGATCGCGCGGCGGGCCGAGTTCCTGACGGGCTACCAGAATGCCGCCTGGGCGCAGGAGTACCTGCGCGAGATCGGCAAGGTCCGCAAGGCCGAGACCGCCGCCACCGGCGCAGTCGGGGCACTGACCGAGGCAGCGGCCAAGGGACTCTTCAAGCTCATGTCCTACAAGGACGAATATGAAGTGGCGCGGCTGCATACGCAGACCGGCTTCCAAGACGACCTTGCCGCGCGTTTCGACGGGCCGTTTAAGCTGGTCCACCACATGGCACCGCCGGTTCTCGCCGGGGGACGGGATGCGCGCGGGCGGCCCCTCAAGCGCGCTTTCGGCCCCTGGATACGCCCCGCGATGCGCCTTCTCGCGAAGATGAAACCGCTGCGCGGCACCGCGCTCGATCCCTTCGGCTACAGTGTCGAGCGAAAGATGGAGCGCGCTCTGATCGCCGAGTACCGCGCCTTGTTGGACCGCCTGACCGCCGGGCTGACCTTCAAGAACCGCGATGATCGCGCCGCAAAGGCGGCGCTGGTGATGGACATTCGCGGCTTCGGCCCGGTGAAACGGGCCGCGGCGATGGGGGTCAGGGCGCAAATGGCCGAGATCTCCGCTAATAACGGCACGCAAAGTGACAGAAGCGCTGCAATCATGTGACATATCGCGGAGGCTGGCGTAGACTGGGGTCGTGCGCCGCATCGGGCGCCGCCGCAGGAGGGCGTTTAATGAACAAGGCCGTGATATCAGAGGTGCGCGATCTGACCGCTGATCCGCTGGCGCTTGCCGAACTGGCGGCCACAGATGCCCCGCGCGCCCCGGCTTTCATCGTTACGATCTACGGCGACGTGGTCGAGCCGCGTGGCGGCATGCTCTGGATGGGCACGCTGATCGAGTGTTGCGCGCGCCACGGGTTGAACGAAAGCCTCGTCCGCACCGCGGTCTCTCGCCTCGTGGGGGCCGGGCGGCTCGAGGGTGTGCGGATCGGGCGGCGCAGCTTTTACCGCTTGTCAGAACCCGCGCGGGCCGAGTTCCGCGAGGCGGCCCGTCTGCTGTTTGCACCGCCGCCCGAGCCCGAAGACTGGCTGCTGTGCCTGTCGGACGCGCTGCGCGACGTCGATCTGCCGCTGCCCTGGGCCCGGCTTGCACCCACCGTCGCGCTGGCGCCCAATCGCGAGGACATTGCGCCGGTGGCGGGTGTCCTGCTGCGCGCGAAGCAACTTGAGGGGCATGGCGATCTTGGCCAGCTCGCTTCGGAACGCTGGGGCCTGCCCGGGGTTGCCGAGGCCTATGCCAGCTTCCTCGCCCGCCATGGTGCGTTGCGCGATCTGCTGTCCGCAACTGTCCCGCTTTCGCCGGAGGACGCGCTCGCCCTGCGTTTGCGACTGGTGCATGACTACCGCCATGCGGCACTCAGCGACCCGCGTCTGCCACGTGCGGCCTATCCTCACGACTGGCCCGCCGACGAAGCCCGCAGGCTTTTTGTTGCGGCCTATGTCGGATTGTCGAAGCACGCGGAAAGCCATGTAAGCGCGAGGTTTCTCAGCCCCGAGGGACATCTTGCGCCCTGCAATGAGGAAACCGAACGCCGGCTGTTCCAGCTGCGGCGCGAAGCAGCTGCGTGATCCGCGGGGCAGGGGGTCTGTCGATACATCACGCAGAAACTCAATTGACGCTTAACATGTGCCGTATGTCGTGCTAGTTGTTTGACCGATCGGTCGATCATTGATGGTCGACCTCGATTCTCGAGGGAGGAGGATACGGATGTCCGAGGCATTCATCTGCGACGCGATACGCACACCCGTCGGCCGCTATGGCGGGGCGCTTTCGGCTGTCCGCGCCGACGATCTGGCGGCCGTACCGCTGGCCGCCCTGATGGCGCGCAATGCCTCGGTCGACTGGGCCAGCGTCGATGACATTATTCTCGGCTGCGCCAACCAGGCTGGCGAAGACAACCGCAACGTCGCGCGCATGGCCGGGCTGCTGGCGGGCCTGCCGATCGAGGTGCCGGGCACCACGGTCAATCGCCTCTGCGGCTCTGGCATGGATGCGATCGGCCTCGCCGCGCGCACCATCAGCGCCGGCGATGGCGACCTTCTGCTGGCGGGCGGCGTCGAGAGCATGAGCCGTGCGCCCTTCGTGGTGGGCAAGGCGAGCTCGGCTTTCTCGCGGAATGCCGAGATGTACGACACCACCATCGGTTGGCGCTTCAAGAACCCCAAGCTCGACAAGGCGTTCGGCACACATTCGATGCCCGAGACCGCCGACAACGTGGCCGAAGACTACGGTGTCAGCCGTGCTGACCAGGACGCCTTTGCCGTGCGCTCTCAAGATCGTTGGGAAGCGGCTCAGAAGGCCGGCGTCTTCGCCGAGGAGATCGTTCCGGTGACGATCCCGCAGCGCAAGGGCGATCCGCTGGTGGTGGACACCGACGAGCATCCGCGCCCCGGCACGACGGTCGACAAGCTGGCCAAGCTGCGTGGCGTGAATGGCCCGGACCTCAGCGTCACCGCCGGCAATGCCTCGGGCGTGAACGACGGCGCGGCGGGGGTGATCGTCGCCTCCGAGGCGGCGGCGGCCAAGAATGGCCTGACGCCGCAGGCGCGCATCCTCGCCATGGCGGCGGCAGGCGTCGCGCCCCGCGTGATGGGCATCGGTCCGGTCCCCGCGACCCGCAAGGTGCTCGCCCGCGCCGGCCTGACGCTCGACCAGATGGATGTCATCGAGCTCAATGAGGCCTTTGCGGCGCAGGGGCTCGCGGTGCTGCGCGAGCTTGGCCTGCCGGATGACGCCCCCCATGTGAATGCCAACGGCGGCGCCATCGCCATGGGCCACCCGCTCGGCATGTCCGGTGCGCGGCTGGTCCTGACCGCCACCCGGCAGCTCCACCGCACCGGCGGCCGCTACGCCCTTTGCACCATGTGCGTGGGCGTGGGGCAGGGGATCGCGATGATCCTCGAACGTATCTGACCCTCAGGAGGAGGCACGACCATGTATGCACAGATGGTGAAATCGGAAGGCATGAAGTCGCTCGAGGAGATGACTCCCGAGGAGCGCGCCTTTCAGGAGCGGGTCGACCGCGGCGAGAAGATCGAACCCAAGGAGTGGATGCCCGAGGGCTACCGCAAGACGCTGATCCGCCAGATCGGTCAGCATGCGCACTCGGAAATCGTCGGTCAGCTGCCCGAGGGAAACTGGATCACCCGTGCGCCGACGCTCGAGCGCAAGGCGATCCTGCTGGCCAAGGTGCAGGATGAGGCCGGGCACGGGCTCTACCTCTATTCCGCCGCCGAGACGCTGGGCGTGTCGCGCGACGAGCTCTTCGAAAAGCTGCACTCGGGCGCGATGAAATACAGCTCGATCTTCAACTATCCCACGCTGACCTGGGCCGACATGGGCGCGGTGGGCTGGCTGGTCGACGGCGCGGCGATCATGAACCAGGTGCCGCTGCAGCGCACCTCCTACGGCCCCTACAGCCGCGCGATGATCCGCATCTGCAAGGAAGAGAGCTTCCACCAGCGGCAGGGCTACGCGATCATGATGAAGATGGCGCAGGGCACGCCCGAGCAGAAGGAAATGGCGCAGGATGCGCTCAACCGCTTCTGGTACCCCTCGCTGATGATGTTCGGCCCGTCCGACAAGGACTCGGTGCACTCCGCGCAGTCGATGGCGTGGAAGATCAAGATGAACACCAACGACGAGCTGCGCCAGAAATTCGTCGACGAGACGGTGCCGCAGGCCGAGTACCTTGGCCTCACCGTCCCCGACGAGACCCTCAAGTGGAACGAGGAGCGCGGTCATTACGATTTCGCCGAGCCCGACTGGAACGAGTTCTTCGAGGTGATCAAGGGCAACGGCCCCTGCAACGAGGAGCGTCTCGGCGCCCGCCGCGAGGCCTGGGACAAGGGCGCGTGGTTCCGCGACGGGCTGACCGCCTATGCCGAGAAGGCCGCCGCGCGCCGCGCGGCATCGAACGTGGCCGCCGAGTAAGCGCTCGCATTGAGGAGGATGTGACATGACCAAGAAAGAATGGCCGCTCTGGGAGATCTTCATCCGGGGCCAGCACGGGCTGAACCACCGCCACGTCGGCAGCCTGCACGCACCGGACGCCGAGATGGCGATCAAGAACGCCCGCGACGTCTACACCCGCCGCAAGGAAGGCGTGTCGATCTGGGTGGTGCCCTCGGCGGCGATCACCGCTTCGGCGCCCTCCGAGAAGGGCCCGCTCTTCGATCCGGCGGAGAGCAAGGTCTACCGCCACCCGACCTTCTTCGACATCCCCGACGAAGTGGGGCACATGTGATGCCTTCGCTTCCCGATGCCGCAACGCCGGATGTGGCCCGGCTCGCCGAGCGTGCCGCTGCCGCGCAGACGCATGATCCGCACGTCGACGATGTGGCGCTGAAGCCCGCCTTCTTCGACTGGCTCTGCCGGATGGGGGACAATTCGCTCATCCTCGGCCACCGCATCTCTGAATGGTGTGGCCACGGCCCGGTGCTGGAAGAGGACATCGCGCTGGCCAACACCGCGCTCGACCTCATCGGCCACACCCAGATGTGGCTCGGCCTTGCTGCCGAGGTCGAAGGGGCGGGGCGCAGCGCCGATGACCTGGCCTTCCTGCGCGACGCGATGAAATTCCGCAACCTGAAGCTGGTCGAGCTGCCGAACGGCGACATGGCGGTGACGCTGATGCGCGAGTTCCTCTTCGATGCCTTCCACTACGAACTGCTGACCGCCCTGACCAAGTCGTCGAGCCCGCGCGTAGCCGAGATCGCCGCCAAGGCACTCAAGGAGGTGTCCTACCACCTCGAGCGGTCGTCGGATCTCGTGGTCAGGCTGGGCGACGGCACCGAGGAAAGCCACGCCCGGATGCAGGCGGCGCTGAACAAGCTCTGGCCCTACACCGGCGAGATGTTCGCCGCCGACGCGGTGGACGAGGCGGTGGCCGAGGCCGGCATCGCGCCCGCCCTTGCGGACCTGCTGCCGCTCTGGCAGCGGACTGTCGGCGAGGTGCTGGACGAGGCAACGCTGGTGCAGCCCGAGCAGCGCTTCGACGCGCAGACCGGCGGCAAGCAGGGGCGGCACACAGAGCACCTCGGTTACATCCTTGCCGAAATGCAGTTCCTGCAGCGCGCCTACCCGGGCGCAAGCTGGTAAGCCGATGAGCGCGGTTCTGCCATCCACCCAGCAGGTCTGGGACTGGCTGGGCGAGGTCCCCGACCCCGAGATCCCGGTGGTCTCGGTCACCGAGCTGGGCATCGTGCGCGAGGTCCGCTGGGACGGGGACACGCTGGTTGTGGCGGTGACGCCGACCTATTCCGGCTGTCCGGCGACCGGGGTGATCGACCTGATGATCGAGATCCAGCTGCGCGAGAAAGGCATCACCGACCTGCGGCTGGAACGCCGCCTGTCGCCGCCCTGGACCACGGACTGGGTGACCGAGGCGGCGCGCGACAAGCTGCGCGCCTACGGCATCGCCCCGCCGGTCGACGGCACCGCCTCGGACGGTCTGATGGCGGGCCGTGCGGCGCGGCTGTCGGGGCGGTCGAACCTGGTGATCGCCTGCCCGCGCTGCGGCTCGTCCCACACCGAACGGGTCAGCCAGTACGGCTCGACCCCCTGCAAGGCCAGCTACCGCTGCCGCGACTGCCTCGAGCCCTTCGACTACTTCAAGTGCCACTGAGCCATTCCGGTGCCCCGGCGGGGCACCCCCGACGCATTTCCCTGTCCAGACAGGAGGAGGTCTGACATGCCCCGTTTCCATCCCCTCGAAGTGACCGATGTCCGCCGCGAGACCCGCGATGCGGTGGTGGTCACCCTCAAGCCGCGCGCCGAGGACGCCGAGAGTTTCGGCTTCACCCAGGGCCAGTACCTGACCTTCCGCCGCGAGTTCGACGGCGAGGAGTTGCGGCGGTCTTATTCGATCTGCGCCGGTCTCGACGAGGGCTGTCTCAAGGTCGGCATCAAGCGCGTCGACGGCGGCGCCTTCTCGACCTGGGCCAACGAAAACCTGAAACCCGGCGACACGCTCGACGCGATGGTGCCGCAGGGGCGGTTCTTCACCGTGCTCGATCCGTCGAGCGCCAAGAGCTACCTCGGCTTTGCCGGGGGCTCGGGCATCACCCCGGTGCTGTCGATCATCAAGACCGTTCTGTCGCGCGAACCCAACGCCACCTTCACGCTGGTCTACGCCAACCGCCAGGTCGGCTCGATCATGTTCCGCGAAGAGCTGGAGGATCTGAAGAACACCTATCTCGGGCGTTTCTCGGTGATCCACATCCTCGAGAGCGAGGGGCAGGAGATAGACCTCTTCACCGGGCGCATCGACGCCGAGAAGATGGAGATGCTTTTCCGGCTCTGGATCGACGCCGAGGGCGTGGACACCGCCTTCATCTGCGGCCCCGAGCCGATGATGCTGACGATCGCCGAGAGCCTGCGCCAGGCCGGGCTGACCGACGCGCAGATCAAGTTCGAGCTTTTCGCATCTTCGCAGCCGGGCCGCGCCAAGACGCGGGCTGTCTCGCAGCAGGCCGCCGCCGCGGGGAACACCTGTGAGGTTTCGGTCACGCTCGATGGCGCGACCCGCACCTTCCAGATGCCGAAGGACGGCACTGCCGTGCTGGACGCCGCCATCGAGAACAACATGGACGCGCCCTATTCGTGCAAGGCGGGCGTCTGTTCGACCTGCCGCGCCAAGGTGCTCGAGGGAGAGGTCGAGATGGAGATCAACCACGCGCTCGAGGACTACGAGGTGCGCGCCGGCTACGTGCTGTCGTGCCAGTGCATTCCGCTCTCCGACAAGGTGGTGCTCAGCTATGACGAATGACACCGATACCATGCCCATCGCCGAGTATCTCGCGCAGGGCGGCAAGCTGACCTCTCCCGAGAACGTGCCGCCGCGCTACCGCGGTGAGCTCTTGCGGCTGATGTCCTCCTTCGTCGACAGTGAATTGGCGGGGTCTGCGGGCTTTGCCGGGGCGATCAACTGGGCGCCGGGGATCAAGGCGCGCATCGCCGCCAGCCGGATCACGCTGGAGAAGGCCGACCATGCCGAGCGCGTGCTCGAGCTGATGGAGGGCTTCGGCACCGACAAGGCGCTCTACGAGCGGGCCCACGACTGGGCCGCGCGCGAGAGCCGTGACAGCACGCTCGAGGCGAAGCGCCACGGCGGCGACATGCGGCTCTCGGTCTTCCACTACCCGCTGACCGGCTGGACCGACGCGGTGGTGATGAACGTGCTCATGGGCCTTGCGACGCAGCACGCCGTGGGCGAGCTGGCGCGCAGTTCGTACCAGCCGCTGGCCGAGGTGCTGCGCGACATCCTCCCGCGCGAGAAGCGGCACATGGAGCTGGGCCTCGAGGGGCTCGAGCGGATCGGGGCGACGGATGGGGCCAGAGCCTCTGTCGCCTACTGGATGCCGCGCGTTGCGGAGACCTTCGGCCCGGCAACATCGGAGCGCTTCGAGAAGCAAAAGGCCATGGGCCTGCGCCACACCGACAACGAGACGCTGCGTGCTGCGTGGCGCGCCGAGGCGGAAAGCGTGCTTTCCGGTCTTGGCCTGAACTGAACAGGAAGGACGAGCAAATGCTGGATACGGGACGCACCGCGCGCCGCCTCGAGAGCTATATGCAGGGTGCCTGGCGCGCCGGCGACGGGGAGGGCAAGCCACTCGCCAATGCCGGGACCGGCTCTGTCCATGCCTATATCGGCTCGGAGGGGCTCGATTTTGCCGGGGCCCTGGCCTGGGGCCGCGAGGTTGGCGGCAAGGCGCTGCGCCAGTACACCATCCACGAGCGGGCGCTGATGCTGAAGGCCATCGGCCTCAAGCTGATGGAAATGAAGGACGAGTTCTACGCCGAGAGCCTCGCCACCGGCGCCACGGCTCGCGATGCCTGGCCGGACATCGATGGTGGTATCGGTACCATGCTCACTTTCGCCTCGAAGGCACGGCGCGAGCTTCCCAATGCAAAGGTCGTTCCCGAGGGCGCCGTCGAGGGTCTGTCGCGCGACGGCAGCTTCGTCGGCCAGCACATCCTCGTGCCGATGCACGGCGTGGCGATCCACATCAACGCCTTCAACTTCCCGGTCTGGGGGATGCTGGAAAAGATCGCCCCCGCGCTGATCGCTGGCATGCCGTGTCTCGTGAAGCCTGCCTCGGCCACGGCCTATCTCACCGAGCTGGTGGTGCGGCGGATCCTTGAGATGGGCATCCTGCCGGACGGCGCGCTGCAGATTGTCTGCGGCGGCGTCGGCGACCTGCTGGACCACGTGACCGGGCAGGATATCGTCACCTTCACCGGCTCGGCCACCACCGGGCGCAAACTGAAGTCGCACCCTGCGATCGTCGAGAACTCGGTGCGCTTCACCATGGAGGCCGACAGCCTCAACGCCGCGATCCTCGGCCCCGACGCCGTGCCGGGCACGCCGGAGTTCGATCTTTTCGTCAAGGAGGTGCACCGCGAGATGACCGCCAAGGCGGGGCAGAAATGCACCGCGATCCGCCGCGTCCTGGTGCCCAAGGCGCAGGAGCGGGCGGTGATCGAGGCGCTTTCGCAGCGGTTGGCGCAGACCCCGGCGGGTCTGCCGGACGATGCCAATGCCCGCATGGGAGCACTGGCCTCGCTCGGGGATCGCGACGGCGTGCGCGAGAAGATCGCCGAGATCGCTCGCGAGGCGGAGATCGTCTTCGGCGATCCGGAAAAGGTCGAACTGGTCTCGGGGGATGCCGAGAAAGGCGCGTTCATGAACCCGGTTCTGCTGCGCTGCGCTGACCCGATGACGGCCACGGCTCCGCACGATATCGAGGCCTTTGGCCCGGTAGCGACGGTGATGGGCTACGAAGATCTCGATGAGGCGGTCGTTCTGGCGATGAAGGGCAAGGGCTCGCTGGTCTCGTCGGTCTTCACCAATGATGCTGATGTGGCGTCGGAATTGGTGCTGGGCGTCGCGCCCTTCCACGGGCGGGTGATGCTTGGCAACCGCGACAGCGCCAAGAGCTCGACCGGCCACGGCGCACCGCTGGCGCCGCTGGTGCACGGCGGGCCGGGTCGCGCGGGTGGCGGCGAGGAGATGGGCGGCATGCGCGGGGTGAAGCATTTCATGATGCGCACCGCCGTGCAGGGCACGCCGAGGCTGCTGTCTGCTGTGACTGGCGAATGGGTCGCGGGCGCCCCGGCCGAGCAGGGAACACACCCGTTCCGCAAGTCGCTGGCCGAGCTGAACATCGGCGACCAGCTCGTCACGGAACGACGGGTGATCACCGAGGAGGACGTGGAGCATTTCGCGCAGTTCACCGGGGACACCTTCTACGCGCACATGGACAGCGACGCGGCGAAAGCCAACCCGTTCTTCGACGACCGCGTGGCGCATGGCTACCTCATCGCGTCGTTCGCGGCGGGGCTCTTCGTGCAGCCCGATCCGGGCCCGGTGCTGGCCAACTACGGCGTCGACAACCTGCGCTTCCTGACACCCGTGTATTTCGGCGACAGCCTGCAGGTGCAGCTGACGTGCAAGCAGATCAACCCCCGCGAGGGGACGGTTTACGGCGAGGTGCGCTGGGATTGCCGCGTCACCAACCAGCGCGACGAGGTGGTGGCTGAATATGATGTGCTGACCATGGTGGCCAAGAGCTGGCCGCTGCCGCAGGAGGGCTGAACATGGCGATCTGGTCCTGGGACGGGGTGGTGCCGGTGGTGGCCCCCTCGGCCTTTGTCCATCCCGAGGCAGTGCTCATCGGGGACGTGATCGTGGGGGCCGGCTGCTATATCGGCCCCGGCGCGGTGCTGCGCGGCGACTTCGGGCGGATCACGCTGCACCCCGGCTCGAATGTGCAGGAGACCTGCGTCGCCCATGCCTTTCCCGGCAAGGATGTCGTGGTCGAGGAGCGCGGCCACGTCGGTCACGGCGCGGTGCTGCACGGCTGCCACATCGGGCGCAATGCGCTGATCGGGATGAATGCCGTGGTGATGGACGAGGCGCGGATCGGCGAGAACACAATCCTCGGCGCCATGGCCTTCGTGCGGGCGGGGAGCGAGATCCCGGCCAACGTCATGGCGGTGGGCTCACCCGCCAAGGTGCTGCGCGCGCTGACCGAGCAGGAAATCGACTGGAAGTCGCGCGGCACCGACGTCTACCGCCAGCTCGCGGTGGATGCCAAGACCAAGCTCGCCCCGGCGCAGCCGCTGGCGGAGATGGAAGAGGGGCGCCGCCGCGTGACGGCGCCCGAGTATGATCCGCTGATGGTCGAGCGCGCGGCGCTCAGCGAACGCCCTTGACCCCTTCGAGGATCAGGGTCGTCGCCACGCGGGCATAATCCTCGCGGCTGATCTTGCCGCCGTCGCGGAACCACATGTAGACCCAGTTCATCATGCCGAAGAGCGACATGGTGACGGGCATCAGCAGCGGCCTCTCAGGCGTGTCGAGCTGCGGGTGGATCTCAGTCAGCACGGCGGAGAAGTGCTTGACGATGCGCCGCTCGATCTTGGTGATCGCGGCTTTCTGCTCGTCCGACAGCGCGGGACCGGCGTTGAGCTGGACCTTATGCTGGTCGTCGGCGCCCTTGTAGGCGTCGAGCACGGTCATCACCAGCTGCTCGAGCCGCGCGCGCGGGGGCAGGGCGGGATCGTCCGCCTCGACCAGCGCGGCGTCGAGCTCATCGAGATGGGTCTCGATGATCGCGAAGATCAGCGCGTCCTTCGACGGGTAGTAGTGGTAGAGCAGCGACTTCGACACCCCGGCTTCGGATGCGATCTGGGACATGGAGGCTTTTTCCATCCCCTGCGTCGCAAAGACGTTGGCGGCGGTGAGAAGTAGCTGGTGCTGCTTCTCCTCGAAGTCGCTGGCGCGCGTTCTTGCCATATGCGCGAATGCTCCTCTTGGTCCGGCGGGGGATTGGCGGCGCGCCAGTCCTTAGCCGCCGGACGGGGTATTTTCTAGCCTGCCCGTAGGTTACTTCGGGCGGTTGTCGACGACGCGCTTGGCTTTGCCTTCGGATCGGGCAACGCCCTCGGGGTCATGCACCTCGATCTTGGTCGAGACACCAACCACCGATTTGATGTGATGCGACAGCTCCTTCGCCGAGGCGGCTCGGGCATCGGCATCGCAGCGGGCCGGGGTGCATTCGACGTGCACGGTCATAACGTCCATGCGGTCCTTGCGGCCAAGCTCGATCTGGAAGTGCGGGGCGAGGCCCTCGCATTTCAGGATCTGCTCTTCGATCTGGGTCGGGAAGACATTGACGCCGCGCAGGATGATCATGTCGTCGCTGCGGCCGGTGATCTTCTCGATCCGGCGCATCGAGCGCGCGGTGCCGGGCAGGATGCGTGTGAGGTCGCGGGTGCGGTAGCGCACCATCGGCAGGCCTTCCTTGGTGAGCGTGGTGAACACCAGCTCGCCCATCTCGCCGTCGGGCAGCACATCGCCCGTCGTGGGATCGATGATCTCGGGGTAGAAGTGGTCTTCCCAGACGTGCAGCCCATCCTTGGTCTCGACGCATTCGTTGGCGACGCCGGGGCCCATGATCTCGGACAGGCCGTAGATGTCGACCGCGTGCATGTCGAAGGCCTGCTCGATCTCCTCGCGCATGGCGTTGGTCCAGGGCTCCGCGCCGAAGATGCCGACCTTGAGCGAGCTCTGCCGCGGGTCGAGGCCCTGGCGGCGGAACTCGTCGAGGATCGAGAGCATGTAGGAAGGCGTGACCATGATGATCTGGGGTTGGAAGTCCTGCATCAGGGTGACCTGGCGCTCGGTCATGCCGCCGGAGATCGGCACCACGGTGCAGCCGAGCCGCTCGGCCCCGTAGTGGGCCCCGAGCCCGCCGGTGAAGAGACCGTAGCCATAGGCGACGTGGCAGATATCGCCCTTGCGGCCGCCCGAGGCCCGGATCGAGCGCGCCATGCAGTCTGCCCAGATGTCGATATCCTTCTGTGTGTAGCCGACGACGGTGGGCTTGCCGGTGGTGCCCGACGAGCCGTGGATGCGCACCAGCTGCTCACGCGGGACGGCGAACATGCCGAATGGGTAGGTGTCGCGCAGATCCTGCTTCATGGTGAAGGGGAATTTGGCGAGATCGGCGAGGGTCTTGAAGTCGTCCGGATGCGCGCCGTGCTCGTCGAAGCGTTTGCGATAGAAGGGGGAATTCTCGTAGGCGTGGCGCAGCGACCAGGCCATGCGCTTTTGCTGAAGCGCGGAAATTTCGTCACGGCTGGCGATCTCGATCGGGTCGAGGATCTCCTTCATCGGGGTCATGTCTGTCATGGTCTCTCCTCCCTTCATGGGTCAGCCCTCCGCCCGCGCTTCGGGCAGCAGGGGCCGGTTGAGCGTCCGCGAATGGCCGCGGAATTCTGCGATGACGGTCCCGTCCTCCCGGGTGATCGTCACGTCATAGATGCCCGAGCGGCCCTTGCGCGAGATCTCGCGGGCGGTGGCCGTGAGCCGATCCCCGAGCGCGCCCGGGGTGATGTAGGTGACCGAGCAATGCTGCGCGACGGTCATCTCGTTGTAGGTGTTGCAGGCGAAGGCAAAGGCGCTGTCGGCCAGCGTGAAGAGATAACCGCCGTGGGCGTTGCCGTGGCCGTTGGTCATCTGCTCGCTCAGCTCCATCTCGAGCGTCGCATGGCCGGGCGCGATGTGGGCCAGCGTCATGCCGAGGCGCTGCGAGGCGCTGTCGGCGTTCCACATTTCCTTGGCGCAGGCCTCTGCGAGATCCTGAGGGGTCATGCTCTGAATGTCCTTCATGGCTCACTTCCCCCGGAAGCTGGCAGGACGTTTCTCGAGAAAGGCCGTGACGCCCTCGGCGTAGTCGTCGGACCGGCCTGCCTCTCGCTGACAGTCTCGCTCGCGATCGAGATGCGTGTCGAGATCGTTTGTCGCGGCCTCATGGATGAGGCGCTTGGTAAGGCCCAGCCCCAGCGTCGGCCCGGCGGCCAGTTTTGCCGCCAGCGCCTCGGCCTCGGGGATCAGGGCCTCGTCGTCGAGCGCCTTCCAGATCAGCCCCCAATCGGCGGCGGTCTCGGCCATCAGCGGCTCGGCGGTCATGGTCAGCGCCTTGGCGCGCGGCTCGCCGAGAATGCGGGGCAGCGACCAGCTGCCGCCCGCGTCGGGGATTAGCCCGATCTTGGAAAAGGCCTGAATGAACTTCGCCGATTTCGCTGCAAGCACGATGTCGCACGCAAAGGCGATATTGGCCCCGGCGCCCGCCGCCACGCCGTTCACCGCGCAGATCACCGGCTTTTCCAGCGCCCGGATGAGCCGGAGGGTGGGGTTGTAGAAGGCCTCGATGGTCTGGCCGAGGTCCGGCTTGGGGCCGCCCTTGCGCGGGTCGCGGTCGCCGAGGTCCTGCCCGGCGCAGAAGCCGCGCCCTGCACCGGTGAGCAGCACGGCGCGAATCGCGTCGTCATCATGCGCCCGCTGGATTTGAGCGCGCAGGGCAAGGTGCATCTCCTCGTTGAAGGAGTTGAGCTTTTCCGGGCGGTTGAGCGTCAGCTTCAGAACGCCGGACTCCAGCTCCGCCAGCACGGTTTGCGATGTGGTCATGTGATCCTCCCAGCCCCCCTCCACGGGGCCTGTGAGATTTACTGTTGCATAAACCGACCGGACGGTCAATGATACTGGTCAAGCTTTGGGAGGAGCCATGACAGACCTGTTCACCCGCCATAAACCGCTGCTGGAAAGTGCCCTGAAGGCGCTGGAAACGCGCGAATTCTGGACCCCGTTCCCCGAGGTCCCGAGCGGGAAGATCTACGGCGAAACCGCGAAGGCAAAGGGCGAATCGTCCTATGCTCGCCTGCTGGGCGCCGCCTTCCATCTGCCCGGCCATCCCGAGGACGGGCGCGTCGGGTCCGAGGTTTCTCCCTGGGGCCCCGAGCTTGGCATCCGCTATCCCGCCGCCGCGCCCGAGGCGCTGCTCGCCGCCGCCGAGGCTGCCGCGCCCGCGTTCGCCGAGGCCACGGTCGAGGCGCGGGTCGGGGCTCTGCTCGAGGCCTTGGTGCGGCTCAACAAGATGAGCTTCCTGCTCGGCCACGCCACCATGCACACCACCGGCCAGGCCTTTGCCATGGCTTTCCAGGCGGGCGGGCCGCACGCGCAGGATCGCGGGCTCGAGGCGCTGGCAATGGCCTATTCCGAGCTGACCCGCAGCGCCCGCGACGCGGTCTGGGAAAAGCCGCAGGGCAAGCATGCGCCGCTGGTGATCGAGAAGCACTGGTCGCTGGTGCCGCGCGGCATCGCGCTCACCGTGGGCTGCAACACCTTTCCGACCTGGAACGGCTACCCGGGAATTTTTGCCAGCCTCGCCACCGGCAACCCGGTGATCGTCAAGCCGCACCCGCGTGCCATCCTGCCACTGGCGCTGACCGTGCGCGTGCTGCGCGAGGTCTTCGCCGAGATCGGGCTGCCGCAGGACGCCGTGCTGCTGGCCGCCGACGCGCCGGAGGCCCAGATCACCAAGGATCTGGCGGCGCACGAGAAAGTGGCGCTGATCGACTACACCGGGTCCACCGCCTTTGCCGACTGGATCCGCGCGCACAGCCAAGCGATGCTGTTCACCGAGGAGGCCGGGGTCAACTCGGTCACCATCACCGGCACGGATGATTTCTCCGGGATGTGCGCCAACCTCGCCTTCTCGCTGTCGCTCTATTCGGGACAGATGTGCACCTCGCCGCAGAACCTTTATGTTCCGCGCGGCGGGATCGAGACCGATCAGGGCCTCAAGAGCTTTGACGAGGTCGCCGCGGGGATCAAGCAGGCGATCGACGCGCTGCTCTCCGATCCGGCGCGCGCCGCCGGGATCTGCGGCACCATCGTCAATCCCAACACGTTGCAGCGCATCGAGACCGCCCGCGGCGCAGGCCGGGTCATCCGCGACAGCGCCGAAACCGGCCATGGCCGCAGCGCCACACCACTCATGGTCGCGGTCGAAGGCGCCGAGGGTCCGCAGAACGACGAGTGCTTCGGCCCGGTCTCGTTCCTCGTGCCCTGCGATGGCGCCGAGGATGCCATCGCCCGCGCCGCAGGGATCGCCCGCAGCAAGGGCGCGATCACCGCGGCGCTCTACGCGACAGATGAGGCGCTTATCAGACGGGCGGCGAAGGCCTTTGCACGGGCCGGCGTGAACCTTTCGGTGAATCTCACCGGCAATATCTACGTGAACCAGTCGGCGGCCTTCTCCGACTTTCACGTCACCGGGGCGAACCCGGCGGGCAATGCCAGCCTGACCGACGCCGCCTTCGTCGCGCCCCGCTTCCGGCGCGTGATGATCCGCTGGCCCAAGGCGGCCTGAGCGCCTGACCGGAGCCCGGCACCCGACTTTCGACGGACACCAATCTGGGAGGAGTTACCATGATGTCCAAGACCACCACCGCGCTTGCCACCTTCGCCGCTCTCGGCGTCCTCGCCGGCGCCGCGCAGGCCGAGATCCGTCTCGGCGTCAGCGTCTCGGCCACCGGCCCCGCGGCCTTCCTCGGCGACCCCGAGGCCAAGACCATCGAGATGCTGGTCGAGCAGCTGAACGAGGAAGGGGGGATTAATGGGGAGGAGATCGCCCTCACGCTCTACGACGACGGCGGCGATCCCAACAAGGCGCGCACCTTCGCGACCCGCCTCGTCGAGGATGACGAGGTCGTCGCGATCATCGGCGGGTCGACCACCGGCACCACCATGTCGATCCTGTCGGTGGCCGAGGACGAAGGCATTCCCTTCATCTCGCTGGCCGGCGCGATCTCGATCATCGACCCGGTGCGCGAGTATGTCTTCAAGACCCCGCACACCGACCGCATGGCCTGCGAGAAGATCTTCACCGACATGCAGGCGCAGGGCATCACCAAGATCGGCATGATCTCGGGCACCGACGGCTTCGGCGCGTCGATGCAGGCGCAGTGCAAGGAGGTCGCGGGCGAGCACGGCATCGAAATCCTCGCCGACGAAACCTACGGCCCGCAGGACGCCGACATGACTCCGCAGCTCACTCGCATCCGCAATACGGGCGGCGTGCAGGCGGTGCTGAACCCGGGCTTCGGCCAGGGCCCGGCGATTGTCACCCGCAACGTCGCGCAACTCGGCTTCGAGATCCCGCTCTACCAGAGCCACGGGGTTGCCTCTGACGCCTTCATCGAGCTTGCCGGGGCCGAGGCCGCCGAGGGGCTGCGCCTGCCGGGGACCGCGCTGCTGATCGCCGACAAGCTGGCCGAAGATGACGCGCAATACGAGGTGGTGACCACCTACACCGAGGCCTACAAGGCCAGGTACGACCAGGAGGTCTCGACCTTCGGCGGCTATGCGCATGATGCCTTTGCGCTGATCGTCGATGCCATCACCCGCGCCGGTGACAGCGAGGATCCGCAGGCGATCCGCGATGCGCTTGAGGCGACCGACGGCCTCGTTGGCACCACCGGCACCTACAGCTTCTCGCCCGAGGATCACCTCGGCCTCGATCTCAGCGCCTTCCGGATGCTGGAGATCATGGACGGCGACTGGCTGCCCGTCGAGTAACCCGCTTCGGCTCCGGGCCTCGCGCCCGGAGCCGCACCCCAATCCGCCAAAGCCTTGGGAGCCCCGATGGACGCCCTGCTGCAATTCCTGTTCTCCGGTCTGACCGTGGGCGCCGTCTACGCGCTCGTGGCGCTGGGATTCACCATCATCTACAACGCCTCCGACGTGGTGAACTTCGCCCAGGGCGAATTCGTCATGCTGGGCGGGATGATCACCGTCTTCGCCTTCGAGGCAGGGCTGCCGCTGCCGCTGGCGGCGCTGCTCGCGATCCTCGTGACCTCGGCCATCGGCGTGGCGCTCAACAAGCTGGCCATCGAGCCGGCGCGCGGCGCGCCCGTGGTCTCGCTCATCATCATCACCATCGGCGCGTCCATCGTGATCCGCGGCGCGACGCAGCTGGTCTTCGACAAGCAGCTGCACCGCTTCCCGTCCTTCTCTGGCGATGATCCGATCCACGTTCTGGGCGCGACGATCCTGCCGCAGAGCCTGTGGGTGATCGGCGGCGCGCTGGCGGTCTTCGTGGGTCTCTGGATCTTCTTCACCCGCACGCTGACCGGCAAGGCGGTGCTCGCCACCGCAAACAACCGCGTCGCGGCGCAGCTCGTCGGGATCAACACCGGCTGGGTGATGACGCTCTCGTTCGGGCTTTCGGCGGCCATCGGTGCCTTCGCGGGCGTGCTGGTCACCCCGATCACGCTGGTCGGCTACGACGTGGGCGTCGCGCTGGCGCTCAAGGGCTTTGCCGCCGCCATGCTGGGCGGGATGGGCAACCCCAAGGGCGCGCTGGTGGGCGGGCTGCTGCTCGGCTGTTTCGAGGCGCTGACTGCGGGCTATCTCAGTTCGCAGTACAAGGAGGCGGTGGCCTTCATCGTCATCCTCGGTGTGCTCTTCGTGATGCCGCAGGGCCTCTTCGGCAGCAAATCGACGGAGCGCGTGTGATGACCGGACGCAACAAATGGATTTCACTCGGCGTGCTGGCGCTGCTCATCGCGCTGCTGCCGCTGTTCTTCCCCTCGGGCTACTACTACCGCGTCGGTGCGCTGATCTTCGTAAACGCGCTGTCGGTGGTCGGGCTGGTGATCCTGATCGGCTATGCAGGGCAGATCAGCCTCGGGCACGCGGGCTTCGCCGGGATCGGCGCCTATGCCTGTGCACTGGCGCCCGAGCACCTCGGGCTGCATCCGGCGCTGGCACTGGTGCTGGGCGCGGTGGTCTCGGGCGTGATGGCGGCGCTGATCGGCAAGCCGATCCTGCGGCTCAAGGGCTACTACCTTGCGGTGGCGACGCTGGGCTTCGGTATCCTCGTGTCGATGGTGCTGACCAACGAGCGGGCGCTGACCGGGGGGCCGGACGGCATGAATGTCGCCGATCTGGGTCTGCGCGACCTGCTGCGCGACATGGGCTGGCGGCTTTCGGGCGGCGAGTTCTGGTACATGGTCTGCGGCGTGGTACTGCTTGTCGGGGCGTGGCTGGCGCTGAACCTCTTCGACAGCCCCTCGGGCCGCGCCATGCGGGCGCTGCACGGCTCGGAAGTGGCGGCCGCGACCGTCGGCGTCGACGTGCCGCGCCAGAAACTGCGCGCCTTCGTGATCTCGGCGGTCTACGCCTCGGTCGCGGGCTCGCTGCTGGCCCTGCAGAACGGCTACATCACGCCGGACGTGGCGGGCTTCATGCACTCGGTCGAGATGGTCACCATGGCGGTGCTCGGCGGCGTCGGCTCGGTGCTGGGCGCCACCTTCGGCGCGGCGATCCTGACACTGCTGCCGCAGGTGCTGACGGTATTTGCCGAATACGAGCAGCTGGTACTGGGCCTTGTCATGGTGCTGGTGATGATCTTCCTGCCGCAGGGGCTTCTGCCCTCGATCGCGCGGCGCCTGAAGGGGAGGGACGAATGAGCCTTCTGGACGTACAGGGCCTCGGCATCAGCTTCGGCGGGCTGAAGGCGGTCAACGACGTGAGCTTCAAGGTCGCGCCCGGCGAGATCGTCTCGGTCATCGGGCCGAACGGGGCGGGCAAGACGACGCTTTTCAACATGATCTCGGGCGTCTACCAGCCCGGGCGCGGCTCGGTCTCGCTGAACGGGATCGAGGTGACCGGGGTGGTCCCCAACCGGCTGGCCGAGATGGGCCTGTCGCGCACTTTCCAGAACCTGCAGATCTTCCAGGAGATGACGGTGCTCGACAACGTGCTGGCGGGGTACCACCTTTCAGAGCGCGGCTCGGTCTGGGCCGACCTGCTCTCGCTGCCCGGCATGAAGCGGCGTGCGGCCCAGGCGCGGGCAGGGGCGCGCAAGCTGCTGGAGCGGGTACGGCTCGACAAGGCCGCCGAGCAGATCGCCGGAAACCTCAGCTACGGCGCTTTGAAGCGGCTGGAGATCGCCCGCGCGCTGGCGCTGAACCCGAAGATCCTGCTGCTGGATGAACCGGCGGCAGGCTGCAACGCCGTCGAGACCGAGGAGATCGACCACCTCATCGCCGAGCTCGCGGCCTCGGGCATCGCCATTCTGCTGGTCGAGCACGACATGAAGCTGGTGATGCGGATCTCGAACCACATCGTGGTGCTGGACCACGGCGAGAAGATCGCCGAGGGCGACCCGGCCACCGTGTCGCGTGACCCGGCGGTGATCGCCGCCTATCTCGGCACCGAAGAGGAGGAGCCTGCCCATGCTGACGGTTGAGGGGCTGCGCTCGCGCTACGGGCGCATCGAGGTGTTGCACGGGCTCGACCTCGAGGTCAGCTCGGGCGAGATCGTGACCGTGGTGGGCGCCAACGGCGCCGGCAAGACCACGCTGCTGAAGTGCCTCTCGGGCACCCAGCCGGTGAGCGACGGCTCCATCGTCTTCCGCGGCGAGAGTTTCGCCTCGGTGCCCGCCCACAAGCGACTGAAGCGGGGGCTGGCGCAGTCGCCCGAGGGCCGGCAGATCTTCACCAATCTCACGGTCGAGGAGAACCTGCGCCTCGGCGCCTTCCTCTTCACCGACGAGCGGGTGGACCGCGACATGGCCGACGCCTTTGCCATGTTCCCGATCCTCAAGGAAAAGCGCAACCTCGCGGCGGGCGGGCTCTCGGGCGGGCAGCAGCAGATGCTGGCCATCGCCCGCGCACTGATGGGCCGGCCGCATTGCCTGCTGCTCGACGAGCCCTCGATGGGTCTGGCGCCGCTTCTGGTGGCGCAGATTTTCGAGGTGGTGAAATCTCTCAAGGAGCGCGACGTGACGGTGCTGCTGGTCGAGCAGAACGCCTATGGCGCGCTCAAGATCGCCGACCGCGGCTACGTGATGGAAACCGGGCGGATCACCATGACCGGTGCCGCGCCCGATCTCATCGCCGACCCGCGCATCCGTGAAGCCTATCTGGGACTCTGAACCATGACACTCCTGACTGTCCGCCGCGACGGCGAGATCGCCGTCGTCACCCTCGACAACCCGCCGGTGAACGCGATCTCCGAGGCCGTGCGCAAGGGGCTCTACGAGATGGTGGGCCACCTCGACGCCGACCCCGAGGTGAAGGCCGTGGTGCTGATCTGCGCCGGGCGGACCTTCCTCGCCGGGGCGGACGTGCGCGAGTTCGGCAAGCCGCCGGTCGAGCCGCATCTGCCCGACGTGGTGGACAGGATCGAGGCGGCGGAAAAGCCCTGGGTCGCGGCGATCCACGGCGCGGCGCTCGGCGGTGGGTTCGAGATCGCCATGGGCTGCCGGTTCCGTGTCGCCGTCGAAAGCGCCAAGGTGGGGCTGCCCGAAGTCACGCTCGGCGTCATACCCGGCGCTTCGGGCACGGTGCGTACACCTCGCCTAGCCGGCGTCGAGGCGGCGGTGGGTCTGGTGACGGGCGGGCGTCCGATGTCCGCCGGCAGGGCGCTGAAGGCGGGGCTCATCGACGCGGTGGTGAGCGATCTGGAAAGCGACGCGGTGGCCTTCGCCCGCAAGGCGTTGGGGGCGGACCTGCCGGTGCCGGCGTCAAAACGCCCGCTGGACCAGATGCCGGAAGAATTCTGGCAGGCGGCCCTCAAGTCCGCCTCCAAGGCCGGGCATCAAGCGCCGCTGCGCGCGCTGGACAGCCTACGCTTCGCCACCGAGAACGGCTTCGCCGAGGCCATGGCGCATGAGCGCGAGACCTTCCTGGACCTGCGCGGCTCGGAAGAGGCGGCGGCGCTGCGGCATGTCTTCTTCGCCGAGCGCGCCGCGCCGAAACCCGCCGCGCTCAAGGGCGTCGAGCCGCGCCCGTTCAGGACGGTCGGCGTCATTGGCGGCGGCACCATGGGCGCTGGCATCGCCGGGGCATGCCGCGAGGCGGGGATGGAGATCATCCTCATTGAGCGCGATGCCGAGGCAGTGGCGCGGGGTCTCGACAACGTGGGCAAGATTTTCGACGGCGCGGTCAAGCGCGGCAAGCTCACCGAAGAGGGCCGGGCCGAGCGGATGGCCGGCGTTCGCGGCAGCACCGACTATGCCGAGTTGGCGCAGGTCGATCTGGTGATCGAGGCGGTGTTCGAGGAGATCGGCGTAAAGCGCGCCGTCTTCGCCGAACTCGGCCGCGTCTGCCGGAGCGATGCGGTGCTGGCGACCAACACCTCGTACCTCGATCCGCGTGCCATCGCCGAGGGGCTGCCGAACCCCGAGCGCTTCATCGGGCTGCATTTTTTCAGCCCGGCCCACATCATGAAGCTGCTCGAGATCGTGCCGACGCCGGACACCGCGCCCGACGTGGTGGCCACCGGCTTCGCGCTCGGGCGGGCGCTGAACAAGGTGCCGGTGCGGGCGGGCATCTGCGAGGGCTTCATCGGCAATCGTGTTCTCAAGCGCTACCGTGCCGAGGCCGAGGCGCTGGTCATCCAGGGTGTGCCGATCGCCGAGATCGACGCGGCGATGCGGGACTACGGCTTCCGCATGGGGCCTTTCGAGGCGCAGGATCTGGGCGGTCTGGACATCGCCTTCCTGCAGCGTGAGGGCGCACGGGCGGCGGGGCAGGAGGTGCCCGAGACGCTGGGCGACATACTCGTGCGGGCCGGGCGCAAGGGCCAGAAGACGGCAGGCGGCTGGTACGACTACGCCGAGGGTGACCGGACACCGCAGCCCTCCGCCGCGGTGACGGAGCTGCTCTCCGGGTGGACCGTTGGATCGCTCGATCTCCCGCGTACCGAGATCGCCGAGCGGCTCGTCGGCGCAATGGCGGCGGAAGGCCAGGCGATCCTGCAAGAGGGCATCGCGCAGACCCCGCAGGACATCGACCTGGTCGAGGTACACGGCTACGGCTTTCCGCGCTGGAAGGGCGGGCCGATGTTCGCGACAGGTGCATCTTAGAGTATGCCCGGCGGTAGCGCGTCCTTGGCGCTCGCCGGCTTGACCGCATTGGGATTTCCGGGACTGCCTGCGCCGAAGCAGGACTCGGGCTGCGCCTCTTTTGTCTGTCGAAAGAAAGGGCCAGATCCGGGGAATAAGGAAGTCTGTCTAAAGTGAAACTTTTTCACTTATCGTGAAAATATGTTTATACCGCAGGCATGACAAAGATCACAGCAAAAGACGTCGCGACGGAAGCCGGCGTTTCCGTATCCGCCGTGTCGCGGGCATATCGGGGCAATGCCCCGATATCCGAGGACAAGCGCAAGGCAATCTTCGCGGTCGCCGCGCGACTGGGCTACGTCAGCAAGGTCGACCAGGTGCGCGCGACACAGGCGACCGACACGATCGCCATGGTGGTGAGCGAGATGCAAAATCCGTTCTACCCGATTGCCGTGGACGAGATGACGCGGCTCTTGCCCGAACGCGGGCTGAAAGCGATCGTGCATGTGGTCCCCTCGGCCGAGGATGTAGACACCGCCATTCGGCAGGTTCTCGACTTTCGGACCGAGGGCGTCATTCTGGCCAATTCGACCCTGACGTCTGGGCTCGCGCGGGCCTGCCGGCAAAATGGCATTCCAGCGGTGCTGCTGAATCGCGTCCAAACGGACAGTCGGATGATGGCGGTCTGCTGCGACAATTACGGCGGCGCGCAGCAGGTCGCGGAGCGTTTCCTGACGGGGGGCCGTCAGCGCATCGCCTTCATGGGAGGGCGGCGGGACACATCCACGCATCTCGAACGAATGCGCGGTTTCCGCGACCGACTGGAGGATGCAGGTCGCGTCTTCGCGCAGCAGTTGGACGGGGGGTTCGACTACCGTCGCGCCTATGCTGCGGCGCAGGAAATGCTGGCACGGCGACCGCTGCCAGATGCCGTCTTCTGTGCAAATGACATCATGGCCATCGCGGTGCTCGACGCTGCACGGATCGCCGGCGCTTCGGTCCCCGACGACCTGGCGGTGGTGGGGTTCGACGATATCCCGATGGCCGCATGGGAATCCTACCGTCTGACCACGGTGCGTCAACCGCTGCGCAGGATGCTCGACCAGGCCGTGGACATCATTCTCGCCTCAGATGGGTCCGAAGAGATTGGCGACATCCGAATCCTGCCCGGCGAGTTGCAGGTGCGCGAAAGCGGATAGTGAAATAATTTCATATTTTATGGCAAGAGTTGCATAGCGTTCCAGTTCTGTGGCTACTCCTTTCCCAGCACCCGTTCGTGGGTGACTCAGAATTCTTTGGGAGGAGAATCCATGAAATTCCGTTGCCTGGCGGCGACGGCGATCCTTTCGCTGTCCGCCCTCACCACCACGGCGCCTGCCTGGGCCGAAACTCGTCTTGCCTTCGGGGCAACCAATTCGCAAAGCGCGCATTACGCCTATTTCGCCTCGTTGTCGCAGATCGTGAACGCCAGCTTCCCTGACACCTATCAGGCCTCGGTGGTCGAGACAGGTGCGACGGTCGACAACCTCAAGCGGATGGCCCGCTCGCAGCTCGACATCGGCTTGATCACCACCTCGACGCTCTACCAGGCCTACAACGGTGTGAAGTCCTTTGAGGGGCGGCCGGTCGAGTCGAAACTTCTCTGGGCCTATTCTCTGGCGCCGCAGAATGTCGTGGTCCGCCGCGATTCCGGCATCACCGAGCTTGCCGGGCTCGACGGGCAGAAGTTCGGCCCGGGCATGCGCGGTTCCTCGACCGAGGCGACCTCGCAGGAGGTGTTCGACCTCTTGGGGATCACCCCGGATTGGGTCCGCGGCACCAATGGCGAACAGGCCAATGCCATCAAGGATGACCGTTCGGAGGGCTTCGTGAAAAGCGCGGTGGGCACCAGCTTCGACGCGCTCACAACCGATATCGCTGCCTTCACCCCGCTGCAGGTCCTGGGGATCGACGACGCACAAGAAGCCCAGATCCGCGAGTCGCTGCCGGAACTCTCGATCGTCGAGATGCCGGGCGGCAAGATGGAAAACTCCGGGCCCTACACGGCCTGGGGGTTCATGATCGGCGTCTCCGCTCGGCCCGACATGGACGAGCAAACCGCCTATGACATCACCAAGGCGGTGATGGAGAACATGGACGAGCAGGCCGCGGCCTTCCCGGCGGTCAAGGGGCTGAATCTGCCGGAGCTGACGCTCCAATACGCGACCAGCCCGCTGCACCCCGGCGCGATCCGCTACTACGAGGAAATCGGCCTGACCGTGCCCGAGCGCCTGAAGTAAGGGCTCGCCCGAGGCAACCATGTGTCCTGTGACCGGTGCAGCTCGAGGCTGCCCGGTCCCCCCCCTCATTCCGCGAAGGTGCCGCGATGACCGTTCCCTCCGACGCTCCCCCGTTCCCGACCAGGCTGCGACAGACGGCGATTGCCGTGCTTGCCGTTCTTCTCGGTGCGTTCGTCTTCTACACATCGTTCAACGGACCGTTTGAGTCTCTGGTCCAGAGGGCGCTCTTCGTCATGACGATCAGTGCGCTGGCCGTGCTGATGCATCCGCTCTTTGAGGGCAGCCGCTGGCGCCCGCTCGGAATGTTCATCGACGCCGCGATCGTCGCCGTGGTCACCGTCTCGGGGTGCTACATCATCGGCAACTACCAGGACATCATGACCGATCTTCCCTGGGCCACCAGCTGGGACAAGCTGATGGGGTTCGGCACCTTGCTCTGCGTCCTGGAACTGGCGCGGCGCACCTCCAACTGGGTGTTTCCGCTGATCGTGCTCATCTCGGTCGGGTATGCGTTCTTCGGTTATCTCATCCCCGGGCAGTTCGGGCACCGCGGTTTCGATACCGGCTATCTGACCGAGATCATCTTCCTGTCGGACCGCGGCCTGTGGGGCATGCTGGTCAACGTGGCGTCGACGACCCTGGCAGCCTTCGTGCTCTTCGGGGCGATCCTGCTTCACACCGGCGCGGGCGAGACCTTCTTCGACCTCTCCGCACGCCTCGGCGGCTCGCGGCCGGGCGGTGCGGCGAAAATCGCGACCTTTGCTTCGGGCTTCTTCGGCGCGATCAACGGATCGACCGTGGCCAATGTCGCGACCACCGGCAACTTCACCATCCCCCTGATGAAGCGCCTGAAATACCCGCCTGCCTATGCGGGTGCGGTCGAGGCGATCGCATCCACGGGCGGCCAGCTTGCGCCGCCGATCATGGGAACCGCCGCCTTCGTCATGGCCGAGCTCGTCGGGCTGAACTACTGGTCGATCGCCCTTGCGGGCGTGGTGCCGGCGCTGCTCTTCTACCTCGGCATCTACAGCACCGTGCACGTCATCGCGCTGCGCCAGGGGTTCCGGCCGGTCACCGACGACACGCTTCCGGACTGGCGCGGTGCCATGAGCTTCGCGCGGCTCGCGCCGATCGTCGCCGGGCTGCTCGGCCTGTCCTTCGGGGTGATCAACGGAAACTCGGTCGAGCTGACCGCCTGTTACGGGATGATTGCCATGCTGATCGCAGTGCTCGTGGCACGCATCAGCAAGGGCGAGGATCCGCGTGCCGTACTCGGCATCATCCTTCGCGCCTTGGAAGCTGGCGGCAAGGGCGTGGTCATCGTGGGCATCCTTCTGGTCGGCGCGCAGGTCTTTGTGGCGATGATCAACCTCACCGGATTCGGCGTCGCGGTGACCGCGGCGGTGCTGAGCGTCGGGCAGGGGCAGCTCTGGCTGATTGCCGGCCTGATGGCGGTGGTCTGCTTGATCGCGGGCATGGGGCTTCCGACCTCCGCCGCCTACGTGATGGTCGCCGCGGTGTTTGCGCCGGCGCTGATCCAGCAGGGGATCGACCCGCTGGTCGTGCACATGTTCGTCCTCTACTACGCGGCGCTGTCGGTGATCACCCCGCCGGTCTGCCTTGGCGTCTTCGTCGCCGCCACAATCGCGCAGGCGCCCTGGATGAAGGTCGCCGGCCAGACGCTGCGGCTCGGCGCCACCGCCTATGCCTTGCCGATGCTGTTCATCGCCTATCCCGGCATGCTGGGCGGCGGCGGGGCCGAAGGCATTGCCCGCGCCGTGATCTCGGGTGCCGTCTTCGTCCTGTCGACGGCGCATCTTCTGGGCGGGGCCCGGCTTCCCTGGGGTGCAGTGTCACGTCTGCTCTGGGTGCTGCCGGCGATCCTCGCGCTGATGTCGCCCTGGTGGGCCACGCTGGGTGGCGCACTGCTCTTTGGCGCGCTGGTCCTGAGCTCGCGCAAGATCACCCTGTCGCATGAGACCGGCGAACCGCAGCCCGCGTGACCATGGCAAAAGGAGTTCAGACGATGACGACCAATGCAGACTTCAGGGCACGCCTCACCGGGCGCGAGCCGCTTGTGGGTGCTTTCATCAAGACGCCGCATCCGATCATCATCGAGGTCATGGCGCGTGCGGGCTTCGACTTCCTCGTGGTCGACGCCGAACATGCGCCCTTTGATCGGGGCAGCACCGACACGATGGTGATGGCCGGCCGGGCTCTCGGATGTCCGATCGTCGTGCGCGTGCCAGTGGCGACACCCGATTGGGTGCTCAGCGTGCTCGACGCCGGGGCGGCGGGTGTGATGGTGCCGCATGTGGAAACCGTCCAGCAGGCGGAGGCGCTGGCGAAGTCGGTGGCCTACGGTCCGGGTGGGCGCGGTTTTGCCGGCACCACCCGCGCCGCGGAATATGCCGGGCGGCCGTTGGCCGAGCATCTCGGAAAGGCCCGGAACGAACTCGCCCTGATCTGCCAGATCGAGGATCCGGACGGCGTGGTCAATCACGCCGGCATTGCCGCGGTCGAGGGGGTGGATGCCCTGTTCATCGGTCGTGCGGACCTGGCGGTTTCGCACGGGCTCGACAATTTCTTTGCCCCGGAGGTCGCCGAGATGACCCGAAGGATCCTCGCGGTCGAGGGTGCCGCCACGGGGCTCTACTGCGCCCCCAGCGAAGATCTGGAGGGCCACCGAAACGCAGGCGGCTCGTTCTTTGTCGTGGGCTCCGAGCACACCCTCATCCAGGGCGGCGGCGCCGCGCTGACCAAGGCGTTCCGTCAGAGCTTCGAGCCCTGACCTTGCCGGCTCTTTTTCTCCCCAATCCATCCGACAGGAGCAATCCGCAATGACCATCGAATACCTCAAGCGCGGAAAATCCGATGATGACCGCCGGCAGGACGACGCCAAGACCCGGGCGATCGT
>NZ_JAAGOV010000028.1:0-151842 GCF_010500785.1 Salipiger sp. PrR003
GTAGCTCGTCAGGCTCATAACCTGAAGGTCGCAGGTTCAAATCCTGCTCCCGCAACCAACACCACCAAAAAAACACCCCGCACAGCGCCCCAAGGGGCGCTTTTTGCGGTCAAGCGCGAAGGGCCCGGGCGATTTCTGTTGCCGAGCCTTGGCTCTGCACCAGGTGCTTTTTGGAACTCGTCCGTAAGGCCTCGAAGGCCTCGGGTTGCAAGAGTTCGCATCCACTCAGGTTTGTAAGCGCTGTCACCGCGGCACGCCTGTTCAGCTTGACGGGTTGAAGTTCCATGGCAGGAGCTCGTCGATCCTGCTGGCGGGGTGACCGGCGGCGATGGCTTCGAGGGTCGCCTTGATGTAGGCGAAGGGCTCGACGCCGTTGATCTTCGCGGTGGCGATGAGGGAGGCGATGCGGGCCCAGGTGCGGCCACCCTCGTCGTGGCCGGCGAAGAGAGCATTCTTCCGCGTGAGCGCAATCGGGCGGATCAGGTTCTCGACGGCATTGGAGTCGATCTCGACGCGGCCGTCGTGGAGGAAGGTCTGCAGCCCGCCCCACTGGCGGTGGATGTAGGTCAGCTTCTCGCCAAGGCGCGACTTGGCCGAGATACGCAGGCGCTGTGCCTGCAGCCAATCACCGAACTCGGCCACGAGGGGCACGCTGCGGGTCTGGCGGGCCGACAGGCGTTGGCCCGGGCCCATGCCGCGGATCTCGGCCTCGATGCGGTAGAGCTCGGCAATGCGGCGCAGCCCCTCGGCAGCGATCTCGGATCCATCCCGGTCGAAGACTTCCTTCAGCTTGCGGCGAGCGTGTGCCCAGCAGTGGGCAACCGTGATCGGCGCGCCGCCCTTGCGGGACGTGCGTGTGAGGCGGTCGTAACCGGTGTAGCCGTCGAGCTGGAGGGTGCCGCCGAAGCCCTGGAGGATCTGCTCTGCATGCGCCCCGGCGCGGCTGGGATGGTAGGTGAACACGACACCGGGCGGGTCTTCTCCGCCCCATCCGCGGTCATCTCGGGCAAGCGCCCAGAAGTATCCCGTCTTGGTTCGCCCTCGGCCTGGATCCAGCACCGGGGCCGTGGTCTCGTCCATGAACAGTTTGCCAGAGGATTTGAGATGCTCGGTTAGCCGATCGACCACGGGGCCAAGATGGAAGGCTGCAGTGCCGGCCCAGTCCGCCAGTGTGCTGCGGTCGACCTGGATGCCGGAGCGCGCCAGGATCTGGCTCTGCCTGTAAAATGGCAGGTGGTCCGCGAACTTCGAGACCAACACATGTGCAATGGCACCCTCAGTTGGAAGACCGCCTTCAATCAGCCAGGGCGCGGCAGGTGCCTGAGTGACGCCATCCGAACAGGTGCGGCAGGCATACTTCGGCCGGATGTCGACCAGCACGCGGAGCTGCGCAGGCACGATGTCCAGGCGCTCGGTGCGGTCCTCGCCGATCCGGTGCATCCGGCCGCAACCGCAGGGGCAATCGAGGCTGGTCGGCTCGAGGACCCGTTCGATACGCGGCAAACCCGCCGGCAAATGGCCAAGGTTGCGCTGACGCGTCCGGCGCGGCGGCGTGGTAGAGGGCGCGGCCTGCTCCTTGCGGGTCTCGACCTCGGCGACGGCTGTTTCCAGGTCTTCGAAGGCCAGTTGCCGATCGTCCTCGCTCAGCTTCTCGGAGCGTTTGCCATGCACGACATGGTTCAGCTCAGCGACGAGATGCTCCAGCCGCCGGTTGGCGTCCTTCAGTGCGCCGTTCTCCTGCAACAGCGCCAGCACGGCGGCGCGCTGGCTCTCGGGGATCGCGGACAGGTCGATGGGCGGGGCGCTGGACATGGGCGGATGATACTGCGCCCGGGGTGCCGATGTCCGGCTATTCAGCGCGGTGAGTCACTCTGCCACAGCCGGACGGCGGACCTCCAGTGACCGCACCCGGCGCCAGTCCAGGCCGGCGAACATGGCCTCGAACTGTGCGCGGTTCAGGGTCATGGCCCCGTCACGGATCGAAGGCCAGGTGAATGTGCTTTCCTCAAGCCGCTTGTAGGCCATGACCAAACCACTGCCGTCCCAGAACAGGATCTTCAACCGGTCGGCGCGCTTCGAGCGGAACACGAAGACCGTGCCAGTGAACGGGTCCTCGGCCAGCATCGACTGCACCAGCGCCGCGAGGCCATCATGGCCTTTGCGGAAGTCGACCGGCTTCGTCGCCACCAGGATCCGCACACCCTGCGAGGGCATTAACATGGATGCGCCTCCAAGGCGTGGACGATCTCGGCGATCCGGGCGGCGGGCGCATCCTTCGCGAGTTCGATGATGACCGTATTCCGCACAATCCTGATCGGCGTCTCGGCGCTTGGCGGTTCAGCCTCAGAAGCCGCCGTGATCTCGTCGCAGACCACCAGAGGTGCGAAGACAGCTTCGTTGACCTCCACCGCGGGCAAGACGAGCTTGCCCTCCTTGGCCAGCCGCCGCCACGCCGTCAGCTGGCTCGGCATGATCTCGTAGCGCGCCGCGACACCCGACACCGTCGCCCCGGGCTCCAGCGTCTCGGCCACCGCCTGCGCCTTAACGTGATCCGGCCAACGCCTCTGGCCGGAAGCGAAGACTTCAACACCAAGCGCAGTGAGAAACGAACTCTTTGCGAACATTGCGAAACGCACTCCTTCTCTTTGGATGCGTATCAACTCGCAATGGCTGATCCCGTCGGCAATGTGGGGCGGGGACAGCGTTTACTCAGGTTTCCGCGGCGCTCAGCTCCAAAGCGGGCATCGGTCAAAGGGCACAGACTCCGAACAATGACCTGCCTTCGGTAGGGGTGTGCTTTTCAACCTTCCGGATAAGAGGGGCCTTTCGGTTTCGAGATGTCCGCACCGCGAGGGAACAGGGCCTTCGCAGGCTCGTTAAATGGTAGTGTGCCACCCAAGGTTTGGCGCGGAGCCATTATTGACCACTGGTTTCTTGATTGATCGACTGCGGTGCAGGAGGCGATGGATGAAAGGCGAATGGTTTGGAAGGCCGGAACGTGCGATTGTGAAGACAGTCACACAAGCAGGCGAGGGTGTCTTGACCGAACAAGACCGACGCGGCGTTGTGCGGCGTCTGGAGCCGGAACTTTGGCAGCTGTTGTGTGCGGCCTGTTCCGAGATACGTTTGCTCGACTCACGCGAAGTGCTCTCGAAAGCGGGCGACAGGATCGACGTCAGCGCGCTGTTGCTGGATGGTCTGATGGCGCGATATGTCCGCAGCTCACAACGGGGCGAGTTGCAGAGCGCGATCGTCTCCATCAGCGTGCCGGGGGATTTCGTCGACCTGCACGCCTTGCCGCTGAAACGTCTGGACCACGATATCGGTGCCTTGACGCCCGCGCGTATCGCGGTCTTTCCACACGCGGCGTTGGACCAAATCATTGATCGCTCCTCCCGCCATGCACGGCAATTGTGGGGATTGACCATGATCGATGCCTCGATCCACCGCCATTGGATTTTCCGTTCAAGCCGGTTGCGCGCATTGGCGTCCGTGGCCGATTTCGTGAGCGAGATGGATCTGCGGCTTCAGGAGGCGGGGAAGATCAGGATCGACCGGCTTCCCTTGCCGCTTCTGCAGACCGATCTGGCCGAGATCGCCGGGCTCTCCCCGGTCCATGTCAGTCGCATCTGCAAAGAGCTTCGCGAGAGCGGCGCCTGCACGATCCGGGACGGACACGCCGAGATCCATGACAGGGAACTCTTGCATCATCTGGCGCATTTCGATCCGTCGTACCTCTACCCGCCCGAAGAGTGAGCGCCGTTGCAGGCGAAGGCCGCCGCGATCCAGGCACTCGCGGCATCGCGGCGGATAACATGATCCGGGCGGTCGGCCGAAAGCGCGGCCAGCAGTTTGGCCTCGACCTCTGGCGCGCTCAGCGTTGTTTCGGTCGGGCCGAGGTAGCCCGCTATAAGACAGGCGCCACCGGGGGCGAGGGTGTCGACAACCCTGCGGATGACCTCGTCCAGCGCGGCGGCGGAAAGGTAATAGAGAACTTCCGACAGCACGATCAGGTCCCAATGACCCTCCGGCCAGCCTTCGGGGACTGCGGCCACCTCGAAGCGGGCGCCCGGGATACGCCTCGCGCGGGCCCTTTCGACAGCCGTGGGGGCGAAATCGAGCCCGAGAAGACTGTCGCAGCGACGCGCGATCGCTTCGCTCATCACCCCGATCGAGCATCCGACCTCCAGCGCATGGCCGAAGCGGCGTGGCGGCAATAGGGCGAGGCACCGGGCGTATTTCTCAGCCTCGTAGGGGCTTGTCTCATAGTTCCAGGGGTCGGCGGTCTCGCGGTAGAGACGGTCGAAGGAGGCGGCATCGCGGCTCATGCTGGGATGAAGATCTCATCTGCCGCGACGAAATGCGCGGCGAGGTTCTGCGGCATCCGGAAGCCGGACGGGTCATCGTCGATAAGCCCGGTCATCTGGGACACGTGGGCAGCGACGGCGCGCGCCTTGAGATCGCGGAACGCCGCCGTTTGAAAGCGCCTGAGGCCGACGCTGGACGCTCCTGCCACAGGCGTTTGGACCCGTCCCCAGACCGGGCAGGCGAACATCGCGCACGTCCGCCGGTCCGCCATCCAGCGGGCAAGCCTCCATACGCGCTGGTGGTCACTGTGCGGATCGCCGTTCCAGGTGGTCCAGATCGCCGTGACCTCCCCAAGATGGGGATGCAGCCGGGTCTCGACTTCGGAAAAGGAGCCGGGATCATCCGGCGTGCCCTGATCGGGATAGCCCAGCCAGATCGGCGCCTCACGTCCTTCGGTGAGGATCCGGACCGCCGCCTCGACCTCCGCCCTGCGCAAGGCTGACAGTGCGGCGGCGGGATATGCCCTGGACCTGGGGTGCGACAGTGCTCCGTCCGAAACGACCGCTATATGTACGCGGTGGCCGGCTGCAGAGGCTGCCGCAATGGCCCCTCCCATCGCGAGCGATTCATCATCGGGGTGAGGGGCCAGAACCAGCACGGCACCGGGTCCGGTCAGGTCCGCAAGTTGGGCGTAGGGCGCGTTTTCCGCCTGTGCGACAATTCTGGTGAAGGTCATCACCCTGCCCAGACCTCTCCGATTGGGGCCTTGGCCGCGCAAAGTGCCGCGCCCACCTGCCGAAGCTTGCCGTCGAGGTCTGCCTGCCGCAGGAAGAACCCGAGGTCGCGGCGGACCAGCTCGGCCCGCTGACCTTTGACGAAGGACCGGGTGCCGAGAGCACGGTCGGCCAATGCGAGACCTTCGAGGCAGGCCACCTCGACCTCTTCTCGCGCGGCCAGGCTGAGCGCGACGGCCTCTGGCCCCGCGCCGGGCGCCTCGACCCGGGCGGCAGCATCTTCGACCATCAGGCGGGCACTATGGGCCAGGCTGGCGATCCGGGCCAGGCGGTGCAGTTGCGCCTCGCCCGGCGCATCTGTCGCGCTGACGGCGCGACGAACCTCTTCAGCCAGCGCCTCCAGCCCGCCGGTCTGAACGGCGGCATAGCGCCAGACACCGCCTTGGAAATGCGGCTCGCGCAGGTAGTCATCCGCAGCGCCAAGCGCCTCTGCCATGACACCGATGAAATCGTAGCTGCCCGAGGCCGTCGCCCGCATGCCGCAGGTGTCCCACGCGGCGGCATTCGCGCGCCCGGCGTGCCCCACCTCCGCGATGGCAAGGCGCAGGCCGTCGGCATGTTTCGCCGTCACCACGGCATGGCTGACGGTCCCGAGGCCCGAGGCAAAGCGCTTGCCCCCGGCGAGGCGGAGCCGACCGTCGAGGTCTGTCACGACGCTCACCGGTGGGTCGGCGTCAGCGCCCCAGACACCGTAGATCGCCCCATTCCGTGCAGAGGTGGTGTGGCGCCGCACCTGATCGGGCGTGCCGTAGAGGGTGACGAGTTTGAGGGCGTTCATATGCCCCTCGGCCAAGCGTCCAACCGACAGGCTGGCGCGGCCGATCCGGCGCAGCAAGGTGGCCTGCGCCTGTGTCTCCCGTGGGTGTCCCTCGAATGTGCAGAGCCGAGCGAGGATGCCGGAGGACGCCAGGCGACGCATGTCGTCCGACAGGTCGCAGCCGCCTGCGTCGGCCTTCAGCGCACCGTCCGCGACGGCCTTGAGGGCGTCGGCTTCGGTCAGCGTTGGCATTGCCGTTGCGGGGGCTTCTCTCATGCTGTCAGCCTTTCCGTGTCCGCCCGCGCTGCGCGAACTGCTGCGGCCAGAAGAGGCAATTCGCGCGCCACGTCCGACAGCCGCATTCGGGTGCGTTCCAGTCCGGCCAGTTGCTTGTCGATCCGCGCCACCTGCAGCGACCCGGGGCCGAACTGAGCCACGCCATCCCGCCGCGCCCTCTGCAGATGCGAACGCTGCACTGTCCGGTGGGCAGGCTCGAGCGCGCTGTCCACCATGGGATCAGGGTCGGAAATGCGCCGCGCCAGGGCTTCGGCCATGCCGCCCGGCGCTCGCCCGTCCAGTCGACAGGACGTCGAGACACGCACGAACGGGCTATGCCGGACGCGCCAGCCACGATCCTCTGCCAGTGCGGCAAAGGCGCGGTCCTCGTTTCCCGGCAGCGCCGGGATGCCGCCGGTATCGGTGTAGAGCGGCATCCGGAACGCAAGGCTGGCGCCCGCGGCACCGAGCCCGCACGGGGCGGGGTCATGCGCCATAGGGTCGATCAACGCACGGAGCGCGAGGGTCAGGCCGACGTACTCGCCCTCGGCGGCGCCGCGCTGCGCGATGATCGGAGGCAATTGCGCGAACTCATCACGATCCGGAAGGACAGAACCGCAAATGAGGTCGGCCCGCGTCAGCTCTGACAGGTTGGTGTCAAGCCAGTCGGGAAACACCCGGCTGTCGGCATCGGTGGTGAGCACGACGCCTCGGCTGGCGAGCCGGGGGGCCGCGGTGGCGACGGCCTGCCGCCGCACTGCGCCAACACCCCCCTCGGGGGTGTCAGCCAGATCGATCAGCAGCCCCGCCGTGCCCGTGGCTGCGAACCAGTCCCGGGCGCGTGGGAAGGTGGCGTCGCTAGAGCCGTTGACGACCACGACGATTCCTCCGCGCCTCCGCAAGGCCATGCGCGCCGCCTCAAGGCAGGGCACGATCCGCTCCGCCTCGTTTCGGGCCGGGACTGTGATCGCCGCAGGCCAAGGCGCCTCCGGACCGAACGCAAGGCTGCGCGCGGCAAGGGGGCGGCACTTCACGATGCCCGTTCCCAGAACCGAAGAGCTTTGCAGGCGGCGATGAAGTCGTCCGGTTCGCCGTCGAGACTGAAGACCCCGTCATCGGCCTTCTCCGGAACTGCGGCAGACCAGAAGCCGGATCTGGCCTCTTCCGTCAGCGCGATGAACTTCATGTGCGCGAAGGCGTCGGCGAGAAATGTGCGCGCGCCGTGCATGTTCGCCAGCTTGGCTGCGCCATCCTCGGAGGCGAGGACGGCCACTGCATCGAACAGGACCGACGGCGCGCCATCGAGCTTTTCATCCGCGGCGATGGTCTTGCCACGTGCGGTGGTCACGCCGCCGACCTTCTCGGCGATCACCGTGACCTGCGCGCCGGCGCTTTCGGCTGCCGACTTCAGCGCCTCGAAGGTGCCACCGTCGATCCCGTCGGTCACCAGCACGCCCAGCTTGCGGCCGGCAAAGCTGTCGGGCGGGTTGGCCAGCATGCTGAGCGCGGGCGAGGCGTCGGTCTGGATCACGTCGCGCGCGGGGGTGGCCGCGCTCGGCATCTCGGTCAGGCCCAGGCCATCGGCGACCGTCTTGGCAAGGTCCTCGTCGACGACCATCAGGTGGCCGACCATGCGCTGGCGGATCGACAGGCGCTCGACCTTGGAGAGCTCGAAGACGAAGGCGTCGGCGATATGTCCTTTTTCGACATCGGTCTGGCTGAGGTAGAATTGCCGGGCCTGGCTGTAGTGGTCCGCAAAGGTGTCTGACCGGATGCGCCGTTTCTCTCCCGCCTCCTCGGTCGGGTAGGAGATGAAGCCGCGCTCCGGGTCCTCGCGCGGGCCCTCACCAAGGCTGTTGGGCTCGTAGTTCACCCGACCCTTGGGATTGTGCATCGCCATGTGGCCGTCCTGTTGCAGGTGGGCAAAGGGACATTTCGGCGCATTGATCGGTATGTGGTTGAAGTTCGGCCCGCCCAGCCGCTTGAGCTGCGTGTCGAGGTAGGAGAAGTTCCGCCCCTGAAGCAGCGGGTCGTTGGAATGGTCGATGCCGGGGACGATATTGCCGGTCTGAAAGGCGACCTGCTCGGTCTCGGCAAAAAAGTTGTCGACCATGCGGTTCAGCGTCAGCGTGCCGACGCGGCGCACCGGGACGACTTCCTCGGGGATCAGCTTGGTGGCGTCCAGCACGTCGAAATCGAAGCTGTCGGCGAAGTCCTCGTCGAAGACCTGCAGACCGAGATCCCACTGCGGATAGTCGCCCTTCTGGATCGCGTCCCAAAGATCGCGGCGGTGGAAATCGGGATCGGCGCCGTTGATCTTGACCGCCTCGTCCCAGAGAACGGACTGCATCCCCAGACGGGGCTTCCAGTGGAACTTGACGAAGCTCGACTTGCCCTCGGCGTTCACCAGCCGGAAGGTATGCACGCCAAACCCTTCCATGAAGCGGAAGGACCGCGGGATGGTCCGGTCCGACATGATCCAGAGCGCCATGTGCATGGCTTCCGGCATCAGCGAGATGAAGTCCCAGAAGTTGTCATGCGCCGTCTGCGCCTGCGGGAACCCGCGGTCGGGCTCTTGCTTGGCGGCATGGATCAGGTCCGGAAACTTCATCGCGTCCTGGATGAAGAAGACGGGGATGTTGTTGCCGACGAGGTCCCAGTTGCCTTCCTTGGTATAGAACTTCACCGCGAAGCCGCGAACGTCCCGGGCAAGGTCGGGGGACCCCTTGTTGCCGGCGACGGTGGAGAAGCGCACGAAAACCTCCGTCTTCTCGCCCACTTCGGTGAGCACCTTGGCACGGGTGAGGTCCGAGAGGTCCTCGGTCAGTTCGAAGGTGCCGTGAGCGCCATAACCCCGGGCGTGCACGACCCGCTCGGGAATGCGCTCGTGGTCGAAGTGAAAGATCTTTTCGCGGAAGACCTGATCTTCGATGAGGTGCGGTCCGCGCTGTCCCACCTTCAGCGTGTTCTGGTCGTCCGAGATCGGCATGCCGACCTGCGTCGTCATGGTCTCGTGACTGTCACCGGCGACCTGGTGGGTCTCGCCGCCGTTGCCTTTGCGGATATCATTTTCGTCTTTCATGGTCATTCCTTTGGGGCTCAGTCTTGCATTGCGTGAAGGCGGGGTCGGTCCGCCAGATCGGTGTTCAGCAGCGCCGCCCACTGGGCGGTCACCTGGGACAGCCGGAACTCTGGCCGTCCGGTGGCAAGGGGGCGGCGCCCGATGGCGCTGCGCCAGTCGGCGATCCTTGCGGCGATGGCTTCCGGGTTGGCGGTGTCGATGCATTGCCTGGGGTCCGATGCGACCTCGTCATTTGCGCCAAGGCCGCGCTGCAGGAGCGCCGGGCAGCCGACGGCATTGGCCTCTGCAATGACCAGTCCGAAGGTCTCGGCAAACTGGTCCTGCGGATAGAACAGGCACAGCGCCCGGCGCATCCAACTGACCAGCCGGGGCTTTTCGAGCCGCCCGAGCGGGATGACCCCGGTCGGGACAGGACCGGCCGGCCAGGCCAGGTAGCCGGGATCCGCCACGGCAAGGCGCAGCGAAGGGATGCGATGTTTCAGCGCCTCGAACCGGCGGAACACCTGACCCAGCCCCTTGTGGGGGGAGGAAGCGAAGAGCATCAGGCCCGGATCGCGGGGCGTGTCGTCCGGGAAAAGATCATCGTCGATCGGGTTGTGGATATGGCCGATGGACGGCGCATCGGGCCCGAGAAAGGCGCGCAGCCAGTCGGCATGGGCGGCGGAGACGCATATCACCTCAACTCCGGCCTCGCGGAGGGCAGGGGCCAGCGCCCGGTTGTGACGGCCGGGAAAGACGTGCTGCCAGACAATGACCCGTGCTGCGGGATGCAGCCGTGCCAGCCGGGGTGCGATCTTCCAGGAATTCACCACGACGATGGTCGCCGGCGCTTCGGGCAAGGGCCGCCTGACGTCGAAACCGGCGTAGCGGACGCGGCCGGACAGCTCGTCGTGCTCATGCCGCGCGGATTGGCGCACGGTGACGCGGAGGCGGGGGGCCAGGCTTTCGGCGATGCGCACCAGGGTCGCTTCGGTTCCGCCAAGCCCGGCCAGATCACCCGGCATCCCGCTATAGGCACGCGGCGCGAGCACATCGACAAAGGTGATCCCGCCGCTCATGCCACCTGCTCCCGAAGGGGGGTCATCCCGCTCAGCGCAGCGCGGTCGCAGAGGGCGGGGTTGGTGCAGGACCGGATGGCGATGCCGGACAGATCAATGGGCACCGGATCGACCTCGCGCGTGGCGAACCAGCGGCCAACGGCGTCCCAGACCCGCTTGCGATCCGCGATGCGGCGCGGGCTGTCGTAATCCGTCGCACCCAGCTGGGTCAGGCTGTCGGGCGTCTCGATCTTGGTTAGCAGGATCTCGGGGATGACCCAGAGCACCTCTCCGGCCATGATCAGCCGGTTGCGGAATTCGCGGTCCTCCTCGATGCAGTCCAGAAAGCCGCCCAGCCGGTCGAAGACCGACCGATGGAACAGGCCGGAATTCACATGCGTCCAGTCCCCCGGCACCCCCGCGGCCATCTGCAAGTTCGGAAAGAAGTCGTCAACGAGGCTGAGGGTGCGGCGGATCTCGACCCGCTCGCCATCAGGCAGGATGAGTTCGTGATGGGACAGCACGCCCCCCACCTGGATGCGCGTTTCGGGCTCGCGGCCGGCGAGGCGCCAGTTGAGGCAGGGATGCGCGCCGATGGTTTCGTTCCCGAGCACGCGGGCCTGCCGCATGACCTTGTCGCGGTGGGGCAGGTCATCGGAATCGTGAAAGGTGATGGCGTCCGTTGTGCTGAGCGCGATGCCCACGTTCTTTGCCTGCGCGGTGCCGACGTTGCCCGCAAGGCTGACGCCGACGAAACAGGGGTGATCCGCGTAGCGTGCGATGATCGCCCCGGTCTCGTCCTGCGATCCATCATCAATGGCCATCACCGTGGTCTTGGGGTGCGACTGCCCCAGCGCCGCCTCGATGGCCTGCGGCAGCACGAGGGCGCGATTGTAGGTCGGGATGACGATTGTGACGCTGGGTGTCATTGGGCGTTCCTCAGGCGGGGTGAAGGGCGGAGCGGTAGGCGATCAGGCGGCGGCGCGTGGCGAGGGCCAGCGGATAGGGCAGCGCCATCAGGACGGCGCCGAGCGCGGCGGCGGCAGGCAAATGCGCGATGGCCAGCAGCGCGCCGCCGCAGAGGGCCAGCGCGGGCAGCATCGGCCCGACGGCATCGGAAGCCTGAGTGATGTCCTTCTCGGTCCGCTGGAAGCTGCCGGACCGGCCCATGAGGGCGTCCACCGTCCCGAGCGCCGAAGGCAGGATCATCGCGGCGCGCGCCGCCAGCGCCACCCCGAAGGCCTTGAACGGGGGGCGGCCGCGCACGGCCATAGCGATGACCATGGGCAGGCAGACCGACAGGTAAACCAGCACGAGGCCGATCCCCGACAGCGTGACCAGAAAGCGGCTTGCCTCGGCGTGGTGTCCCAACGACAACGCGGCGGCGCCGCCAATCAACGTGGCGGTACAGGGCAGCGCGAGGTTTGCCCACGCGGTGAGCTGCGCGAAGACCTGGAGCGTCGTGCGCGCCGGGAGCCCGCCGAATACACCCCGCGCCGTGTCCATGTTGCCGGCGGCCCAGCGATACCGTTGCAGGCTCAGGCCGCCAAGATCGAGGGGCAGCAAGCCGCGTCCGACAATCCTGTCTACGAACCGCCCGCGATACCCCGCACGGTGCAGGCGCAGGCCAAGCTCCGCATCTTCGGTGATGCTCCGCAAGCTCCATCCGCCGACAGCCTCGAGGGCGGGCCGACTTATGACGCTGAGTGTTCCGGTCAGCAACATCGCCCGTGCCAGGTTCGCCTGCCGTGCGTGGCGCAGGAAATAGTCCGCCAGTTCAAGCGACAGCCCCTGCGCTGGACCCGCGTCGCCATGATAGGCCTGCGGGAACTGGACGAAGTCGTCACCGCTGCGCTGCAGCTCCTGCGCCGCGATGGCGAGGAAATCCGGCGTGACCTCGTAGTCCGCATCGACGATGACCACGTGGGTGGCCGCGGGATTTGTGCGCGCGAGCGCGATGTTGAGCGCGCCTGCCTTGGCACCGGTGACGCCCTCTTCATGGTAGAAGCGAAACGCGGGGCCAAGTGCATCGCACAGCGCGGCGATCGGGCGCCAGAGTGCCGGATCGGCGGTGTTGTTGTCGAGCACGATGACCTCGAACTCAGGCGCATCAACCTGCAATGTGAAGGCGCGCAACGTGCGCGCGACGATGGCGGGAGGTTCGTCATGGATCGCCAGATGCACGGAGAAGTGCAGCCGCTGGGGTGTCACAAATCGCGACGCCGCATCGGTCCGTCGGCGCTTCAGGCCAAACCCGGCATGAAGGTTGAGCGCCCCGAGAACGGCCTGAACCAGCATGGCCAGTGCGACCACCGGAATTGCCAGTGTCGGCAGCAGCATGGCAAGCGCCATCAGACCGAAAAAGGCGCTACGCCCGTCGGGTGGTGACATGGTTTGGTTCCTTGTGAGGCAGGCCACCGTCGAGTGCGGCGCTGTGATGAAAACAGCGGACGCGACCCGGGGTTCCGGCAACATTTGTTATCCCGCGCTGCTCTGCGTGCAATCCTTCGGCGTCGGCAGGGGTCTTTTAGCGTTGCGCGTCCCATCCGGTTTTCGGTGCCGTGACACGTTCGCAACGACTTTCCACTTGCGACGATCACAGCGGCGACCATGCCCTGAAATCGGGCCCCGGGAGGGTCTCTGCAACTTGGGCTGTCCGGCGCCCTCCGCGGTGCTCAGCGCGCGCGGCGGACTTGGGGTGACCCGACTTGGTTGGCTATTTATTCAGCGCTCTGGCCGGTCAGCCAACGCGAGAACGTGCTCATCGCTGGTGTGGCTGGCCGGTCAGACGGCCAGGCGAGGTAGTAACGTCCGACCGAAACGGTGACCCCGAACGGCTGTGCCAGACGACCCTGCGTGATGTAACTCTCGAACATCGAGATCGGCAGCAGCGCCACGCCGACGCCCGAGGTTGCAAGTTCGGCGAGCGCCACCGAGCTGTCGAAGACCGGCCCGGTGACGGGCGGGCAGGGCACGCCCGCGGCCTCGAACCAGCCCGGCCATTCCGCGCTTCGGTAGCTGCGCAGAAGTGTGACCTGCCCGAGGTCCGAAGGATGCAGGAGCCGTGACGCGAGGCTCGGCGCGCAGAGGGGCGCCATCGGTGCTTCTGCCAATGGAATCGCATCGTGTCCCGTCCAGCCTCCGGTGCCGAAGCGGATCGCCATGTCGAGCCCTTCGCGCAGGATCTCCACGCGGTTGTTGTTGGTCGAGATCCTGAGGTCGATCTCGGGATGGGCCTGCCGGAAGGCCTCGAGCCGAGGCATCAGCCAGCCCATCGCGAAGGTCGTGTTGACGCCAACCTTCAGCACCTCGATGTCGCGCCGCCCGCCGAGCCGGTCGAGCACCCGCGCCATCGCGTCGAAGCCATGTTCGAGCACGGGGAAGAGCAGGCGGCCCTCGTCAGTCGGAACCAGTCCTTGTGATGTCCTCAGGAACAGCGCCGCGCCCAGAAGGTCCTCGAGGCGTGCGACCTGGTGGCTGACCGCGGCTTGGGTGACGCGCAGCTCGATCGCGGCCTTGGTGAAGCTGCCTTGGCGCATGGCAACCTCGAACACCCGGAGGGCATTGAGCGGCAGGTCAGGGCGATCCATGGCAGTGCCTCAGCTAATGGAAGGCCATAAGATTTGTCGTTTGATGGCTGGGATCAAGCCGAAATATACAGGGCGCATGACATCATGTGATGTCACACCTCAAGCGCCACTGGCGCAGATCCTGAAAGGAATGGTCCCATGCGGTTCACCGCTCCCATCCTGTCGCGTGTCGCGACAGGGCTCGCTCTCGGCCTGTCCATGGCCACTGCCGCCTTCGCCGAGACGCCTGTCGAGGCGCTCCGGGGCACCGTCGCCCGGATCGAGGAGCAGCTCGGCGCCCGCGTCGGTCTCTCGCTTCTGGACACCGGCTCGGGGAGGTCCTGGGCTCACCGCGAGGATGAGCTTTTCCTCATGAACAGCACTGTGAAGGTGCCCGTCTGCGGCGCCATCCTCGCGCGCAGCGATGCGGGCACGCTGTCGCTCTCCGATTCGCTTCCGGTGCGCGAGGCCGACCTGGTGCCCTATGCTCCGGTCATGGAGACGCGGGTTGGCGGCACCATGACCCTCGACGAGCTGTGCCTCGCGGCGGTCGACCAAAGCGACAACGTGGCGGCGAACATTTTGATCAAGCATCTCGGCGGGCCGGAGGCGGTGACGCAGTTCTTCCGCAGCGTCGGCGACCCGACGAGCCGTCTCGACCGCCGCGAGCCCGAGCTGAACACGTTCGCGCCCGGCGACGAGCGGGACACCACGAGCCCGGCCGCCATGTCCGAGACGCTGCGGGCGCTGCTGCTGGGCGACATGCTGTCTCCGCAAGCGCGCGGGCAGTTGGCGGAATGGATGCGCCACGGCGGCGTGACCGGCGCATTGCTCCGCGCCGAGGCCGAGGACGATTGGCTGATCCTCGACAAGTCGGGCAGCGGACGCCACACGCGCAACCTCGTCGCGGTGATCCAGCCTGAAGGCGAGGCACCCTGGATCGCGACGATGTTCGTCTCGGATACGGATGCGGCGTTCGAGGTCCGCAACGCGGCGCTGAAGGACCTGGGCAGGGCGGTGGTCGCTGTTGTTCGCGAGTGAAGCCTCTCGGGCGCGGCTTCCGTCCGGCGCCAGGTAGCGCTGGCGATGGCGCAGGAAACTTGCCAGCACTTTTCAGCGCCTCGACCACCGGGGCGCATCGAACAAGGCGCAAATGTCAGAATGGGACACGCTGCTCAGAGCTGGGCCGCGACCCCCAGGATCCGTCGTTTCAGGGGGCGTCGCGCCCCTTGAATTCGTCGGCTTTCACCGCCCCGCGCTTCCCGCGCGGCATGTCCTTGCCGGTGGTGGTGTCGTCCCAGGTCTGTGCTTCCATCTCGGCGTTGATCTCGGCCCCCAAGAGGATCACGTAAGCCGAAATCCACAACCAGAACAACAAGATGATAACGCCGGCCAGGGATCCGAAAGTTTCTTGGTAGGACCCGAAATGCTCGGCATATAGAGAGAAGGCGAGTGACCCGGCGAGCCAGAGCAGGCAGGCGACCAGGGCACCGGGGGTGATCCAAGCCCACTCCGCCGCCTTTCGGGAGGGGCCAAACCGGTAGATCAGCGCTATGCCGGCAACAACCAACAGGAGCAGCACGCCCCAACGCATCCACGATGCAAAGGCTTCGAGCGCTGGACCAAACTGGAAGATCGCGAGCATGCCGGGCAGAACGACAAGCGCCCCGATGGCCAAGAGAAGTCCGGCAATCAGCAGCAGCGTGAGGGCCAGCGTGGTGAACTTGAGGCGGGTGAAGCCGCGCTCTTCTGTTTCGTCATAGGCGACGTTCAGCCCCTCGATCAGGTGGGCAACCCCTTGGGAGGAAGAATAGAGCGCAAGTAGCAGACCCAGGACCGCCGCAAGACCAAGACCGCCACGCTGCGACCCCGCGACAGATTTGGCCTGCTCTATCAGGATCTCGGCGGCACGCTGCGGCAGCACCTCGGTAATCTGCTGGATCTGTGCAGTGACATCGGCGGGGGTGATGAACAGCCCGGCGATCGCCATGAGGGCGGTGATTGCGGGGAAGATTGCCATCAGCGCATAGAATGCGACACCCGCCGAAACCAGGCTGATCCGGTCTGCAGCCAACTCGGATTTCACGCGCATCGCGATGGCTTTCCAGCCGGTCAAGCTGATCTGGCGTGGCCGTGTGGCAAAGGATCCGTCGTTTGGCATCCACTCATCCTTGATCATGTCAAAGTCGCGCCGGTGCCACCCGGCACCGGCGCGAGGTCTCGGTTAGCTGATTTCAGCCCTGCTTCGGCGTATCCGATTTCGGCGTGTCCGAGGTCACGTCCGGACGGCCCAGCTTCTGCGCCTCCGCTTCGTCCCGTACCCGATCCTCGACGCGCTTGCCGGCAGATTTCGCGGCATCGGCAAGTGCGTGCTCGGCGGGCTTGTCGCCGGGAGTGCGCTCATCAGCCTCTGCGCGCGCCTCGCGGGCGATGCTTTGACCCTCGTCGAGGGCGGCATCGGCCACCGCTGCAAGCTTATCTCGCTCCTCGTGGAAGATCGCTTCGGCCTCGGCGAACAACCCGTCGCTGTACTCGCCCATGAAGTCGTCCTCGGCCTTGGTGCGCGGTGCGGCTCCGCCGAGGGCGGCGCCGGCCGCGATGGCAAGGGCGCCGGCCACGAGGGGATGCTCGCCAAAGAAATCGGCGGCGCTGGCACCGGCACGTTGCACCTTCCGGCCCGCACGCTCGCGGGCGATTAGCGCACGTTCGCGGGCTTCGATGACCCTGCGCCGGGCGCTTTCCGACATGCGCTCGGTCCCCGACGCGATACGGTCGTAGCCGTCTTCGAGCACCGACTGGGCCTGGGCCGACTTTGCCGAGATGGAGTCGCGGGCAGTGTGTCCGGCCTCGCCGGCCTTGGCGCGGGCTACACCTGCGGTGGCGGCCGCGTTGTGACGCCCCTCCTCGAAGCCCGCCTTCAGGCGGGCTTGCGTCCGGGCGACGCGGTCACCGAAGGTGTCGCTCTCCTCCCCGTCATCAAGGTGCAGATCGTCGTAGTAGCTGGGACGGTAGCTGGTGCCGTAGCCCGGCTTACGCGCGGCCCAGTCGGATCCGGACGGCGCGCGTTCGGTGGGCGCCGCGGGACGGCGCTTGCGGAGTTGGCGGCTCAGAGGGTCCCCCGCGAGACGCTTGTCCTCGTCATCATAGGAGCGACCGAACACCATCCATGCGAGGCCGGCGGCGGTCAGCGTGAGCCCGATGGGGTTTTGCTTGGCCGACTTCGAGAACGCCTGTCCCATCTCGCTGCCATGGGTCTGCAGGTGGCGGCCCACCTGTGCCACGATCTCGTCCGCCGAAAAACGGCTCTGGAGTTCGGAGACGGAAGCGCTGAGGCCCTCGCGCTCACGCTCGATCTCACGCTCGATTTCTGCCGCCGTCTTGCGATTAGCCATTGGTCGTCTCCCTGATTGCGGACACGTCACGACGGACGTTCTCGGTGGTGCGGGTCGGCGCAAGGCTGCTTGCCTTGAGCTTGCTCATCCCTCCCTTGATCATGATCAGCGCCGCAATGAGGGCGACGCCCCCGACGATCACGGCAGACCAGAAAGGATGCATGCCTGCTGCGGTCAGAGCGGCCACCAGCGCGGCGGCAATGACGTTGAGGCCAACAAGGGTGAAGACCACGCCGGCGACGATCACGCCCACCGCCGTCATGGCACCGTTGAGGTTCTCGCCCAGCTCGGCGCGCGCCAGTTCCATTTCCTTGCGCACCAAGGTGGTGACATGTCCGATGATGTTGCTCACCAGATTGGTGGTTCCGGTTGTCTGTTCGGTCGGCATCAGATGTCCTCCGGTTCCGGGCGGTGATAGGCTGGGGTGGCAGGGGTCGCCGCGGTCGGTGTCGGTGTGGGTTGCGCCGGGAAATCACGGGCGCGGGCCGCATCCACGGGGCTGGTTGGCGGCGCGGAGCGCGGGGCGGGCTCCGGCGCCGGACCCGAACTGCCTCCGCTCTTGCCAGCCTTGGCGAAGCGCGCGGCGGCAAGACCAAGAACTGCGGCACCGCCGAGATAGGCGATCGGGTTGCGGCGCGCGAAGTCCGAAAGGCTGCTTGCCATTTCGCCCAGATCCTTGTCTCGGATCGACTCCGATGCATCCGCCAGCGTCGAGGCGATCTGCGACATGGTCCGTTCCTGCGGAGAGCCGCTGCGCATCTCCTCGGCGGCCTTGCGAAGCGCGTTCGACACGTCCGAGACCTCGTCTGCCATTCGCCCGCGCTGCTGTTCCTCGAAGCCGCTGGCGCGCTCTTTCACTTCCTCTGCCGTGTCACGGGCCTTGGTGCGCAGATCATCACGCATCTCGCGTGCGGCACTTTCTGCGGCAGGTGTGGACGGAGTGTGTTGGGAAGGATCGGTCATCCTTGCCTCCTTCGGTTAGGTTGATCGGTGGCGCGCCGTCATTGCCTCACAACCCGCGACCGTTCGTCGCAGTTCCGTCATTTCCAATTATCTTCGCAGCACAGGTCCGAGCGGCTCTGGCGCAGCTTCTGCCGCGAGATTGAGTGCCATCATGCCTGGGACATCACGCCCAAGGCGTTCGATGCGTCAGGTGAGCGCAGGGGTCTCAGGATCCCGATCCATCGAGTTTGATCGCCGAGTTTGATCGCACGGCGTGGCCCACCTTCGTCACACCCGAGCGATGGTTCGAGCGGCGGGCTCACGCGCGCGCCTCGGCTCTCTACGGGGTGCAACCGGCGTTCCGCGCGCGGTTTTGCGTGAGCCTTTAGCCCTCGCCATTCCTCTCGAGGATGTTGGCGCGGTGGGTCAGGCGGTCAAGCAGTGCTGTCAGAACCGGCGTCAGATCCAGACGTCAGGTTCCGGCGCCGAAGTGGGCGATCACCCAGAGCAAGATTGCGGTGCCTGCCAGCAGTTCAAAGATCTGGGCCCTGCGCTGGCGCCGGGTGCTCTGGTGGCGCTCGCGTTCGATTTCGATCTTGGTCATGAAGCAATTCCTAAAAATGGGATTTAAAAGAATATTTGGTCCGCGGGCGCGGAGGAAATCGGTGCGTCGGTAGATATTATATGATCTAATATATTGATTTATTTAGAAAAACTATGAATACCTCTCTATTCGGATCGCTGCAATGGGTGATGGGCGTAGGGGCTCTGTTGCGACGTCCCATGCGTGGTCCACCGAAAGGGCCGCCCGCTCTCTGCGGTTGATCGGTCACGCAGGCCGGAGCGCTGCGTCGGCGAAGAGAGCGGCCCGCCCGGCGGTCAGTGGAGCGCGCGGGAGAGGGCGCGGCGCGATTCCGGCGTGGCCAGCTTGTCGTGGATGGCCTGAAACTCGACCCGGGCGCGGGCGCGCTGGCCGGAGTTGAGATAGGCATAGCCCCGCAGCAGCGCGATATCGCGCCGGACCACGCCGCTCAGCCGTTCGAGCTCGTCGAAATAGGCGATGGCTCGGCGGTAGTCGTGGCGTTCGTAGGCAGAGACGCCGCGCTTGTCGAGGATCTGCGTCTCGACTTCCAAGCGTTGCTGGTCCGAGAAATGGGTGGTGGCAGCGACGTTCGCGGCCTGGTCGACCATGTTCAGCTGCAGCATCACCAGCGCCATCCCGTAGCGGGCATCGCGTCGGCCTTCTGCCGTGGGCGACCGGCTTGCCGCAAGTTTGAAATCGTTCAAAGCCTGCATCGGACGCTTCGCGTTGAGCGCGCACCAAGCGCGCTGGGAGACGATCTCGGGGCTGGTGCCCTTGGCCGAGGCGGCAAGGCAGGTTGACCAATCGGCACGTTGCGCGGCGGTGCGCGCCTGCGACAGCGCTGTTGAGGCGCCGCCGGACAGGGTGCGGCGCGGCGAGGGGGCAAGCGGAGGCTGCGCCGACGGTCGTTGGGTTTTGTTCGAGGAGAGGGCGCCAGCAGACGCATCGAAGGCGGCGGGGGCGCCGCTCGGCGTGGCGGAGGCAAGAGGGCGTGGCTGAGTCTGCAGCCCGGCGCGCAGACGGTTCTCGACCGAGGTCAGGCGCTGGGCGGAGCCCGGCGCGCCGGCGCGGGCCGCATCTGCCATGGCGGCGAGCTCCTCGAGGCTGGCGACGGCCACGGATTTCTCAAGCGTGGCAACGAGGATGTTGGGATCGGAGCAGCTGCGGACGACGCCGTTGAGCGTCGTAAGGGCCAGCGCGGGCTCGCGCGCGGCCTGATACTGTTCGGCCAGGAGCCAAGCATTGTTCACCCGCTCGCAGCGCAGCAGCTCGGGGGTGGCGCGTGCGATCCTGATGGCGGCCTCGGGCTCTCCTCGCGAGACCGCCTGATCGAAGCTCGACTGGGCTTCGGCAATCGACAGGGCCGCAAGCAACTCGGGCGAGGGGGCCCAGCCCGGGGTTGCGCGGCCGGTTTCCTCGATGAGGGTGCGGGCGCGGACGAAATTGCCCGAGCGGATCTCGCGGTAGATGCTGGCGACCGCCTCGTCGGGTGCGATCTGCTGCAGCGTGGCGAGATCCTCGGGAACCACCCAGTCGGGATAGCGAAGTTGCAGCCGGCGAACCTCGGAGCGGACGGCCAAGTCATTGGCCTCGTTCATGTAGAAGCGCAGCGCCTGGAGATCGCTGTCGGAGGGCGACTGGGCCTGAGCGGACAGCGCGCCGAGGGCTTGGGTCATGGCGAGAAGGGCGAGGGTAAAATGGAACTTTTTCATAACGGTACACACGTGGGTAGGGCTTCGGCCTGCGCGATCAGGGCGAAGAGTTGCAGGGTTGCCGGATAATAGGGGGCGCTTGGCGAGAAGGGCGGGATCCGCGAGCCGATCTCTTGGCTCGCGGCACAGGTCGCGAGCGCGGCGATGGCCCGGTATCCCGGCTCCGCGCTGGTCGTGAGAGCCTCTCCGGAGCCGCGGCTGAGCCGGGTGGCGGCGAGGCCCGGGGGGACGCGAGACTGGGCCTCGGCGAAGCGCAGGACCGCGGGGTGATCCCCCAGGCCCGACCAGATCAAATAGAGTGGCACGCGCATCGCCTCGTAGCCGGCATCGAAGGAGAACCCCTGGGCCGGCCCAAGGGCCTGCGGTGTCACCTCCACCCAGTCGGGGACAACGCCGTCGAGCGCGAGCTGGCGGGCCAGTTCGACCGCACCGCGGGCCGCCGCGGCGAGCACCGGTTGGTTGAACTCGGCCGCCAACTCCTGCATCGCCAGCGGCATCGCGTAGCAGGGGTTGTAAAGGACCCCTGCCTCTGTCTCGAACCCACGGGCCGCGGGCAGCAGAAGCGGGTCGGCACCGGGACGGTGGACGATGCAGCTCCGGACGAGATCGAGCACGATGGCTTCCGCCGCGGTGCGGTATTCGGGGGCATCAAACCGCCGCGCCGCGCGCAGCAGGGCCCAAGCCCGGAAGAGGTCGCCGTCGCTGGCATTGTTTAGGTCGGGCACCCGTACCGGCGCGTCGGGAAGCCAGCGCCAGGCCATCAGGGCATCCTGCCGGATGGCGAGGTTGAGCCGGGTCCAGGCGTCCAGCCGCTCGAAGGTCGCCCGATCCCCTATCATCGCGGCCAGCAGCATGCCGTAGGCCTGCCCCTCGGAATGGCTCGACGTCTTCTGTAGCCGGTCGATCACGCGGCCAGTCGCGTCCATGTTGGCATCGCGCCAGGCCTCCCAGACATCGAAAAGGCCGGCCTCGAGGCTGGTTGAGGAGGTTGCCGCCAAGCCCGCCGCCGGCAGGGAAAGCGCGCCGAAAAGGCCAGTTGCGGAAAGGGAGGCGAGAAGATCGCGTCGGTTCATTTCTTCCTCCGTCGCGTGATGATCATGACGCCCATTGCGAGGATCGCGGAGACCAGGGACAGCGCCAGCATGGGGACGATGAACACGGGCGGTGCGAGGGAGGCGTAATTGCCGACCACCCTGCGCGCGTTGTCGAGGGTCAGCGGCTCGTGCAGCTTGAGCCTCCGTTTCGAGGAGTGCCAGCTCTGCCAGCCCGCGTCGGGCGTGAACAGCGACACCTGCCCGCGCGGGACGTCGAGACGCCCGCCACCGTCGATCAGAGACGCAACAAGCTTCTCGGGCGCGAGGTTGGGGCGGAGGATGAGCCAGATGTCCCCGGGGCGATCGAGGTCGGGCTGCAGCAGCATGGCGTCGGCGGCGCGCCCTTCGAGCCAGGCGTCCAGCTCGGACTGCGGGCCGCGCCAGATCGCGGCGAGCCGGTCTCGGAAGGCCCGGATCGCGGTGCCAACCTTGTCAGTGTCGTAGAAAGCGCGCCACCAGCGCCCATTGTCGACCTTGGCCCAGGCGTCGAGTTCCTTCTCCTCGGGATGTGGCGCGATCAGCATCGCCTCCTGCAGCGTCGAGGTGGCGTCCCCGAGGATGGCCCCGCCGAGGGTCGACAGGTCGGAGGGAACGCCGATGGTCAGAGATGCGGCTCCCGGTGCCCTGGCACCATGGCCAACGAAGACCGAGGCCAGGCGCGGCAGAAGACCAAGCGGCAGGGCGTCCGCGGCGGCCTCGCTCAGCCGGACGCTTTCGGGGCTCAGCGCATCCAGCACCAGGTCGAGCCGTGCGACGGACATGCTGGGCGCCGTGGGGATTTCCACCGTCGTCGTGTCGAAGATCTCGAAGATCGGCGTGCTGCGCGGCGCGCAGGCCTCGTCCGGTGCATCGCCGGGAACCAGCGCCTCGAAGGTCAGCTGATTGACACCGGGGTCGAGCATGTTCGCCGCGAAGGGAATGCGCAGGGTCTCAACCCGTTGTCCCGCCTTGTCGTCCTCGTCGAGCGGAAGAAGGTGGACGGTCGCGTCGTTGATCTTCACCAGAAGCAGGGCGCCCTTTGGCAGATCGCGGTCAAACCCATAGTCGAGCCGGAGCTCCGCACGCTGCGCCGATAGCACCAGCCAATCCCAGGGAAGCTGAAAGCGCACCGTCTCGCGGATGTAATTTCCCTGTCCGACCAGGCGCCCGGCGCCGAGGTCCGCTAGCGACCGTGGCACGCCGGGCTGAAGCAGCGGCACCGGGTTGGCGGGATGCCCCTCGTCAAAGGCGCTCAGCATCACCCGTGCGACCTGCTCGGGATGGGCGGCATTTGCCACAAGCACCAGCGCGCCATCTCCGCCACGGCGAAATTGCGGCAGGTCGGGAGGAGAGAATTCCTCGGGCAGCAGCGTCACCCGCGCCAGCGCCGGCGGGACCGTGGCGACCGCGTAGGGATCGGTGATCCGCATTTCCGGCGGCAGGCCTTCGAACAGGCTTTCGACCCGGGCCATGGCGGCGGTCATCGAAGCCACGTCGCCCGAGCCATGGCTCTCTACCACGACAAGCGGCTGTCCGCGCCCGAGTTGTGCCGCGACCGCCGCTAGGAAACCGGGGGCGTCCGCGCCGAAATCGCTCGGTGCGACTTTGATGCCGCTCTGCGACAGCAGGACATCGGTCCAGAGATCGAAGGCCGCGTCGGGGCCGCAAAACACGCGGTGAACCTGCTGGAAGCGCAGGGTCACCACGTTCCGCCCGGGCTTTAGTGCGCTGCCGGGAATGGCGAGGGCATCCGTCCCGAGTGCGTCGAAGTTATCGGGGATGACGGTGCCGATGGTGGTGCCGTTGACTTCGACCCGGATCTTTGACTGCTCTGGAAGAAGGTTGATCGAGCTGAGCGTGGTCAGCTCAAGCTCGGCACCCTCCGCCTTGCGCGGCAGAAACAGGACGAAGCGCGCTTCGCCGACTTGCCCCTGCACGCGGTAGCCCTCGGTTTCGGCGCCTTGCGGCACCACCGGGCGCAGCGGCAGCAGGACCGGCAGCCCGTCGGTGCGCTCTTCTGCCATGGGCGTGGCGGCTGTCCAGTCCATCCTGGGGACCGCGCTCTGCGCAAGGCGCTCGGCCGGCGCAACTGAAGCGTCCTGCGCCGGAAGCTCCGGCATGTCGTCCAGGAGAATTTGCTGTGCGCGGACGCCATGCGCGAAGGCAGGCAGGAGCGCGGCGGCAAGAAGGGGAAGGATCCACTGTTTCATGGCGTCACTCCTCGATCACAAGGTAATCTGCGGCACCGGCCACCGCGGCGGCCTCGAGCGGTGCCCGTGCCGGGCGGGGCTCCGGGCGGTCCATTGGCGCAACCACGAAGGCGGGTTCGCCACGCATGGCATCCTCGGTCGCTTCGCGGCGCCGGCGAGCTGGCTCGGTGAGAAAACCGATCACTGACTTCGGCACCGACATCAGGCTCTTGCCAGCGACGTAGGCGAGCCCGGCAATCAGTGTGCTGCCTTGGGGATAGACCTTCCGGAAGAAGTGCCACCGCAGGCTGTCGCCGTAGACCAGATGCGCGGTCAGCCGGCTTGCCGCGATCATCTGCGCGGGCGCGACGTCGAGCTCGATCAGTGTTCCTTCCACGTCGGAGCGCACGGCCTTCACCTTGAGAGGCAGGGGCGCTTCGAGCTCTGGGGCCTGCGGAAGGGTCGGTACGAGTTCGACCTTCAGGCCCGTCGAGGCCCCTTCGCGGAACACCCTCCCGTGGCGCGACCGCGTATCGTTGCCGAGATGCAGGGTAACGCTGCGGGGGGTGAAGGCGACGATCTCGGCTTGGACCTCCGCGGCCTGCTCGTCGTCGCCCGGCGCGGACTGGGACCAGCGCAGCATTGCCGGACTGGAGATCCCGCAGCGCGGCCGGTCGAGCTGGTCCGGGCGTTCGAAGACCGCGCGCAGCGCGTAGGCGACCAGCAGGAAGTTGTAGAGGTTCCACGCGCCAACGATCTCGACCACCGCACGGTCGCCGGGGAAGGCGGCCCAGCGGTACGCCCCCGCAACCAGACCCGCCAGCAGCAGCGCGGCGAGCACCGCCAGCGGCGCATAGACCGGCGACAGGAAGGCGTGGTCCAGCGTCTCGTCCTTGGCGGTGACCTTGAAGGAGGCATCGCGCGGCCGCAGCACCGTATGCACCACCGCCTTGAGCAGATAGGGCGTCTGGGCGATCTCGTAGACTTCCGAGATCTGCGGCCAGCGGACGCTGCCGAACAGCGCGTTCTGCACCATGAAGCCGATCAGCAGATAGGGAAGGATATAGGCCAGCACCTCCTGCGTCGTGACAACGTAGATTTCGAGACCGAAGAAGAGGTAAAGCAGCGGCATGAGGAGGAAGATCATGCGGATGGCCGGAAACAGCCAAAAGCTCATGGAGTTCAGGTAGCACAGGCGCTGCTTCAGTGAGAGGCCGCTGCGGAAGATCGGGTTCTTCAGCATCAGCATCTGGATCATGCCGGTCGCCCAGCGACCGCGCTGCTGGATGAACGAGGCGAAGGTCTCGGGTTGCAGCCCGGCCACCATCGCGTGATCGAGATAGAGGCTCTCCCATCCGCGCGCGTGAATATCCAGCGCCGTCTCGGCATCCTCGGTGATGGTCTCGCCGGCGATGCCGCCGACCTCGTCCAGCGCCTGGCGCCGCAGCAGGGCCGCCGAGCCGCAGAAGAAGGCCCCGCCGAAGCGGTCGAGGCCCCGGTGGATCTGTGCGTAGAACATCTCGTTTTCGGAGGGCGAGGTCTCGGGCAACGCGAGATTGCGCTCGATCGGGTCGCGGTTGGTGAAGAAGTGCGGGGATTGCACGAGAAAGAGCCGAGGGTTCTCGACCATGTAGCCGACGGTGCGCGCCAGGAAGTCGCGGGTCGGTACGTGGTCCGCGTCGAGCACCAGCACCAGCTCGCCATCGAGGTGCTGCAGCGCGGCATTGAGGTTGCCGGCCTTGGCGCGCTCGTTGCGGGCGCGGGCGGTGTATTCGACGCCGAGTTCCCTGCAGAGCGCCTGAAGGCTCGCCCGCCGCTCGCGCGCCCGGCGGCGCGTCTCGAGGTCGGTGTGGTTGCAGCGCGCGTCGGTGCCACCGTCGTCGCAGAGCACGACCCGCTTCTTGTCCGCGGGGTAATTGATCCGCGTCGCCGCCGCGAGGGTCACTGCAAGCAGCTCCTCGCTCTCGTTGTAGCTGGGGATGAGGATGTCGACCGTCGGCACATCTTCGAGGCGTACGGGGGCGGGCTTGGGCGGATCGACCGGATCGGAGTTGATCAGGGCGGTCAAAAAGAAGATGGCGACGGTGAAGCTCTCGGCCGCGAAGAGGACCAGCGCCGCGGCGAGCGAGACCGGGTCCTCGAAGGAGGGCAGCGTCTCGAAGAGGCGCCAAAGCCAGTAGCGGAGCACGAAGGTGCCGGCGATCGACAGGACGACGAAGCGCAGGGTCATGTTCGAGGTCACCCCGGGCTTCATCACGTAGATCAGACTGCAGGCCAGAAGCGACAGCAGCGCCTGCGTGGCGACGGAGGTCGGCACCGAGGCGAGGAACACCACCACGGCAAAAAGCGCGGCCCATGCGAGGGCGAGGGCCAAGGCCCCGGTTGCGGAAACGAGATCAAGGAATTTCATGGCAGCGGTCCTGCGAGCGGGGACAACATCTTGGGGGCGGCCTCTTCGGCGAGTCCCGTGGCGGCAAAGCTCGCCCCCTGCGGCGCGATCGGGGCGAGCGCCTCTTCCACGGTGCCGTGGACGCAATTGCGCATGGCGAGGTCCATGGCGCCTGCGCCGGCGGGAATGGTGCGGTTCGCCCCGTCGAAGCGGCGGAAGGCGAGCACACAGGTTAATCCTGAGTAATTGGTCCAGTGCGCCCAATCGATCTGGCCGAGCGCGTCGGTCTCCGTCGTCATGCCGCGGATTTCGGCGGCGGTGAACGGATAGGGGATGCCTCCGGCGGACTTCAGCAGTTCGAGCGGCTGGAACCGTCCGATGCTGGCGCGGCCGGTGCCATGCGAGCGGAGAAGAATGTAGTTCTCGCCCGAGATGGCGGTCGGGTTGGGAAGCAGGATGTGCTGTTCGCTGCGGCCGCGGAAACGTCGCTCCAAAACCACTTGGGCGCTTCGGGTCGACAGCCAGGCATCGGCCTGCGGTTGCAGCACGAAGGTCGCCTGCTGAAATTCCCTGTCGAACTCCGTCGGGGTGAGCGGGAAGGTATCGCAGGCTGCGATGAAGACCAGAGCGACGAACTCGAGTCGACATTTACGTCTCAATTGCGCAATGCGGCGCAACGATAGAAAATTGCCGGGCAAAACAAGGCACCCCTCAAACAAACACACCAATGTACTTCACAAATAGTCAGATCAATATATGTCCGGAGGGTCAAAATACCCCGAAGAGACGTTCACACTAAGAACACAATTCCCTGACGAATCCATGGAAAAAATTGGCGAGCAGCCAGATTTTTCCGAATGGTGCTCAAAGAACGAACACCCACGAGGGGCCGATCGGACAAATTATCGTCAAAATTTGGTACAGCCTCGGGGCGGTGAGCGGACTGCCCGGTGCCGGTCGCTTCAAGCCGGCCTCACACGATTCGGCGGGTTGCGCCGACAAGGGGCTTGGGGGGGTGAAGATGCGGCGGCAGGAAATTGACCGGAGAGGGCGCCCCTGGGGCAATGCGCGGACTGGCCTCCCAGGCGGCTCAGTCCCGCCGCGCTGCGACCAGCTGTTCTAGTGGAAATAAATCGACGTGAGGATGACGAGCAACGCGGCCAGCGGAAGACCGAGCAGCAAGGGCAAGGGCAGGCGGTTGATCCGCGGAGTGGGCTGGTAGCAACTCCCGCACTCGACGGCGCCGAGGCGCATCTTGTGGCCGCAGGATCGGCAATTGAACAGGCGGCGGTTGCGTAGGCTCATGATGGCCCTCCAAGATACTCGTAAAAATAAGGAACAATTAAGGCGATTCTCGTCATGAGGTAGCGTCATCTCCATTGCAATGGCAAGCGAAATGCGCGGAAACAATCGGTTGCCGAAGAATGAAGGGATATCCCCTGTATTTCGGTCTCCGCAGCAAGGGCTTTCTAACCCGTGCGCGTCCTGCGTGAATCGCGCACCCGAGCGCATTTCCGGCCTCGCGCCCTGGCGTGGCGTGATCCGTGTCAAGGAATGTCGCGGCAATGCAGCTAGAGTCGCGGTGATCGAGGAGACATCGCCATGCCCCCAACGCCGCCCAAGCGGCGCGGCCTGCCGCCGCTTGCCCTTGCGCTCTGCTACGCCGCAGTGATCGCGCTGCCGCTGCTGCCGGCGTTGCTGACCGGACAGGGGCATGGCCAGGGCGCAATGCGGCTGGCGACTGGGGCAGGGGTGGCCGCTGCGGGGATGATCCTGTTGCAGATGATTACGAGCGGGCGCTTCGAGGCGATCTCGGGGCGGATCGGGATCGACATCACCATGGCCTTTCACAAGTGGGCGGCGCCGGTGGCGCTGTTGCTGGCGCTGGTGCACGTTCTGGCGGTGATCGGGCTGCCGGACGCCGACCGCCCGGGCCGACTCGCCCGGCGTGTCGATCTCGTCCTGTCAGCCCCCGGCCTTTGGGAGGCGCGGCTCGCGCTCATTCTGCTCGCCGTCCTGGTCTGTCTCGCGCTGCTGCGCGATCGGATGGGGATGCGCTACCAGATGTGGCGGGCCGGGCACGCGCTCGGGGCCGTCACCCTCGTGGGGCTGGTGGTCTGGCACGCGGTGAACGCCGGCAGGGCAGGGGCGCTCGGCGCGGTGCTCTGGATCCTCTTCGCGCTCGCCGTGACCCTTCCGGCGCTTTGGGTTTACGCCGTCCGCCTCATTCGGCCGAACCGGCAGGGCTGGACGCTCCGCGCGACACAGCCCGCCGGAGAGCGCCTCTGGCTGCTGAGGGTCGCACCGCCCGAGGGCGGCGGGCTGCGCTTCGAGCCAGGGCAGTTCGCCTGGGTCGCCTTCGGGCGCAAGCGCCTGCCGTTGCACGATCATCCGTTTTCTATCGCCTCCGCCCCCGGCGAGCCGGAGCTGCGCTTTCTCGTGCAGGAGGCCGGGGATTTCACAGACGGGATCGGAGCGCTCGCGCCGGGGACACGGGTCTCGGTCGACGGCCCGCATGGCAGCTTCGTGCCGCGCGGCGAGGGGCCGCTGGTTCTCGTCGCCGGCGGGGTGGGCATCGCGCCGATCCTGTCCATCCTGGCGCATCTCGCGCGCAGCCAGAGCCGCCGGCCGGTGCGGCTCATCTATGCCGCGCGGAGCGCAGAGGCGATGGTGCCGCCAGATCTCTACCGTCCAGCCTGCGCGGCGCTCGGGGTGGTGCCGATGCTGATCTCCGACCGGGCCAATGACGGCGGCGCGTTGCTGCGCGGCCCCCTGATGCGGGGGCATCTCGCGCAGGCCTTCGAAGGGCTCGATCCCGCTGCCTGCGAAGTGATGACCTGCGGCCCCGGACCGATGATGACCTTCGTCGCGGACACGGCGTTGGAGATGGGGGTGCCGATGCAGGCGATCAGCTACGAGCGCTTCAGCTACGCAGCGGGTCGCGCCTCGGCCAAGGATCGCCGGATCTTGGCGGGCTTCGCGGCGCTCTGGGGAGGGGTCGTGGCCATGGTGCTGGCCTACTGGCTGGCCTGATCCTCTAGCCAGGCGAGGATCGCTGCGCGGGTCGCGGGGTCCTTAGCGTGATGATCGGCGAGGAAGCGGTCGAGCCGCGCCGCCCCCGTGGCGTCGCCCGCAGCAGGGACGGCCGAGGCGATACGTGCCGGGTCGCGATGGCACTTCGCGCAGTTGGCTGCCCAAGCCTGGGCCCCGGCGGAGAGATCGGCAGCAACAGCAGGGCGGGCGATCAGGACAAGTAGAACGAGAGCCGCGCGACGGCGGCAAGAGAGGAATGCGCGCATGAATTGCCTTTCTGGGGCGAAGGCTTGGAGTCAAATCCCCGAGATGATGCCGTTTGCGCCGATCCGCGGCAAGCATGGTGAGCGTAGACGCGCTCTGACCGCCAATTGATCTGGATCGTCCCGCGGCTCCCACACTCTTGGTAGGCTGGACGAAATCTGATGAGGGACCCCTGCGGCCACCATGACGGATATGGAACTCCTGCAAAGGCTCGGGCTCGCGCTGGCGATCGGGCTTCTGGTCGGTCTCGAGCGTGGTTGGCACGGAAGGGCCGAACGCGAGGGCGCACGGGTCGCCGGGGTCCGGACCTTTGCGCTCGTCGGTCTGACTGGCGGCGTGGCGGGCGCTCTGGTGCCGGTTTCGGGAGTCGTGCTGCCGGCCGCGGTGCTGCTGGCGCTGAGCGGCCTGCTCGCGGTGAGCTACTGGTTCACCCTGCGGGCAGAGGGCGATGCGGGGCTGACCACCGAGATCGCGATGCTTCTCGTCTTTTTGCTCGGCGCCACCTCGGTGCTGGGCGAAATGGCCCCCACCGCCGCGGCGGGCGTGATCTGCGCGCTGCTGCTGTCGCTGAAATCCCGGCTGCATGGCTGGGTGGCGCGCATGGACGGCGGAGAGCTTTCGGCGGTGCTCAAGCTCGCGCTCATCTCTGTGGTGGGGCTGCAGTTGATGCCGGACCGGGGCTACGGGCCCGGGGGAGTGCTCAATCCCTACGACCTTTGGTGGGCCGTCGTGGTGGTCGCCGGTCTCTCCTTCCTGGGCTACGTGGCGATCCGCCTCGGTGGGGCGAAGCTTGGCATGCTGCTGACGGGCCTCTGCGGAGGGCTCGCCTCGTCGACCTCGACGACGCTGGCCTTGTCACGTGTCGTGCAGGCGCAGCCCAGCCTTGCGCCGATGGCGGCGGTGGGCATCGTCGCGGCGGGTTCGGTGGCGTTCCTGCGCGTATTGGCGCTGGTCGCGGTCTTTGGCCCTGCGCTGCTCGGTGCGCTGGTGCTGCCCGTGGCGGTCATGGCCGGTGTCGGGCTGCTGGCAACCATAGGGCTTTCGGTGCGCGCGCCGACGGGCCCAGCGACGGACGAGCCGGTCGAGGGGCTCGCGAACCCGCTCGAGCTCGGGGCGGCGCTCGGCTTCGGCGGGGTACTCGCGGCGGTGCTGCTCGGGGTGCATTACCTTCGGCTCTGGCTCGGAGAAGCGGGAGTCTACGCGGCAGCGGCGTTGTCGGGGCTGACGGATGTGGATGCGCTGACCATCTCGGTGTCGCGGCTCGTCGGGGCGGACCTCTCGGTGTTTCACGGGGCGGTGGCGATTTTCATCGCGGTTTCGGTCAACTCGGTGGTGAAGGCGGCGATCAGCCTGGTTGTCGGGAGCCGCGCGCTGGGGCTGCGGGTGCTGCCGGTCTACCTGTTGACGATTGTCGCAGGCGGCGCGGTGCTGATGCTCGGAGCGCCTGCGCCGCCCTAGACGGCGCGCCGCGCGCCGAGACGCCGGAGCCGCAGCTGCTTCTCGCCCTCCAGCAGCATTAGAAAGACGATGCCGATCCCGAAGGCAAGAAGCCCGTCGGCCAAGGGGACCGGCGCGGTGTGGAAGATGGGCTGCATCACTGGCAGGTAGGTGATCGCGCCTTGCGCGCCGGCCACGATCAGCACGCAGGCCCAGATGACCGGCGTGCCCCGGGCGGCCTTCAGGGTGAGCGAGCTGCCGTGGATGTTGCGGATGAAGAAAAGGTGGAAGGTCTCGAGGATCACCATCGTGTTCATCGCGGTTGTCTGCGCAAGCGCCACGGGATGGCCGCGAGCGATGGCGTGGAAATACATCCCGAAGACGGCCAAGAGAAACAGCGCCGAAACGAGCACGATGTGCCAGACCAGCGTGCCCGAGAGCAGCGGCTCCGCGCGGGGACGGGGCGCGCGGTGCATGGCGGCTTCCTCAGGTGGCTCGAAGGCGAGCGCGAGCCCCAGCGTACCGGCGGTGATCAGGTTGACCCAGAGGATCTGCACCGGGGTGATCGGCAAGGCCATCCCGGCAAAGAGCGCGACCACGACCGTCATCGCCTCGCCGGTGCTTGTGGGCAGGGTCCAGCTGATGACCTTTTGAATGTTGTCGTAGACCGTGCGGCCCTCGCGGATCGCCGCCACGATCGAGGCGAAATTGTCGTCGGCCAGCACGACGGCGGCGGCCTGCTTGGCGGCCTCGCTGCCGGTCAGCCCCATGGCGATCCCCGCGTCGGCCCTTTTGAGAGCCGGGGCATCGTTGACCCCGTCGCCGGTCATGGCGACGGTCAGCCCCTGCGATTGCAGCGCGGTGACTAGGCGCAGCTTGTGGGCAGGCGAGGTGCGCGCGAAGATGTCCGTCCCGACGACTGCCGCGGCCAGCGCGCCATCGTCCATCGTCTCGATCTCAGCGCCGGTGAGCACCCGCGTGATGTTCTGCAACTCGATCGCGCGGCCGATGGCGCGGGCGGTCGCGGCGTGGTCGCCTGTGATCATCTTCACCCGGATGCCGGCGCTCCTGCATTCGGCGACGGCGGCGATGGCTTCGGGGCGGGGAGGGTCGATCAGGCCGATGAGACCGATGAAGGTGAGCTGCCCGTCGAGATCGGCCTTGTCGAGTACGGTTTGCGCGGGCGGCACCGCGCGCTGGGCAATGGCAAGCACCCGCTGCCCTTCGGCGGCGAGCCGTTCAACCATCGCCTGCCAGTGGTCTCGGTCGAGTGGCGCCACGCCGCCGAAGTCGCTGCGCTGGTCGCGGCAGAGCGCGAGCACCGCCTCGGGCGCGCCCTTCAGGTGGATCTGCGCATGTCCCTCGTGATCGTGGTGCAGCGTGGCCATGTAGCGGTGCGCCGCATCAAAGGGGATGGCGTCGGTGCGGCTCCACTGGTGGAAGCGGGCGAGGCCGGCGCCAGTGATCTTGCCCGCCAGCGCCAGCAGCGCGCCTTCCATCGGATCGCCCTCGACCTGCCAGCCGGTCCCGGCGTCCTGCAGCAGCGCGTCGTTGCAAAGCGCAGCGGCGAGGGCGACCTCGGTCAGAACGGTGTGCTCGTCCGCTGAGACCCGGTTGTCCTGCCAAAGGATCGCGCCCTCGGGAGCATAGCCGTCACCGGCCACCGTATAGAGCCGCCCGGCGGCGGCGAGGCTGGCGACCGTCATGGCGTTGCGGGTGAGCGTGCCGGTCTTGTCCGAGCAGATCACCGACACCGAGCCCAGCGTCTCGATGGCGGGCAGTTGACGCACGATGGCATTGCGCCGCGCCATGGTCCGCACCCCGACGGCGAGCGTGATGGTCAGCACGGCGGGAAGCCCCTCGGGGATGGCGGCCACCGAGAGGCCGACGATCGCCATAAAGAGATCGCCGAAGGGGAGGTGCCGCACGAGGCTGCCATAGCCCAGCAGCACCACCCCGGCGATGAGGATGATGCCGGTGAGCCACCGGGCGAAGCGGTCCATCTGCGCCAGCAGGGGCGTCCGCACGGTCTCGACGCGCGCAAGCATCCCGCTGATCTGCCCGATCTGCGTCGCGGGGCCGGTCGCGGTGACGACGCCTGTTCCGGTCCCGGCGGCGACCGTCGTTCCGGAATGCAGCATCGGGCTGCGATCGCCGAGCGCACTGTCCTCGGCCACCGGGGCGGTGCTCTTCTCGACGGGGACCGACTCGCCGGTCAGCACGGCTTCTTGCACCTTCAGCGCATGCGCTTCGAGCAGCCTTAGATCGGCCGGCACCAGGGCCCCCGCATCGACGAAGACGATGTCGCCGGGCACCAGCCCTGCCACTTCGATGCTTTTCCGCTTGCCGTCCCGCAACACCAAAGCCCGCGGCGCCAGCATGCGGCGGATCGCGTCCATGGCATCCTCGGCGCGTCCCTCCTGCACGAAGCCGATGACTGCGTTGATCAGCACCACCGCGAGAATGACGCCGGTGTCCACCCAGTGGTGCAGGGCTGCGGTGACCATGGCCGCGCCGATCAGCACGTAGATCAGCACGTTGTTGAACTGCCTCAGGAAGCGCAGGACCGCGGGGCGCTGCGCCGGTTCGGGGAGCACATTCGCGCCATACCTGGCCTGGCGCCGCGCAGCCTCGGCGGCGCTGAGGCCCGAGGCCGCGGTCTCGAGCCGGTCGAGCGCGGCCCCGGGCGGAAGCGCGTGAAGCGGGGGACTGGTGTCTTGCGGCTGCATCGGAGCGATCCTTCCGGCAGAAAGAGAGGCGTTCGCCCGCCCGCAGAACGGCAGTCCGCGGCGAACGAGGGATTGGCTAGGCCAATGGTACCCCGCGGCGGCGCTTTCGCACCTTTTGTCTCGGACTCGCGAAGAAGACTCGCAGCGCGCGATCGACGATGATGTCGCTTGGCCCGGTGATCCGCCGCGCGAAACTCGTCTAATCTTTCGGCTAATACGTCGCCCGAGGGCGTTTCTCCTTTCGATAGGGGCGCGCAGACTTCTTGCGCGCTCCGCGGGCCCGGTGCGCAAGGAGGCTCGAAAAGTCCTTTGAGTTGAGTGAGCTCCGAGCGCATAGGGGGCATCCGCTCCGCGGCCCAGGCAGCCCATATCGTAAGAGTCCGGGGGGTTTCGTTATTGCAGAAAAATTTGCGCCCATTCGCATTACCATTGTGTGCGACGGAATTGAGAGTATTCGAAGGAGGGGCGAATTGTATTGGGCAGCTTTAGCACGCGCCGGCAGGATGCTCCAAAAAGGAGATTGGTCCGAAAAGACGATCGCCATGGTCGTGGACTACCTGGAGCATCTGGCTGAAACAGTCGCAGGCGCACTGGGGGCGGCTTCGGAGCAAAGCCCCTCTGCCATGGACGTGGAGATCGGGGGCACCGCGGAGGCGGGGGGCGAACACACCCGGGCGAGCGCAGATTTGACCGCGGAACTCAGCGACACGGATTATGGGTCTTTCGCAGTTGGCAGCGGGACGTTTTTCGCTGCCGCCGAGGGTGGGGCTGAAACCGCAGCGACGAACGCATATTGCGATGTCGAGGGCGCGGACTTCGTCTTCACCCGGACGACGACCACGACGGGCGAAAACTGGTCAGAAACCAGGACCCAACTGATCGCGGTGGACTTTGCCTGCATCGACACTGGCAGCACCCTGATGATCACGCCCGAGAGCAGCTATCTCCTCGATAGCTACCAGCAGGTCGAAAGCGGGAATGTCGCGACGGTGAATTTCGATGTGGCCGTCAGCGCGACGCATACCGATGCCGACGTCAGCACCGGCGCGATCGCGATCGAGGATACCTATTCGGGTTCGTCGATCGATGCATCGCTGGCCATCGGTTGAGCGCGGCCGGCGAGTCGATTGAGTCGGGTGGATTGAGGGCCGCAGGCCCTGCGACGGAGGGCGCTGGCACAACGCGATGAAGCAAAGTGCGGGCAGAAGGTGCCTGTCGCACGCGGCGGACTACCCTGCGGCCGAGATTCTGGATTTCGATGCTTAGGCCACGAAGCGCCACCTTGAACGTCGGTCAATGATCCGAGGTAACGCACGAAACACAAACGATAAGCGATGTACCTATCCAATCCCAATTCCACGCTGGGCCGTCATGTCTAAAATTTTCGAGGGCCCGGCGCTCAGCGACAATCCGCCAAGGCCGCGCTGAGAGATATATTCCGAGGCGTTCAAATTCATCGCGGTGCTATACTTGAAGTTGTAGTGAGCTCTTCAAGAATTTGCATATTTTCGAGAAAGAAGATTCTGAAATTCATCTTTAATGAGATCCCGCTCAACAAGGGACACAGCACGGAAGATTGATGCAGTGAGCATTTCAAATTCAAAGGAGCCCATCCTCTATATCGTGGATGAGATGCCCCTGACGCGCGCACAGCTTTCCCAATTTCTTTCGGGGTTTGCGCGGCTCCACGGGTTGCGGATCGAAGAGATCGCCGCAAGTGAAGCCGGCGACATCTTTCCGCAGGCGACGGGCGGTATGTGCGTGATCAATACCGGCGCCAGCACCAGCGATGAGATATGGTTCGGCATCGTTCGCACGCTCAGCCAGACGGCACGGTTTGGACCCGTCGTGCTGTTCTGCGAAGCTGCAAGCGCAGAGTTCGTGCGCGGCGCGCTCCAGGCCGGGGCGCGGGGGGTGGTTCCGGCATCGACCAACCCGGCGGTCGCTCTGAAATCCCTGGACCTGACCCTGCACGGGGGCATCTTCGTGCCACCGTCGGTGCTTGATCTGCTGCAATCCTCGGAGCCTTCGAGAGAGCCGGGCGCCGCGCCGTCCGGCGATCCCGAGCAGTTGCCCGACCTGTCCGGGCGGACGTCCGGCGACCATGGCGCCGCGCCCCGCACCGTCGCGGCTGCCCCGCGTATGAGCCCGCGGCAGACACGGACCGAGCAGGCCGGAGACCCCGGCGACGCAGCAGAAAGCGACGAGCCTGACCTCGCCGATCTGACACCACGCCAGTTGGCCGTGCTGGACCACCTCGGCAAGGCCCGTTCCAACAAGGAGATCGCCCGCGTCCTCGACACCACCGAAGCGACGGTGAAGCTGCACGTCCGGCAGGTGATGCGCAAGCTCGGGGCAAAGAACCGCACGGAGGCCGCGCTGATCGCCGCGCGCCGCGAACTCGCCAAGCGTCCGACGCCGCGGCTGCGGAGCGTGCCGGTCCCGGACCCGGCGACGCCTGCCCGCACGCCGATCTACCAACCGCTGCCGAACCAGCGCAACCTGCATGCTGCGGCGCTGCTCGCCGACGGCAAGAACCCGGCGCCCGGATTTTTCACCGCCGCTCGGGAAAAGGACGGCGATACCCGCGCGGCCGAACATCTGCGTCGCATCGAAAAGAGCGCGACCATGCACTTCCCCGGTGTCTTTCCCGGCCCGGGCCGCTTGAGCTGAGGAGGTCTCCGCGCTGGCGCGTCTTGCGCTCTGGTTGCCCGGGGCGCGCTGAACGTGGCTGTGGGAGGCGTCAGACCGGCGTGCGTGCGGGCTCGCCGCGCGCCGTGATGGCGTGCAGGACCATCAGCCCGACCCCGAGGGCCAGCCCGAGCGTCATGAGCGGCACCGTCTTCCACAGGATGAGAACCGCAGCGACCAGCCGGAGCACCTGCTCCCAGCGGGCCAGGTCCCGGCGGTCGAAGCGGGTCAGCGCCGAGGCAAGCAGGTAGAGTGCCAAAATCAGCCGGGCGCCCAGCAAGAGCAGGGCGGTGATCTCGACCTCACCGCTGTAGCCTTCGATCAAGGCCCGCCGGCCCATGTCGTCGGTGATCGTCACCGCTTCTTCGATCAGCAGCAGCTCGGGGTACCAGGCAAAGACGAAGGGGATCGCGAACATGACGATGCCCACGCGCACGGCAGCAAGCCCGGTGCGCATGGGCTCGGTGCGGGTGATCGAAGCCGCGGCGAAGGCGGCAATGGCGACCGGCGGGGTGATCGCCGAAGCCACGGCGAAGTAAAAGACGAACATATGCGCGGTGAAGAAGCTGACGCCAAGGCTCGACAGCAGCGGGCCGAGCAGCAGGGCGACGTTGACGTAGGCGGGCACGGTCGGCATGCCCATGCCGAGCAGGATGGCGCAAAGCATGGCGCACACCAGCGCCAGCATCAGGTAAACGCCGCCGACGATGGGAATCTCGAGGCCGAAGAGATGCAGCACTTGCGCGCGCTCGAGCCAGGTGGTGACGGCGCGGGTCAGCTCTCCGGTCAGGCCGCTCTCGTTGAGGAAGGCCGAGATGATCGACACGGCAAAGAGCAGCAGAAACAGCCGCGATATGAGGATGCCGCCATCCGCGAGCGATAGCAGCACCTTCGAGGGTTTTGCGCGGGTCTCGGGATCGAGGAAGAGCAGCGGCAGCAGCACCGCGACCGCCCACCAGCCTGCCGAGACTGCGTCGCCGGTGGCATTGGTGATGATCTGGGTCACGAAGTCCGGCAGCAGCGCCGCCACCATGCTGTCCCCGATGGTGTCCTTGGAGCCGAGGAGCAGGAAAAGGATGGTCAGGATCGGCAGCACGATGATCACCAGGTTCAGCCAGTCCTGCCGGTGCATCACCAGGTCCTCGGGGAGCTCGCGCATGGCCTCGATCCGGTCTTTGCGGGCCTGGAACATCACCGCGAGGAAAATCGAGAAAAAGAACGCCAGCGCCGGCAGGAAGGCGGCGGTGATCACCTTGGTGTAGGGCACCGCCGTCAGCGCCACGAGGACAAAGGCCGCAACCCCCATCACAGGTGGCATGATCTGCCCGCCCGAGGAGGCGGCCGCCTCGACGCCGCCCGCGAACTGCGGCGAGAATCCGTTGCGCCGCATCATCGGGATGGTCAGCCGCCCGGTGGAAAGCACATTGGTCACCGGCCCGCCGGTGATCGTGCCAAAGAGGGCTGAGGAGACGATGGCCGCATGCGCCGGCCCGCCGCGCAGCCGGCGCGTCATCCGCACGGCAAGCTTGATCAGCGAGGTGCCTCCGGCCGAGGTGCCGAAGAGCGCGCCCAGCACCACATAGGGGAAGACCTGGTTGACCACGATGTCCATGAACCGCCCCATGAAGCCATCGGGGGTGACAAAGACATTGGTGGCTTTCTGGATGGCAGCGGCGCGCACGTCACCGCCGTCGGCGCCGAGCTTGGTGAGCAGGAAGCTGTTGTCCGACAGATCGAAAATCCAGATCAGCGCGGTCGCAACCGTATAGAGCACGACGACGCTTGCCACCGCCACCAGCGGCAGACCCCAGACCCGCATGTTGTAGAGAAAGAACAGCGTGATGATGGTGAAGAGCAGGGGGATGATCCAGATACCGAAGCGAGCCTGGCAGGCGGGAACCTCGGCCTCGAAGGAGATGCCCGGGATCACCCCGGCCGAGCGCTCGGCGGCCTCCTGGATGAGCCGCGCGCGCTCGCCGGTGATCTGGTCGATGAGGCAGATCGAGTCCACCTCCACCAGAAAGCCCACCGCCGCGAGCAGGGCGGCGAGGATCAGCCCCGCGTCGAGCAGCGCGCCGAGCCAGGCGCGCTCCGGGTGGTCCCATTTCCACTCTCTATAGACGCTGGAGTCGAGCGCCACGATCAGCATCATCACCAGGAAGACCGGCGGGTAGAAATACTCCGGCGGAAAGCCCGACACCCGGAAAAACGGCCGTCCGGTCGCCTCGCGCGCCCAGTCCTGCAGGCCGGGGATCTCGGGCATCGTGTTGATCATGCCGACGATCACCAGGATCACGGCGAGGACCAGGGCGATCCGCTTGCCCAGAGGGCGGGTGATGTCTTGCTGCGTCATGTCACCGAGGCCTTGCTGGGGCGGGGTCGGCGGGGCCATCGGGGCGGCCTCGCCGGATTTCTGGGATCAGGGCCTGTTCAGGGGCGCAGGCAGTCGGCGATGCTGTGGCCCGCCTCCTCGAACGCGCGGATGGCGCCGGGGTGCATCTTGATCTGCACCGCACCACAGGCACCCTGGCTTGTGCCGTCGATGTCGCCGAAGCTCATTCGGGCAAAGGGGCCACGTGGCGAGCCGGTGATGAAACGCTCCTCGCCGCCGAGGTAGGCCTTGGTGATCTGATAGACGAGCTCCTCGTCCAGCCCGGCGGGCACGATCTGGCCGAAGGCGGTGGCGAAGCTGTCGAAGGTGTCGTCGTCGGTGACCACGGTGATGTCGTTGCCCGCGTAGGCGGCGCGGAAGTCCTCGATCGGCACCGAATAGGGCGCATGGCCCGGCGCGGCGACGATTTGCTGCCCAAGCTCGCTGGCGAGAAGATCCGAGGGCACGTCGTGGATGGTGATCCCGCCCGCCGAGGCAATGGCGATCTGGCGACCCGAGGGCAGACCCTCGGGAATGGTCCAGACGTCCGCGCCGCCGCCGGTGATCGTCGGTACGGTGTCGGGCCAGTCGGTCTGGATGCCTTCGTAGCCCTCGCCGTCCTTGAGGCCCGAGAGCAGCTGGATCATTGCCCGGCCCGACGTCAGCGCGGCGCCGCGCGGCGGGCCGTTCCAGATGCGCTTGCCCGACATGTCGCGAATGTCCTCGACCGGGTTGCTGTTGTAGTAGCCGAGGATCTGCGCCGAGCCTGCGTTGAAGAAAATCGCGCGAATGTTCGAGGCCAGCTCGGCGCCCCGCTCCGGGCCGACCCCGGCGTAGGGGCCGATGCCCCGCGACAGCAGGAAGGGCAGGATCAGCGGGGCAGGGGCCATGTCGAGCCGGCCCTCGGCAACCGCGAGCACCGAATTGGTCAGCGTCGCGCCCTCTGTGATCTGCATGGTCGCGACACCGGCGCTGTCGAGCACCGCGGCAAGCGTGGAATCGATGTAATGCGGTGTCGAGCCGGGCGTCGTGGTTTCGGCGGTCAACGTGGCCTGGGCCGAGGCCAGCACCGGCGCGAGCGCCAGAACGCCGCCCATGAGCATCTGTTTGAGCATGGTTCCTCCCTTTGGTCACCGCCCTCCTCCAAAGGCGGACGCCCCGCGGTTCCCGGGGACGTAGGGGAAACGCTCGCAGAATATATATGACTTGTCACGTATTATTTATTCGGGCTTTATCGGGGCAACGGGAGGCTCATCATGACCAATGCGAGCAAACGGGATGCCGCACGCATCGCGCAGCGCCGGGCGCGGGAGGACTACAACGTCTTTTCCCGCCTGCCGGCGATCTACGCCGCGTCGCGCTCGCAGGGGCAGCAGTTCCTGCAGCGGGGCGGCGGGCTCTCGATCGTGGAATGGCGCACGCTTTGGGATCTCCACGAGGTCGGGCCGATGACCATCCGCGATCTCGCGGCGACCCAGCGGGCAGATCATTCTCTGCTGAGCCGGGCGCTGCCCGAGATGCGGCGCAAGGGCTATGTGACCATGCGCCGGGATGAGGGCGACGGGCGGCAGACCATTGTCGAGATCGCTCCGCCGGGCCGCGCCGCCTATGCCCGTGCGGCGCCGGTGATGGCGCGCCGCCGCGCCGCCCTGCGCGAGGTATTTTCCGAAGAGGAAATCAGGATCTTCGTGGGTTATCTCGACCGGCTCGAGACCTTCCTGCGCAGACCCGTGGACGACGTGCTGACGGAGGAAAGCGCAAAGTGACCAAGCCCCCCAACGTTCTGTGGATCATGGCGGACCAGCTCCGCTTCGACTATCTCAGCTGCACCGGCCACCCTTACCTGCATACGCCGCATATCGACGCCCTGGCGGCGCGGGGGGTGCGCTTTTCCAACGCCTACGTGCAGTCGCCGGTCTGCGGCCCGTCGCGGATGTCGGCCTACACCGGTCGCTACGTGCGCAGCCACGGGTCGACCTGGAACGGCATGCCGTTGCGGGTCGGCGAGCCGACGCTGGGCGATCACCTGCGCGAGGTGGGCGCCCGCGCGGTGCTGGTGGGAAAGACCCACATGACCGCCGATGCCGAGGGAATGGCCTGGCTCGGCATCGATCCGGACAGCGAGATCGGGGTGCGTGTTTCGGAATGCGGCTTCGAGCCCTTTGAGCGCGACGACGGTCTGCACCCGGACAGCCCGCGGCAGAACTGGTCCGCCTATGACGACTACCTCGTGGCGCAGGGCTACAGCTCCGAAAACCCCTGGGAGGATTTTGCCAACTCGGGGCTCGACGACGATGGCGAGTTGCTCTCGGCCTGGCTGCTGAAGAACTCGCGGCTTGCCGCCAATGTCCCCGAGGAGCATTCGGAAACCGCCTATATGACCGACCGCGCGATGGACTTCATGCGCGAGGCGCAGGCAGACGGCCGCCCCTGGGTGTGCCACCTGTCCTATATTAAGCCGCACTGGCCCTATATTGTGCCCGCGCCCTACCACGACATGTATGACGAGAGCCACATCGTGCCGCCCGTCCGCTCCGAGGCAGAGCGCGAGACCGATCACCCGCTGCTGCGCGCCTACCACGGCGCAAGGGTCTGCCGCAGTTTCTCGCGCGACCCTGTCCGCGAGCACGTGATCCCGGCCTATATGGGTCTGATCAAACAGCTCGACGACAACCTCGGGCGGCTGTTTGCCTGGATGGACGCGGAGGGGCTGAGCGAGACCACCATCGTCGCCTTCACCTCGGATCACGGCGATTACATGGGCGACCACTGGATGGGCGACAAGGATTTCTACCACGAGATGGCGGTGAAAGTGCCGCTGATCATCGCCGACCCGCGCCCCGAGGCCGACGGCACGCGCGGCCTTGTGTCGGACGCGCTGGTCGAGATGATCGACCTTGCGCCGACCTTCATGGCCGCGCTCGGCTGTCCGCCCAAGCCGCATGTGATCGAGGGCCGCGACCTGACGCCGATCCTGCACGGCACCGGAGACATCTCGCGCCGCTATGCGATCAGCGAACACGATTATCACTGGTCCGACATGGCCCGCACCCTCGGCCAGCCGCAGGAAGAGGCGCATACGGTGATGATCTTCGACGGACGCTGGAAATTTATCCGCTGCGAGGGGTTCCGGCCGGTTCTTTTCGATCTGGAGACGGACCCCGGCGAACTGGTGGACATTGGCGCCTCGGAGGCACCGGAGCATGTTCAGGTCCGCGCGCGACTGGAGGCGGCGCTGCTCGACTGGTCCCGGCGGCACCATACCCGTATCACCGCCACGCCCGCAGTGCTGGCGCGGCAGAAGGTTGCGGCGGAGACCGGCATCCTGATCGGTTTCTGGGACGAGCAGGAGTATCACGAGGCAACGGGCAAGGCCTTTGACAGCCTGAGGCCCGTGGGCCGCCGGTAGCGGCTCGGCACGCGCGCAGGGTCTTGCGACCTGCGCGGCGGTTCGCCTTGTCCGGGGGCCTTGGATGCGCTAGCCCGGCCTGCGTGTATAGGGGGAAGCGCCATGGCAAAGGCGATCGAAACGCTCGAGGTCGGCGAGCTGCGGTTTCTGACCACGCACCGCACGCTGGCGCTCGTGGCGCGCACGCTGAGCGGCAGTCTCGCCACGCTCTCCGAGAGTTTCGGCCCCACCGACATCTGGCTCGGCGCGCATCGCGCGCGGCGGATTCCACGGAGCCGGGGGCGGCGGCTCGTGGTGGTGCAGACCGAACAGATCCTCGACGCGGACGGCCGCGCCATAGAAACCAAGCTGACCCGCAGGCGCATCGCGCGGCTGGCCCTGCAGGCCGACCTCTTCGTCGATTGGAATCCCCAGAACCGGCCATTCTACGGCCTTCTGCCGCGGCTTCTGCCCCGGCGGTTCCTCTTCGGCCCCTATGTTTTCGGTCCGGGTCCGCGGGCGCAGAGCCCGGGCGAGGGGCTGGTCTTTGTCGGCAATCTCAACGCCGAGCGGCAGGCCAAGCTCGCGCAGATCCGGGATGTCCGCGCGCTGCCGATGAAGGCGGGCATCGACGAGATTGACCAAGCCATTGCCTCGGGGGCGGCGATGCTCAACCTCCACTCGCTTCCCGGGGCCTATACCGAGGTGCCGCGGGTTCTGATGGCGCACCTCGCGGGCAAGCCGCTGGTCTCCGAGCCACTCGCGGCGCCCTTCGCGGCAGGAGAAAGCTACCTTCTGCCAGACGCCCCCCTCACCGCCGAGGCCTTGGCCCAGGTCTGGCAGGGGCTGAACACCGTGGCGGCGCGCTATCCGATCACCGAGATGCTCCGCACCCCGCGCCGGTGATTTGGGCGCAGGTGCGAGGAGGCAACTCCCATTTCATGAAGAAGGGCCCCGCGTGAGGCGCCACGTTCCATCCTGAGATGCGGTCTCGCACCGCCGAAGATCGGCTCTTCGAGCGGCGCATCGACTCATGTTTTGTAGCCCGCACCCGCGAACCAGGCGCGGGCCCGCATGTCCTACGCCTCCACGCCCATGGGCAGGTGACGGCGGCGCTCGCCGGTCGCGGCGAAGAGCCCGTTCGCGATGGCCGGTGCGACAGGCGGCACCCCCGGCTCGCCCACGCCGGTGGCGTGCACCGAGAAGGGATGCGGCACGATGTGGGTGACCACTGTCGGGAAGTTGTCGGAGCGGACGACGTCGTAGTCGTAATAGTTCGACTGCATCACTGCCCCGTCCTCGAAGGTGATCCCCGAATGCAGCGCCACTGTCATGCCCATGACCGCCGCGCCCTGCAGCTGGCTCTCGATGCGCTCGGGGTTCGCCGCAAAGCCGCAGTCGATCGCCATGTGCATCTCGGGCACGGTGATCCGCCCGTCCGCCACCTTTACCCGCGCCGCGCAGGCCACGTAGGAGACGAAGCTTCGGTGCACCGCGAGGCCGATGCCCTCGCCCTCGGGCAGTTCCTTGCCGTAGCCGATGCCATCGGCGGCGATATTGAGGACATCGGCGAGCCGCCCGGTCTCGATTGGGAATTCGGCGATGGGCTCTCCGTAATTCCAGAAGTCCTCGGGCAGGCCAGCCGCCTTGAGGTCGAGGCTGCGCGGCGCGCCGATCAGCTCGAGCCACATCTGCCGCTGGTCCTTGCCGAGTTCATGCGCCAGTTCACCTACGCAGGAGCCGATGGCCCAAGCGTGCGGAATGTTCGAGACCGAGCGGAACCAGCCGATTCTCGTGTGGGCCAGCGCCTTGCCATGTTCGCAGCGGATGTTGGGCAGATCGAAGGGCAGGTCGGTCATCCCCATCGCCAGCTCGAGCGGCAGCACGTTGCCCTCGTCGGGGGCGAAGGTCGATAGGATCGACGGTGCTACCGAGCGGTGCCGCCAGCCCGTGACCCTGCCGCTCTCGTCGAGCGCGACGTCGATGCGCTCCGCCGAGGTCGTGTGGTAGAAGGAGTGCTTCACGTCGTCCTCGCGCGTGCATTGCACGCGCACCGGGGCGCCGATCTCCTTCGAGAGAAGCGCCGCTTCGGCGACATAGTCAGCCTTGGATTTCCGGCCGAAGCCGCCGCCGAGCAGCGTGACGTTCACCCGTACCATCTCCGGGTCGAGCCCGACCGCCTTGGCGGCATCCTTGCGCGTGGTGTAGGGGCTTTGCACCGGCGCCCATATCTCCAGGCCTTCGGCGGTGTAGTTGGCGATGGCCGCCGGCGGCTCCATTGGGATATGCGCGACATGGTCCTGCGTGTAGGTGCCGGTGAAGGTCTTCGCGGCACCGGCAAGCGCGGCATCGACGTCGCCCTGGTCGCGGGCAACGGTGCCGGGCTGCTCGGAAGTCGCGACCATCTCGGCCATGTAGGGCTCGGAGCTGTATCCGCCGTGCGGCCCGGGCTCCCATGCGACTTTCAGCCGTTCGCGTCCCTGCGTTGCGGCCCAGGTGTTGCTGGCCACCACGGCGATCCCGCCGAGAGGGGCGAACTGCGTCGGCATCGAGGCATAGGGCAGTTCGTGCACGCTTTCGACTCCGGGCACTTTCAGCGCTTCGGCGGCGTCGAAGGAAAGCGCCTTGCCGCCAACCACCGGAGGTCGGGCGATCACCGCGTATTTCATCCCGGGCAGGATCACATCGGCACCGTAGACCGCACTGCCGGTGGTGATGTCGTGAAGGTCGGTGATCTGCACCTCGCCCCTGCCGACGTAGCGGAACTGGGCTTCGGTCTTGTAGGTGACCTCCTCATGCGCGGGTACCGGCTGGGCCATCGCCGCCGCGGCCAGTTCGCCGAAGCCGAGGCTCTGGCCCGAGGGGCCCTTCACCTCATGCATCTCGACGGTAACTTGCGCCGGATCGACGCCCCACTCCTCGGCGGCGGCGCGGGCGAGCATGGTACGCACCGCGCCGCCGATCTTCCGCGCCATCTGTATGTGGTGGCGCATCGAGCGCGAGCCGTCGGTGTCCTGGTTGCCGTATTTCGGCTCGTCGCCAGGGGCCTGCACGATTTTCACGCGGGACCAGTCGGCCTCCATCTCGTCGGCCATGACCATCGGGATCGACGTCCGGCTGCCAGTGCCCATCTCGGAGCGATGGGCGACCAGCGTGACCGTGCCATCTGGGTTGATCGACACGAAGACCAGCGGATCCTCGACGATCCCGTGCTCCATGCCCGAGCCACCGGTGTCATAGGTCTCGAAGGCGCGGGCAGGCATCGCATAGGCGGCCAGCGCAAAGGCGCCGGTGGTCCCCAGAAAGCCGCGGCGGGTCACCTTGGCGAGCCGCACGCTGGCGGCGCCTGTTTCGAGAAGCGGTTCAAGATATTTCAGCATGGCTCAGATCCCCGTGCTGGCGTGGCGGACGGCATCGACGATGCGCTGGTAGCAGCCGCAGCGGCAGACGTTGCCGGACATGGCGGCGAGGATCTCCGCGTCGGTCGGCTTCGGGGTCTCGCCAAGAAAGGCCGCGGCCTGCATAATCTGGCCTGGCTGGCAGAAGCCGCATTGCGGCACGTTGAGATCGCGCCAGGCAACTTGGACGGGGTGGTTGCCCTCGGCGTCGAGCCCCTCGATCGTTGTGACCGCCTTGCCGTCGACAGCGCGCAGGCTGGTCTGGCAGGCGCGCACCGCCTTGCCCTCGACATGCACGGTGCAGGCCCCGCAGAGCCCGGCGCCGCAGCCGTATTTCGTGCCGGTGAGCCCGGCGATATCCCGGATGGCCCAGAGAAGCGGCATGGTGGGATCTTCGTCGAAGACCTGCTCGACGCCGTTCAACGTAATCGTGGTCATTTCTTCCTCCCGCGGTGCAACTCTTGGCGGCCGGAATGAAACGGGCGATCGAAGAAGAGGGAGACGCTCAGTTCAGAATCGCCGCCTGGTTGCGCAATACTAGCATAAAACGGGCGCTCACTCAGCAGTCGCAAGGTCCGTGGCGACCGGTGTTGCCAGCCCTTTCGGGTCTGGTCATCCCGCCTTCGCCTTCCCATCGCGAAAAAATGACTTTTTCAGTAGGGAATTATTGTTGATTCATTTAGTCAAATAACTTAGGCCCGCCGCGAGTTCGACCTGCGTACAGGATAGTTCGATGATGCACCGTCTTGCCGGCCTCGCGGCCCTGATCTTCACCCTTCACGCCGGTGCAGCGCTGGCCGATCCCGTGACCTTTACCGACATCGCCGGGCGCGAGGTCACCGTCGAAGCTCCTGTGGAGCGCATGATCCTCGGCGAGGGGCGGCAGGTCTATCTGCTTGGCATTCTCGACCGCGAGGATCCCTTCGAGCGCGTCGTCGGTTGGCGTCAGGACCTGCTGGAGGCGGACCCCGCCAGCTACCACATCTACGCCGAGAAATTTCCGCAACTGAAGGATCTGCCCACATTCGGCGGTTTCAAGGACGGCACTTTCGACGTCGAGCAGGCTGCAGCGCTGAAGCCGCAGCTGGTGCTGATGAACCTCGAAGCCAAGGCGGCGACCGAGGACGCGGGCTACGACGAGAAATTGGCCAAGCTCGGCATCTCGATTGCCTATGTCGATTTCCGCGAGGATCCGATGGCGCATAGCGTCGAGGCCATGCGCATCATGGGTAAGGTGACCGGCAAGGAAGCGCAGGCGGAAGAGTACATCGACTTTGTCGAAGCGCAGATGGCCCGGGTGACCGACACGCTTGAGGGTGCAGAGTTCGACCGGCCCAAGGTCTTTGTCGACCGCGCGGGCGGCTACTCGGACGATTGCTGCATGACCTTTGGTCCCGGCAACTTCGGCGACTACGTCGAGATCGCCGGGGGGACAAATATCGCGGGCGATATCCTGCCCTCGACCTTTGGCACGCTGAATCCCGAGCAGATCATTGCCGCCAATCCCGACCAGGTGATCGTCACTGGCGGCCAGTGGGACGCTTACGTTCCCGGTGGCAACTGGGTCGGCATGGGGCCGGGCTCTGACATGGACGTGGCGCGCGGCAAGCTCGAGGCGCTCACCCAGCGCACCGCGATGACCGGCATCAATGCCGTCGAGACCGGCGAGTTCCACGCTATCTGGCATCAGTTCTACGACAATCCGTATTACTTTGTTGCCGTGCAGAAGATCGCCACATGGCTGCATCCCGAGCTTTTCGCGGACCTCGACCCCGAGGCGACGCTGAAGGAACTTCACACGCGATTCCTGCCGGTGGACTACACGCCTGGCTACTGGGTCTCGCTGAGCGATGACTGATCTCGGGACCGCAACCGGATCGGAGACCGGGCGCGATTTCTATCGCGCCCTCGTGCTTCGCAGGCAGTTGATCCTGCTGGGCCTCGGCCTTGCCCTCGGGCTGGCCTTCTGCGCCGATCTCGCGCTTGGCCCGGCGCGCTATGCGCTGGCCGATGTGGCCCGCACGCTGGTCAGCCCCGGCTCGGTGGATGAGCGCATGAAGGTGATCGTCTGGGATATCCGCATGCCCGTGGCGCTGATGGCGCTGGTGGTCGGCGCGAGCCTGTCGGTCGCAGGCACGCAGATGCAGAGTATCCTCAACAACCCGCTCGCAAGTCCCTTTACGCTGGGCATCTCGGCGGGGGCGGGCTTCGGCGCCGCGCTGGCGCTGGCCTTTGGCGTGGCGCTCTTTCCTTTCGCCGTGGACTACATCATTCCGGTCAACGCCTTTCTGATGGCGATGCTGACCGCGCTGGCGATCTACGCGCTGAGCCTGCGGCGCGGTGTGACCAGCGAGACGATTGTCCTGCTCGGTATCGCGCTTGTCTTCATCTTCAACGCGCTGATGTCGCTGATCCAGTTCTTTGCCAGCCAGCAGGCGGTGGCGGCCGTGGTCTTCTGGACCATGGGCAGCCTCACCAAGGCCACCTGGCCAAAGCTCGCCATCGCCTCGGCCGCCCTGGCGCTCTCGCTGCCGCTCCTGACTCGACGGGGCTGGGCGCTGACCGCCATGCGGCTCGGCGATGCCAAGGCCGAGAGCATGGGGGTGCGCCCGGGCCGGGTGCGGCTTGAGGTGCTGATGATCGTCAGCCTGCTGGCCGCGATCTCGGTCTCCTTCGTCGGCACCATCGGGTTCATCGGGCTCGTCGGCCCGCACATCGCGCGGATGCTGTTGGGCGAAGATCAACGCTTCCTGCTGCCCGGTGCGGCGCTGTCGGGTGCGCTGATCCTGTCGGTAGGCTCGGTGCTGTCGAAGATGGCCATCCCCGGCACGGTGATCCCGATCGGCATCGTCACAGCGATCGTCGGCATCCCCTTCTTCCTCTACCTCATCCTCAGCCGGAGGGGCAGCGCATGGTAAGCCTCGAGCTGCGGGATTTGGGCGCCAGCTACGGCGGGCGCGAGGTGCTGTCGGGCATCACGACGCCCAAGCTGACCGGCGGGCAGGTGGTTTCTCTGCTGGGGCCGAACGGGGCGGGCAAGTCGACGCTCTTTCGCCGTATCTTCGGCATTTTGAAGGGGGCGGGCGAGGTCCGCATCGAGGGTGCGTCGTCACCCCGTCCCATCGCCTACATGCCGCAGGATGACGGCGGGCGCCCGGCGCTCTCGGTTTACGAGGCGGTGCTGCTGGCGCGCATGCAGGGGCGGCGGCTGCAGGTCTCGGGCGAGGATCATGCCGAGGTCGACCGGGTGATCGCCCTGCTTGACATGGGGCGACTGCGCGGCCGTCCTGTGGGCGACCTCAGCGGCGGCCAGCGGCAGATCGTGGGCGTGGCGCAGGCGCTGGTGCAGCGTCCGCAGATCGTGCTGATGGACGAGCCGACCTCGGCGCTTGACCTGTCGCGGCAGATCGGACTGCAGACGCTCATGCGCAGCCTCGCACGCGAGCAGGGGTTGCTGGTGATGATCGCCCAGCACGACCTCGGTCACGCGCTGCGCTTCACCGACGCCTGCCTGGTGATCGCCGAGGGCGGACTCGCGGCCTGCGGGCCGACGGGCGAGGTGATCACGCCCGCGCTTTTGCGCGACATCTTCGAGGTCGAGGCGCGGGTCGAGCGCTGCTCGAAGGGCATCCCGCAGCTCATGGTGGATCACCGCCTCGGGGATCTGGGCGTGAGTGCTGGACGTAATCTCCCCAAAAGCGCTGGATAAAATTTCCCCAGTTTGGCGCTGTTGACGATGGTCCGGGGGGCATGCCCCCCGGACCATCGGCGACGCAGAATTATCCCTGCTGATGCCAATGGAAGGGCGCGCGGGTGGTGGAACTGAGGGAGATCGTGATGATCTTGGAATTGAAACGGCAGGGCCTCGGCGTCAGCGCGATCGCGCGGCAGACCGGGCTGGATCGCAAGACGGTGGGGAAACACCTCGAGCGCGGGCTCGAGGTGCCGGTCTAGGGGCCGCGCGAGCCGGAAGCGCGGCTGGCGCAGGAGTATCGCAATTGCCTGGCCGGGGTTCTCTGCCCGGCGGTTGCACCGCGCGATCAAGGCGACGCTCTCCGAGGAGGCCCGGCACCGGATCGAGGCGCTTCAGTGGTGCTACGACCCTGCGGGGCTCTTCCGAAGTGCCCGTGTCGACGCGGCTCTCTCCCTGGCATGAGAGCGCCCCCCGGCCTTTGCGCCGGGCGGATGCCGACGGGGCGAGCCCTGCAGTCACGACATTCGAGCGCCCCGGCAGCGCCGGGGCTTTTGCTCTTCGACAGGGCAGATCGAGTGCGGGACCCCGCGTCTGCCACCGACCAGAGGCCATTTCGATGGTCCGCCTTGACCGAGGTCAACGGGAAGAGCGCGCGCGCGTGGTCTCATGCGGGGATCCCCGAGACGGACGACGCCAGGGGATCGAAGCACGTCAGGCAGACCAAGGGAGGGCTGGGTCATGGCGACGCAACTGAAGGTCGTATCGGTGGAGCGGGTTTCGGTAGGTGGCGACGGCGAGCAGGGCGAAGGCGCGAGCATTCGCGGGGTCTTCAGCGCGGACGGTGCCAAGCTGCTGATGCAGTCCGGCGCAGGCTTCGTCCCCGATGATCGGAATTCCTACGGCGACATCTATCTCAAGGAGATGGCCAGCGGCGCGATTGAGCGGCTCACGCTTGATCCGGGCATCGCGGACCCCGAATCGGGAGGCTACGAGCCCGCGATTTCCGCCGATGGCTCCCGCGTGGCCTACACGTCGACCTTCGCTGTCACGATCGGCGGAATTACAGGTCCGCAGGAGACGGTGGTCTTCAAGGACCTGATCACCGGCGTGGACAAGCTGGTCTCTGCCAGCGCCGCCGGTGAGCCGGGGAATGACGCCAGCTTCTACGCGCATTTCTCGCCCGACGGGACGCAGATCGCCTTTACCAGCTACGCCACCAACCTGGTGCCGGGCCTTCCCATGGTCGGTGACGCGGTCTTCCTCAAGGACATCGCCAGCGGCGATATCCGGATGCTCTCGAGCAACGCCGCGGGCGAGGCTGCCAACAACTACAGCGTCGGGGTCGGTTTCACGCCGGACGGTTCGAACTTCGCCTTCTCGAGCCTTGCGGACAACCTGATCGAAGGTGACGGCAACGGCGTGCGCGACATCTTCACAAAGGATCTGACCACCGGCGCGGTGCGGCGCCTTTCGGTCGGGGCGGATGGGACCGAGGGCAATGGCGACAGCTCGGAAGGCAGTTTTTCGCCCGACGGCAGCAAGCTGCTGTTTGCCAGTCGCGCGACGAATTTCGTCGCAGGCGACCGCAACGGTTCGCAGGACCTCTTCATCAAGGACCTCGTGACCGGAGAGATCACGCTGGCCTCCATCGACAGCCTCGGCAATCAGTGGGAGGCCGACAGCTATGGCGGGGTGTTCTCTCCGGACGGCACGAAGATCGCCTTCTACAGCGATACCGCCGAGCTCGCGCTGCGCGATGACAACGGCGCGCAGGATGTCTTCGTGAAAGACCTCGTCTCGGGCGCGCTCGCCGTGCTGTCGGCCAATGTCGCGGGCGAGATCGGTGACGCGCAGAGTTTCTGGCCGCAATTCGTGCCGGATGGGTCGGGCGTGCTGTTCACGAGCTACGCGAGGAACCTCGTCCCGGACGACACAAACGGCGAGCGTGATCTCTTCATTGCCCGCTTCGAGGAGCAGCAGCTCGGAGGGCCCGTGCAATGGAGCAAGGCCGAGGGCGGCAATGGCCATTGGTATGAATTTGTCGAGGAGCCGCTGGCTTGGGCCGAGGCCCGGGCCGACGCCGAGGGTCGCAATCACCTTGGCCTGCCGGGCTACCTGGCGACGATCACCTCGGAGGAGGAGAATGCCTTCGTGCTGTCGATGACGCCGCCCAATGTCTGGGTTGGCGGGTCTGATGCGGCGCGCGAGGGGATCTGGAGCTGGACCGGCGGTCCCGAGGTGGGGCAGGTGTTCTGGAGCAGCTCCGGCGGCGCCACCGGCTACGTCGACTGGGGCGGGGACGAGCCGAACGACGTGGGGGGCGAGGACTACCTGCTGGCCCATGCGCTTTATCCGTCTGGCACCTGGGCTGACGCCGGGGTGCCGCCGAACCCCAATTCGCGCTTCGGCTACGTGGTCGAGTACGGCGCGCAAGGCCATTGCTTCGCCGAGATCGCGCCCGGCCGGACCGAGGCCGAAGCGCTCGGCATCGAAGGCGGCTTCGCGCCGTCGCACAATGTCTGGGCCTCGGGCGGGGCCTATCTGCAGGCCACGGGGTCCGGCGAGGCGATCGCCACCGGCAGGTTCTCGGGGCCCAAGGGCACCTACAGCCTGACGATCGGCTATTTCGACGAGACCGATGGCGCGAGCCGGATGCGCGTCCTCGTGAACGGCGTCCAGGTCGACGACTGGCTCTGGAACGGGACCTGCGGCGACGCCATCGTCACCGGGGCCGGCGCTGCCGAGCGCGTCATCGAGGACCTCGATCTATCCCCGGGCGACAGGATCGAACTGGTCGGCACGCCCAGCGGGGGCGAGCCGCTGCGGACCGACTATCTTATCCTCACGGACAGGCTGCTCGATGTGGTCGGGAGCGAGGGTGCCGACCGGCTGAAGGGAAGCGATGCAGACGAACGGCTGCTGGGGTTCGGCGGCTCGGATCGGATCGAGGCGCTCGGCGGCGAAGACCTGATCTTCGCCGGTTCCGGGGCGGACACGGTCCGCGCCGGAGAGGGCGACGACACGATCTTCGGGGGGCCGGGGCTCGACGTGATCTATACCGGACCAGGGGCCGACGTGGTCGTGCTTTCCGATCTCAAGCATTTCGACAAGCTCTACGATTTCGAGGTCGGCGTGGACAGGTTGCGCGTTGAGATTGACGGCGTCGAGACCGATGATCTCTACGTCAGGAACTGGCGGCTGATGGCACGGAGCTGCGGCGAGGACGTTCTGCTCGCCTATATTCCCGATGCCTATACTGCGCGCGCCAGTGTCGCCGACCTTTTGCAGCCCGAGGTTCCCGCGGATGGCACAACGCTGCACCGCCTCGAGTTCGGCACCGACCAGAAGGGAGAACTCTCGTTCCTGGAGGATGTCGACCGGTTCCGTTTTGAAGCGGAGGCCGGGAAGTTCTATGTCTTCACGATGACCGGTGATCCGGCGTCGGACCGGCCGATTGCCGCGCCGCGGCTCGATCTGCATTCGGCGGAGGGGGCGTTCCTTGGCAGCAGCAACGATAGCGGCGCGCCGGTGGCGCAATTGCCTTTCCTCGCGACGGGGAACGGACCGCTTTTTGTCGACGCCTATGATCTCTACGGCGGAGAGATCGGGGGCTACATCCTGTCGGTTGGTCTGGCCGAAGATCTCGACCGCATCGCGGGGCATGTAAGCACCGATGCGGTGCTGGGGGTGACCGCGGCAGTCGAGAGCGATCTTGGCTACCCCGGTGACATCGACTGGTTTCGCGCGGAGATGGCGCCGGGCTCGCTCTACCGCGCGGAACTTTCCAGTGCGCCGGGAACGAACCCCTACCTGTCTTTTGTCGACGCATCGGGCGCGGTGCTCGCGCGCGGCTACGGCGGCACATTGGCCACGGTCTACTTTCGTGCCCCGGCCGAGACACCGGTCTTCGTGCAGGTCGACGCGGATTCCGGCCACGAGGCTGGAACTGGAGTCGGCCCCTACCAGCTGACGCTCGCGCGCGCCGATGCGATCGACGCGATCCCCGAAGATGCTTCGACCTCGACCACGCTGGATGTGGGAGAGACCCTACGCAGCGATATCGCATATGCCGGGGACGAGGATTGGGTGCGTGTGTCGCTCGAGGCCGGGCGAAGCTACCAGTTCGACCTGAGCGGCGTCGCGGACCGGGACGACCCGCTGAGCTATCCGGAACTCGCGCTCTACGACAGCACCGGCGGGCTGCTTGCGGCGGACGACGGCGACGCCGGCAGCGCTGCGCACCTGTCGTACATGGCCGAGGCGGATGCGCTGGTCTTTGCGGCGGCGCGCAGCGTCTATGCGTATTTCACCGGAGATTACGCGCTCGGGGTGTCATGACCGGCAGCGGCGACGGCCCATCGGTCGGTCGCCGCGGGCTCCCTGCTGCAGGCCTGCCACGGGCCCGGCCGCGAAACACCCATACCGTGCAAGGGGCAGCCCTCGGTGATCGCCTGCAGGCGGTCAAGGAGGACGGCAGATCTTGCAATCATGACAGCGGGATCGGCCGCTGCTCCTCAATAGCTTCCATGGCAAAGTAGGAGGTCACAGTCTCTAGTTCGACCTTCGAAATGAGTTGCTTGTAACATTCGTCATAACTGGACATGTCACGCGTCACGATCTTCAGCAAGTAATCGTATTCGCCTCCAATGCGGAAGAAATCGACCACGTCCTTGATCGTCGAGACATGTTTGCGGAACTGGTCGAGCCAGCCTGCCGAGTGATGGCGCGTACGGATCATCACGAAGACAACCAGCCCGGCGCCGAGCCGTTCGCGGTCGAGAAGCACCGTGTAGTTGCGGATCACTCCAGCCGCTTCGAGCGCCTTGAGGCGCCGCCAGCAGGCGTTTTGCGACAGACCCACCCGATCAGCGAGTGCCCGCTGCGACTGCGAAGAGTCGCGCTGGAGTTCCTCCAATATGCGGCAATCGATTTGATCGAGTTTGTGGTCCATTTTTCGATCATACGAGCGAAAATTTCACCAGCAAAGGTAAAAATAGGTGGTGAGTTTCCAGATTTGTTGGTCAAGTATCAACCTACGTGTTCTGAGAGGTTGCGGGCGGCGCATGCTCTAGTACTCGGATCATGGGAGTGGTGGGAAATATCCGCAAAACCATGGCATAACCGGACGTTTGCAGTTGCTTTTCTTTCGCATAAATTCAAGGCGTTTGAGCTGGGGCTCTGGTCGACATTACCTTGGGCTTGGAGTTAGCTGCATGTCTGAAGCAAACCGAGAGACAAAGGGGCAGGGTCATAGCCGGAATGTCGTATGATATCTCCGAGGAAATGCACTTCGTTTGCTTGGCGTCTTCGGCTCGGTTCTATCTTTGGCAATCGCATCGGGGCCCTTTGACATGATCGCGCGGAGTTCGCCACTTCGACTGCGGAACTTCCGCTATCTCTTCATCGCCCACATCCTGTCGCTGGTCGGAGTGGGGGTGATGACCGTTTCTCTCTCGCTCACCGCCTTCGAGGCCGGGGGCACGGAAGCTGGGGGCACCATTCTCGGTGGCATTCTTGCGCTCAAGATGATCTCCTATGTGCTGATCGCGCCGCTGGCCGAGACAGTGCTGTCGCGCCGGCCCCGCAGGGCGACGTTGGTGACCATCGACATCCTGCGCCTCGGCATCGTTGCCCTCATGGGGTTGGCTTTTTCGAGCTGGCAGATCGCGGTTTTGGCCTTCTTGTTCTTCGCAATCTCTTCCGGGTTCACGCCGCTCTTCCAGTCGGTGCTTCCGGACCTGCTCGAGGACGAGGACAGCTACTCCCGCGGTCTGGCGCTGTCGCGCATCGCCTACACGCTGGAAACGATCCTCAGTCCGGTCATCGCGGCTGCGGCGCTGAAGGTGCTGACTGCGGACGATCTTTTCTTCCTCGCCTCGGGCTGCTTCCTCGGCTCGGCGGTCTTCCTCTTCACCACACGCTTCCCGGCGAGCCACGTTTCGCACAAGGCGCCCTTCCTTGAGCGTGTCTCGAAGGGCCTGCGCATCTACGCGCTCACGCCGCGGTTGCGCGGGCTCTTTATGCTGAACTTCGCGCTGTCGTTGTCCATGGCCTGGGTGTTGGTCAACACGGTGGTCTTTGCCGGGGGGCGCCTTGGAGACGCCGAGCATTACTACACGCTGTTGATGACCTGCTATGGCGTCGGGGCTGCGATTGGCGCGATGACCGTGCCGCGGCTGGTGCGACGCCTCGATGAGCGCCGCTGCATGTCTGCGGGGGTCTTCCTTTTCGCCACGCTCGGGATCTTTCTGAGCCTCGTGTCGGCGCCGCCGGTGGCCGGGCTGATGTTGCTCTGGAGCGGTTTCGGGCTGGCTTCCTCGCTGGTGCTGACCCCGGGTGGGTTGGTGCTGGCGCGCTCGGCCCGGAGCGGCGACAGGCCGGCGGTCTTTGCCGCGCAGTTCTCGCTCAGCCACGCCGGCTGGTTGCTAGCCTACCCCGTCGCGGGCTGGCTCGGCGCTTCGATCGACCCGGCCCACGCGATGGGTATACTCTCGCTGGCGTCGATCGCCGTGACCCTGCTCGCGTTGCGCGTCTGGTCCGCCGCCGATCCGCTGGTCCGGGCGCACAGCCACCCCGACCTGCCGGCCGACCATCCGCATCTGCGCGACCATCCGGGGCAGGGCGCGGAGCAGGTCCACGCGCATGACTTCCACATCGACGAACTGCACCGACACTGGCCGCAGCGCGCCTGATTCACGACTTCCAGACGATAGGGACAGAACCATGACCGAACACGCCACCCCCGCCATCGACGGACAGGGCCTCGCCGCCCTCGAGGCGCGGCTGCAAGAGGACCTCGAGTTCCTCTGCTACCCGGGAAAATCCTGGGTGCCGGCCCGGGAGGTGCATGGCGAGAAGGTTCATGACGTGGTGATCATCGGCGCAGGCATGTGCGGCCTGGTCTCCTGGCTGGCGCTACGCATGGGGGGCATCGACAATGTGCGTGTGCTTGACCGCAGCCCGGCAGGGCTGGAAGGGCCGTGGCTGAACTATGCGCGCATGGTCACCTTGCGCTCGCCCAAGACGCTGACTGGCCCGGCCTTCGGGTTGGGCGCGCTGACCTTTCAGGCGTGGTTTCGCGCGCAGTTCGGTACCAAGGCTTGGGAGAAGCTCGACAAGATCCCGCGGCCGCAGTGGATGGAGTATCTGCGCTGGTATCGCAAGGCGCTGAACGTGCCGGTCGAGAACAAGGTCAGCGTCGACCGGGTCGAGCCCGAGGGCGACCTGCTGCGCCTGCACCTGAGCGGCGCACCCGAGAAATCCATCCTGACCCGCAAGCTGATCTCGGCGACCGGCCGCGACGGCACCGGCAAGCCCAATATCCCTGGCTTCATGGCGGGGCTGCCGCGAAAGCTGTGGGCGCACAGCGCCGACGACATCGATTTCAACGCGCTGAAGGGAAAGAAAGTCGGGGTGATCGGCGTCGGCGCCTCTGCCGTCGACAACGCCGCCGAAGCACTGGAGCATGGCGCGGCCGAGGTCCGTCACCTGATCCGCCGCAAGGACATGCCGACGATCAACAAGATGATGGGCATCGGCTCCTACGGATTCACATGTGGCTATGCCGATCTGCCTGATGCGTGGCGCTGGCGCTTCATGCAGTACAGCTTCGCCACCCAGACCCCGCCGCCACATGGATCCACGGTGCGCGTGAGTCGCCATCCAAACGCGCATTTCCACTTCGGCAAGGCCACGGATTCTGTCGAGCAAGTGGGGGATCAGGTGCGGATCAACTTCTCCGACGGCAGCAGCTACACCGCGGAATTCCTGATCCTCGGCACCGGCTTCGTCACCGACCCCGAGATGCGCCGCGAGTTCGGCGAGGCGGCCAACGCGATACAGCTCTGGCAAGACGTCTACACGCCGCCGGAGGATGAAAAGAGCCCCGATCTCGGCCGCTTCCCCTATCTCAACCCGGATTTCACCTTCCGCGAGAAAGTGCCCGGCACCGCGCCTTGGCTCGGCAACGTCTATTGCTTCAACTACGGCGCCACCGCCAGCTTGGGCAAGGTCAGCGGCGACATCCCGGGCGTCTCGGAAGGCGCGGCGTGGCTGGCGCGCGAGCTCTGCGCGAAACTCTACGCCGAGGATGTGGCCAAGCACTGGCAGATCCTGCAGGATTACCAGACGCCGGAGCTGAACGGCGAGGAATGGACGCCCAGCGAGCTGCCGGGCGAAGACAAGACGACCAAAGGACTTGTGGCATGAGCGACCTCTCGACCCTGACCAGCACCGCCATGGGCGGTGTGACGGAAGGAGGGCCCGCCGCCGCCGCGGCAGAGCTGCGCGGCAACATCTTGGAAATGACCCAGACCGCCGAGGAGGCCGTGCTCGCGCCCGCAGACTGCGGCGCCTGGCCGGCCGACCTGCGCGCGGCGCTGGCCGCCCGTATCGCACGGCTGAACGGGCAGGAAGAGACCGCGCGGCGCTATGCCGCGCGCATGGCGGGCCAAGACTATGCCGCGCTGGCCGATCCCTCGGAGGACGGGGCGGTGATGGGACTGGCGCGGGTCGTCGCTTTCATGGATTCCGTTGCCATGCTGCCGCGCGACGTGACGGCCGAGGACATCTCGGCCCTGCTCTCCGCGGGGGTGTCCGATGCCGACATCGTTCGGCTCTGCGAACTCAACGCCTTTCTGGCCTACCAGCTGCGGCTGGTCGCGGGGCTCAAGCTGATGACGGGAGCGGGCGCATGAGCAAGGTCATCCACAAGTTCACCCGCAACGTGCCGCATTGGCAGCCGCGCGTGACGCCGGTCAAGCTCGAGGAGGCAACGCCCGAGCAGCTCGATGCGCTCCAGGTTACACCGTCAAACACTAAGGTCTCGGACTACGTGCTGACACTGGCGCATGACGTCGAGAGCCTGAAGGTGCGCTCGCCGCTGTTCAACGCGATCATGTACGACAAGCAGGGCCTGAGCCGCGCCGAGCGCGAGGTCGGCGCACTGGCCGCCTCGATGGTCAACCGCTGCATCTACTGCGCTGCCGTGCATGCTTCTCGCCACGCGCAGATCCTCAAAGACACAACGGTTACCGACGAGCTCTTCCTGAAGGGCGAGAAGGCCGATCTTGGCCCGCGCGACCGCGCCATCTTCGACTTTGCCCGCAAGCTCTCGGCGGCGCCCTCCGAAGCGGCGCCCGAGGACATGGCGGCGCTGAGAGAGGTGGGGCTAGACGAGGCGGAGATCCTCGATCTGATCCTGTCGACTGCGCTCTTCGGCTGGGCCAACCGGCTGATGCACATCCTGGGCGATCCGGTGCGCCAAGAGGTGGACGCATGAGCCTCTCTATCGGGATCGCCGGGGCGGGCAGCATCGCCTTCGGCACTGCCGCGGTGCTGGAAAGCCGCGGCCACAAAACCGCGCTCTGGTCTCCCTCGGGTCGTGGCACCGATGGGCTGAGGCAGGGGCTGACCGCCTCCGGCGCGCTGTCGGGGGTGTTCCAACCAGAGGTGGCGGACAGCGCCGAGGTGCTGGTCGCGGGCCGCGACGTGGTGCTGATCGCCGTGCCGGGCTACGGCCACAAGGCGGTGATGGACGCCATCGCGCCACACCTGTCCGAGGGCCAGCAGGTCATCGTCTCGTCGCATGCCTCCTTCGGCGCGGTCTACCTGTCCGAGCTGCTGGCCGCGCGGGGCCTGACGCTGCCGATCACGGCCTGGGGCACCACGGCGCTCACCGGGCGCCGCACCGGCGTTGCGGAGTGCAACGTCAACACCATCCGCGCCAAGATCGATATGTGCACTGTACCGGCCGACGCGCAGACCCAGGCACTCCGGACCTGCCAGGCGCTGTTTGGCGATGTCTTCGTGCCGCGCGACGGGCTTCTGGCCATCGCCCTGTCGAACCTCAATCCGCAGAACCACATGGGCATCGCGCTCGGCAACATGACCCGCATGGAACATGGGGAGGTCTGGTCGCAGGCCGGCAACGTCACGCGCAACGTGGGGCGGTTGATGGAGGCGCTTGACGCTGAGCGTCTGGCCATCGCCGAGGCGCTGGGGCTGAGCGTGAAGACCATCTTTGAGCACTACCACCAGAGTTACCACGTGCCGGTCGCGTCTATCCACGAAATGAACGCTGCGCTGGTCGCGGCGGGCACCGGAGGGCAGGGCCCGGCCACCGCCGACAGCCGCTACATCACCGAGGACGTGCCCTACGGGCTGGTGCCGACGGTCGTGCTAGGCGACCTCATCGGCGTGCCGGCGGAGCTGCACCGCTCGGGGGTCAAGCTGTTCTCGGCCATGTATGGCCGAAACTTCGAACAGGAAAACGAGCTGTTGTCTGCCCTATCTCTGGGCGATCTGAGTCTTGACGAAATGCGGGAGCTGGCCCTGTCGGGGCGGCGTCCGGGCCCGGAGCAGCACCGGGCCAGCGCCGGCTGACGAGCTGGCGTGGCTACACAGACGCTGGTCGACGGGCCGGCGCCGATCTCAACCAGACGGGCCTCAAAGACCCGCATTCCACCAACTAGGAGCGAACCCTCATGTCGAAACTGATCCTCAACCGCCGCCGATTCATGGGCACCGCGGCCGCCACAGCCGGCACGCTGGCCAGCCCGGTCTACCTACGCCGCGCCTACGCACAGGGCGGCGAGGTGAATATCTGGACCTACACCGACTTCATCCCCGAGGACTTCAAAAAACAGTTCGAGGACGAGACCGGCATCAAGGTGAACGTCCGCCTCGTTGATGACCAGGGCAAGCAGTTCAACCTCCTGGCCGCCGAGGCGCCGAACCCGACGGTGGACATCCTTACCGTCGCAGGCCATCGCTTCCTGCAATTCATTGCATCGGACCTGCTGGCACCGCTCGACACAGACCGGCTGAGCAACTGGGGCACGATCAACCCGATCTACTCGGAAAGCGACTGGTCGACGATCAACGGCAATAAGTGGGGTGCGCCGATCCTGTCGGGCATGGAGGTGCTCGCCTATAACACCGACATGGTGCCAGAAGAGGACGTGCAGTCCTGGGAGCCGTTCTTCTCGGACAAATACGCCGGCCAGACCGCCTATGTTCTGCAGGACATGATGTCGATCGTCATGCTGATGAAGGGCTACGACGGCAACATGGTCGAGTATCTCAACGACCCCGAGCGGGCCGCCGAGATCGTCGCCGAGGCGCGTGACTTCCTGATTGAAAAGAAGCCGCTGGCGCGCAAGTACTACGACGGCGGCGCCGAGGTGCAGCAGATGTTCGTCAACCAGGACATCACCATGGCCTGCGCCTGGAACGGCCCGATCGCCGCACTGATGGCCGAAGGCTTCCCGGTGTCGATGACCATCCCGAAAGAGGGCAGCTACGGCTTCGTCTACACCTACAACATTGCCAATAACGCGCCGAATGCGGACAATGCCTACACCTTCCTCAACGCCGTGTTGGCGTCGCCCGAGGTCGGGGCCGCGATGACCAAGGCGTCGGGTTTCATTTCGACATTCAAGGGCGCCGACCAGTATCTCACCGACGCCGAGAAGGCCGCGACCTCCTTCACCGACGAGGAACTGGCGGGCATGAAGTTCTTCCGCGCTGAGGCGAACGAGATGAAGTACGGCCTCGTCGATCCTGCCGTCGAAGCTATCAAGGCCGCCTGAGCACAAAGACCGGGGCTGCGGGGTCAAAACAGGGCCACGCAGCCCGACGCACGCGCTTCGTGCAGAGAGGAAACGCCATGACCAACAACGCCGTAGATGCTGGGGCACGCCGCTCCGCCGCGGCGGGAGACGCAGCCGACCGCCGCCCATTCTGGGGCCGGCTGGTCAACTGGGGGCCCTATCAGGCACTCGTCTCGCTGCTCTTCGCTTCGCCCCGCAGGCAGTTCGTGCTGCTGTCACTGATCCCGCTGATCTGGATCGTCACCCAGCACCTCGGGCCGATGCTTCAGATGCTGCAGGTCAGCCTGCTGGACGCCTATCCCATCGCACCGGGACAGGAAAACCACTACACGCTGGCCAATTACGCACGCTTCTTCCAAGAGAGCGTGTTCATGATGCCGTTCCTGCGGACGATCACCTATTCGGCGGTGCTGACGCTGGTGACTCTGATTATCACTTATCCGGTCGCCTATTACCTGGCCCGCTACGTCAAGCGCGAGAACCAGCTTGCGCTGCTTTTGCTGTTGCTGATCCCGTTCTGGACCGGCGAGATCGTGCGCACCTACGCGATCATGATCCTGCTTGGCAACAATGGCGCGATCAACCTCGCGCTCAAGACGCTGGGCCTTATCGACCGGCCGATCCCCTTTATGTACACCGGCTTCTCGGTCAGCGTCGGCCTGATCTATCTCACTGCGCTTTACATGCTCCTGCCGCTCTACTCGGCCTTGGAGAAGCTGCCGCGAAACCTGTCCGAGGCCGGCGCCGACCTCGGCGCGGGCGCCTGGACGCGGTTCCGGCGCATCACACTTCCGCTGTCGCTGGAAGGCATCGGCTCGGGCGCCACGCTCGTGTTCCTCATCTCCACCGGTTACTACGGCACACCTGTGCTTCTGGGTGGGCCCAACACCACGGTCTTTGCCGAGACCATCGCGGGCTTTTTCCACGTGGCCGGTGATCAGTGGCCCACGGGCGCGGCTTTCGCCGTCATCATGTTCTTCGCCGCGCTGGTGCTCACCGGGATCTTCGCCCGCCTTATTGCAGCGCTTCGCAAGGGAGACAGCAAATGACCCGCTCCGGACGCGTCTGGCTTTCCGTTTTCTTCTGGGCTTTCGTGGTCTACCTCTTCGTGCCGCTGCTGCTGATGATCCTGATGGGGTTCAAGGACAGCAAGTTCATCGGCTTCCCGATCAACAGCTGGACGTTCGATTGGTATCTCAGCGTGTTCGACGACGGCACGGTTCTGTCGAGCTTCGTCTATTCGCTGGTCATCGCGGTGGGCTCGACCGTGGTCTCGGTGGCCATGGGCACCTGGCTGGCGGTGCTGCTGAGCGGCCGAAAGTTCGTCGGCCGCTTCGCGGTATACGCGTTGACCATCCTACCGGCGCTGGTGCCCGGGATTATCTCGGCCATCGCTTTCCGTGTCTACGCGCGCCAGCTCGGCATCGAGCCCGGGGGCTTCGCAATTATGTGGTCGCACGCGGTGCACAACGTGCCTTTCGTGGCGCTGGTGGTGATGGCGCGGCTCTCGACCCTGCCGAAGAGCTTTGGCGAGGCGGCGCGTGATCTCGGCGCCGATCCCTTCGTCACCTTCACCCGGGTCACGCTGCCCTACCTGATGCCCGCCATCATCGGGGCGTCGATCTTCTGTCTGCTGCTGAGCTTCGACGATTTCGTCCGCTCGTTCTTCCTCGGCTCCTACGACCCGACTCTGCCAGTTCTGATCTTCGCCAAGCTGCGCTCGGGCATGTCGCCGGAAATCAACGCAATCTCTACCGTGGTGCTGATCCTGACCGCGGTCTTGGGGGTCTGGGCCGAGCGCTCCAGCCGCCGCATGAACAGGGAGCACTGACATGCTGTCCGAAAAGGAACCTATCGTCCGCCTCGAAGGCGTCTCCAAGGCCTACGGCAAGGCGCAGGCGCTGCACCCGTTGGACCTGTCGATCGCGCCGGGCGAGTTCGTCACCTTCCTCGGCCCGTCAGGCTGCGGCAAGTCGACCACGTTGCGCATCCTCGGCGGGTTCGAGAAGACCGACACCGGGCGGATCATCCTCGAGGGACAGGATGTCACCGCGCAACCGCCGGAAAAGCGCAAGGTCAACATGGTGTTCCAGGACTATGCGCTTTTCCCGCATATGACCGTGGCGCAGAACATCTCCTTCGGACTAGAGCTGAAAGGGCTGAGCAAGGCCGAGATCAAGCGGCGGCTCGACGAGGTGATGAGCTTCCTGGAACTCGGGCCCTTCGCGAGCCGCTACGCATCGCAGCTCTCGGGCGGACAGCGCCAGCGGGTGGCACTGGCGCGGGCGCTTGCGCCCGATCCGGCATTGTTGCTGCTCGACGAGCCTCTCGGCGCGCTCGACGCGAAGCTGCGAACGCAGGTTCAAATGGAGCTCAAGTCGATCCAGCGGCGCACCGACAAGACCTTCCTCTTCGTGACCCACGATCAGGACGAGGCCCTCACCATGTCCGATCGCATCGTGGTGATGAACGGAGGCCGCATTGAGCAAGACGGCACGCCCGAAGACCTTTATTTCCGCCCTGAGACGCGTTTCGTGGCGGAGTTCATCGGGGCGACCAATCTGCTCGATGGCACCGTGCGCGGGGTGGACAATGCCTCCAAGGAGATCGTGGTCGACTGGCGCGGAATCGAGTTGAGGGGCCGGGCGCCGGCAGAGGTGCCCGGCACGGGGCAGGAAGTCAGTGCCTCGCTTCGGCTCGAGAAGATTCGGCTGGCGGCCGAAAAGCCCCTCACCGGAAACGCGGTCATGGGGAGGATCGTTGACCGGACCTTCCTCGGCAGCCGCGTGGCTGTTGACATATTGGTAGAAGAGGCCGGTGCCGCACGGCTTCGCGCCTATACCGACACCGACACGACGATGAAACTGGGCGATTCCATGGTCTGGCTGGGCTGGGACAGCGCAAGCCTTTCGGTTCTTCGTCAGTGACCCCGACCTGCTTATAAATATGCGTGGCCCGGTCTTTGTGCCGGGCCACTCCATTCATGCGAGGCAGCCGCGTCACCTTGCCGAGGGCAGCCTCGATCGCTGCCTCCCGCGGTATCGGAACAGCCCTTTTTAGAAAGAAGCGGTCCCTCGCTCAGGCAAGGAGCGCTCGGCGTACGTACGTCCTGTCTTTCGCTAGGATCAAGATCCCCGCTGACCCGCGCAGGGATCGGTCATTTTGATCGTTGTCGGCTTGGTGCGTGATGCGCGACCAGGATCGTTCCGGGACCAAGCGCCATGAACCAGCGCTGGCAAAAATCTGTTTGTCTTGGGGTGCCACAAAGTGACGGTTCAATCGAATCTTTTCCGGTGAGCAATGTCGCATGTTAATTGCTGAATTAATTGCTGCGGTTCAGAGTCATCAATGTCATTGCAGGTCGCGGCCGTGGCAACAACCGCCCAAGGAGTCACGCGCTTCGTTCCGCCAAGTTTTATTTTCTTTACGGAGATTCTTCTAGGAAGGACCGAGATCGAATGGTTCGGAGGATTGCAGGGCTTCGACTGTACCACCAATCCGCGCGCCTACGGGGCTCTTAAGTCCAAGCGTCTTATGGCGTTTCTTCTGCTGGCGGTGTCTTCGCTGGGCCAGTAGGGCTTTGTGACCTGACGTTTGGATATATGGGTGCGACCGTCGGGGTCTCCTTCCTGCAGGTGCTTCTGAACGGCGAGCAGATCGCCGCCTTCAACTGGGACTCGGACCAGGGCGCCGCGCTCGCGAGCCGCGCGTGCCATACGGAATTCACCTTGGAATGGTTGGTTCTCTCGGGCGATGACGTGATCGAACTGGGTGGCCAGGGCGAGGGCGGCGCGCCGCTGCGGGTAGACTATCCCGAGTTGACCCCCATGAGCCTGCCGGGTGCGACCGATATCTGGTTTGAGGCGGTCAATCCAGACGGTGTCGGCAATCGGGTGATGATCGGGCGCAACGCCAGGACCGGTCGTTGCGCGGTAGCAGATCCCGGCGTCCGTTCGGGCGGTCGATCGGCCCTGGCTGCCGACGCGGACGGAGATGGCGACGACGATTTCGTCGAGTTTCGCGGCCTGCAGTCGCTCGATGGCATCGTCGAGATCCCTCCTCAGGACGACGACTCAGGTCCCGTCGAATTCGAATTTTCCTTCACCATCTATGAGAACATCGGCGGTGGGCAGTTCCTCATCGCTGAGAGGTACGACCTTCAAATCGGACTTCCGCTGCAAAGATTAATCCTCGAGAATGACTCTCTCCCGCCCAGAGGATCTGGTGGATATCCAGGACGCGGCGGACGCGGATGGCGATGGTGACGTCGATCTATTCGCGACGAGCTACATCTCCGAGCCCTTGCTCATCTTCGAGAATGGTGGCGCGGGGCGTTTCCAGGTTATGGCACGCAGCGACACCTCGCCTCTCGGCGCCGTGGTGGGCGACAACCATCTTGACCGGCACCGTCAGGCAAGTTGGCCGCCGCCGCCAGCCGTAGGGAGGGCGTAGCCCGACCGAAGGCTGGCGGCGGCGGCGCGGTTCTCTTCACGGGGGATTGCGGGGGGGGGGTGCTGGCCGCTGCGGGCCGGTAGGGTCGAAGTCTCTGCTACCAAACGGAGATCCGACCTTGCCGGGCAAACCCGTCACCGACCAGCAAGTGGGAGTCTACATGACCGACCGCCTTCAATACAGCCAGCGTATCGCTGCCGCCCGCGCAGGGTTCAGCGAACGCACTGCCCGCCGCCTCGAGGCGGATCCCCGCCTTCCTTCGCAGCGCCAACCCGCCCGCGGGCGTACCGTGCCTGATCCGCTCGAGGCGGTTTGGGAACCTTTTCTGCTGCCGATCCTCGAACGCGATCCGGCCGTTCAAGCCGTGACACTCCTGCGCCACCTACAGATGGCCGATCCAGACGCTTTCCCTGATGATCGGGTCCGCTGCACCCTCGAGCGCCGCGTTCGCGACTGGCGTGCCCTGCACGGCCCCGAGCGCGATGTAATTTTCCGCCAAGCGCCCGAGCCGGGCCGGATGGCGCTGTCGGACTTCACGGATGCGGGCAGGCTTGGCGTTACCATCGGTGGCGTGCCGCTGGAGCACCGGCTTTTCCACTTCGTCTTGGCCTACAGCGGCTGGGAACATGCTGCCGTGGTCCTGGGCGGCGAGAGCTTCACGGCGCTGGCCGAGAACCTCCAGAACGCGCTCTGGACCCTCGGCGGCGTGCCTCAGGAGCACAGGACTGACAGCCTTTCGGCCGCTTACCGCAACCTCGATGCCAATGCCGCGGCGGACGTGACCCGGCGCTATGACGCCTTCTGCGCCCATTACGGCATGCTGGCCAGTCGCAACAATCCCGGGGAGGCCCACGAGAACGGCGCCGCCGAGGCTCAGAACAACCATCTCAAGGTCGCTCTCGACCAAGCGCTGATCCTGCGCGGCTCCCGCGACATCGCCGAGCTCGACGACTGGAAGCGTTTCGTTGACGAACTGGTCGCCCGCCGCAACCGGCGGCGCGAGGTCGCTGTGCGCACTGAGATGGCCACGCTGCGACCGCTGCCCATCCGGCGCACCACCGACTTCACCGAGGTTGTCTCCCGCGTCACGAAGACCGGCGGCTTCCTGGTGCATGCCGTCTTCTATTCTGCGCCCTCCCAGCTCATCGGCAAGCGGCTGCGGGTTCATGTCTACGACGATCCGATCGAGGCATTCCTCGGCGCTACCCGGGTCGTCACCCACCCCAGGCAGCGCGGGCGTCGGGACGGCGTGCGTGTCCATTGCGTGAACTACCGCCATGTCATCCACGCCCTGCGCCGCAAGCCGCAGGCCTTGGCAGGGTCGGTCTATCGCGATGGCCTGTTTCCCCGCAGCGAGTACGAGGCCGCCTGGGCTGCGCTTTCCACCGCCTTGCCCCGCAGGGACGCCTGTCGCCGGATGGTCGACCTGCTTTGGCTTGCCCATGACGAAGCCTGCGAGGCCGAGCTCGCGGCGCTGATCGCCGGCGTCCTTGACGAGGGCCTCTTGCCCGAGGCCCGGGCCCTGAAGCCGAAGCTGGTACCGCGGCGGCGCGAGCTGCCGGGAGACACACCTGTCACCCTGACCGACCTCGCCAGCTTCGACGCCCTGCTGGAGGGCCAGGCATGACCGCGCCCGTGCCGCGCCCCGTCGACGTGCATGCGCTGCCCGCCATGCTCACTGCGCTGCGCCTCCCCAGCATCCAGCGGCACTGGCTCGCTCTGGCCGGGCGTGCCGATGCCGAGGGTTGGCCCGAGGCCCGCTTTCTTGCTGCCTTGGCCGAAATCGAGCTCGCCGACCGTGACGCACGGCGCATCCAGCGCCGGGAAGACCCATGTCCTCTGCGCCATCGGACATGCCTTGGTCGAAGCCGGGCGGCGCGTCCTCTACACCCGCACCACTGATATGGTGCAGCGGCTCCAGGCCGCCCGACGCGACCTCGCCCTCGAGGTTGCTCTGGCAAAGCTCGACAAGTTCGACCTGATCATTCTCGACGACATCACCTACGCGCAGAAAGATCAGGCCGAGAGCTCCGTGCTCTTCGAACTCATCGCCCGGCGCTACGAGACCAAGAGCCTCGCGATCGCCGCCAACCAGCCCTTCAGTGCCTGGGGCAGCGTCTTTCCAGACCAGGCTGTCACCGTTGCCGCGATCGACAGGCTGGTCCACCACGCGACCTTCCTGGAGATGAATGGGGACAGCTACCGCCGGCGAGCTGCAGCCTCCCGACAATCACCCGAGGCTGTCGCTCCGCCGACAGCCTCAAGCGACAACATCAGCGACAAGCACGAGGAGGAAACCGCACAGTAACATCAACGAAGAACGCAGCGGTCAAAACCAGCCAATTTGGTTGTCGGTAGCGGCCAAGGAGGTTGACGCCCTACAGCGCCGAAAGCACCGAGGCCTTGTTCGGGGAATTTACAGGGGACGAAACGTTGGACGCGATCGTTGCGACTGATGGCACCGACTCTCCGGGTCTGTAGCTCTGGAACGACGATGGCAGCGGGCACACTATGGCGGCAAGATCGTAGCCCCTTATTCTTCGGCCGAATACTTTTGGGGGCCGCGGATCCACCCGGGCCATTTCGGAAGTCAGGCCTCGTTGCTCTTGAGATGAATACACTCCTGTTCTGGGTGGTGACGCCCGAAAAGTGTGGAGCGCGCATGGGCGCCACGATTCCGCCCGCTCCGTCGCGTCGATCCGACGTGCTGGTCCGTGTGTCGTTGGCGCGCTTCGCTCAATGAGCGGAGGCCAGCGATGCTGCGCTGGCGATACTTCGCGGAGACCTCTCAAAGCCGCCTTGTGGCTTCCCGGCGGTGGATAGCGCAAAGGTGCGCCTCATCGTCTGAGCAGCAACTTGCTGTGCTCTGGAACGCAATCGACCGATCGAGGAGGATGCTGCAGTAGCAAGCATTCCACTTAAGCGTCTGTTACCACTGTCTTTCTGGGAAAAAGTGGTGCCCGGGGGCGGAATCGAACCACCGACACGAGGATTTTCAATCCACTGCTCTACCCCTGAGCTACCCGGGCACGGGAGAAGGCATCGCCTTCGGGTGAGGGGGATTTAGCCGAGGCATTCGGGAGTGTCCAGAGGCTTTTGCGGAAAAAATTTGCATGCCCTAGCGTCGCCCCAGATCGCTCTTTCTTCGCCGTCGGCGGCGCGGTACCAAATGCGCCATGCCACGCAAGATGACACAGCTTTCCGACTTCCTCCGCCATGGCTGCGACACGGTCATCGACGTGCGCAGCCCGGCCGAATTTGCCGAGGACCACGTCCCCGGCGCGATCAACCTGCCGGTCCTCGACAACGAGGAGCGGGCGCGGGTCGGCACCATTTACAAGCAGCAATCGCCCTTCCTCGCGCGCAAACTCGGGGCGGCGCTGGTGTTCCGCAATGCCGCTGCGCATATCGAAGGACCGCTGGCGCATCACGAGGGTGGCTGGAAGCCGCTGGTCTACTGCTGGCGCGGCGGGCAGCGGTCGGGCTCCTTTGCCTGGATGCTGCAGCAGATCGGCTGGCGCGCCGAGGCGGTGGAGGGGGGCTATCGCACATATCGTCGTCTGGTCACCGAGGCGCTCTACGATTCCGCGCTGCCGTTCAAGCTCATCCAACTCGGCGGGCACACCGGCACCGCCAAGACCGCGCTGCTGCCGAGGCTCGCGGCGCGCGGCGTGCAGGTGATCGACCTCGAGGGGTTGGCGCGGCACCGCGGCTCTCTGCTCGGCGACATGCCCGGTGGCCAGCCGAGCCAGAAGTGGTTCGAGACAGAGCTGGTGCAGGCCCTCGATGCGCTCGATCCGGCGCGCCCGGTTCTGGTCGAGGCCGAGAGCAGCAAGATCGGCCAGCTGCTGATCCCGCCCGCGATCTGGGAGGCAATGAAGGGGGCGCCCTGGGTCGAGGTCGCGGCGCCGCTGGAGGCTCGGGCGGGCTATCTGAACGCGGCCTACGACGACATTCTCTCGGATGGACCTGCGCTGAAGGAAAAGCTGTCGCCGCTGCGCTACCACCGCGGTCACGAGCTTGTGGACCGCTGGGAGGCACTCATCGACGCGGGCGAGCGGCTGGCGCTTTGCGCCTCGCTGGCGGCGGATCACTACGATCCTGCCTATGACAAGTCGATGCGCGCCATGTCTCCGCGCGTGGTTGAGCGGTTCGAGACCCCGGCTCTGGACGAAGCGGCGCTCGATGCGCTGGCGGACCGGATGGCGGAGCGGCTTCAGACCATGTCGATCTGACCGCTGCGGTCGGTAATCGCGCCGATCTCCACCGCCGGAAAGCCCGCCGCGCGCAGCTGCGCGAGGGTGTCTGCCGCGTCTCCGGGCACCGCCGCCAGCAGGCCCCCCGCGGTCTGCGGGTCGAACATGAGGTCCTCCTTTGGCCCCAGCGGCTGGAAGGGAAGGGCGGCGCGGTTCTTGGGGTAGAGCGTCGAGGCATGGCCCGCCGCCGAGAGCGCCTCGGCGCCGGGCAGCAGCGGCACCTTGCCCACCTCCAGTTGCGCGCCGACCCCCGAGGCGTTGCAGATGTTCAGCAGGTGCCCCGCCAGGCCAAAGCCGGTGACGTCGGTCATCGCATGGGCGTGGCCCAGAAGGCGCGCGGCGGTGCCCTGCGGCGTGGTCATGTGGCTGAGCGCCTGCGCCACCCAGTCCCCGCGCGCGGCGCCGGCCATCTCGGCGGCCATGATGACACCCGTGCCGATCGGCTTGGTGAGGATCAGCCTGTCGCCGGGGCGGGCGCCGCCGAGCGTGATCGGCGTGCGCGCGCACAGGCCGGTGATCGTCAGCCCGATGCTCAACTCGTCGCCCATAGCCGAGTGCCCGCCGACCAGCTCGGCGCCTTCGGCGCGGAGGATGCCGGTGATCGCGCCGAGGCATTCAGTCAGCGTGCGCTCGGCCAGCGGCTCGGACATGCGCGGCAGCGTGAGGCTGGCGACCGCGGCCTGGGGCGCGGCGCCCATGGCCCAGATATCGCCGAGCGCGTGGATGCAGGTGATGCGGGCCATGATCTCGGGGTCCTCGACGAAGGCGCGCAGGTGATCGACCGTCATCACCTGCCGCGCACCGCCCGTGAGCAGCAGCGCGGCATCGTCGCCGGGCAGCGCGGTGACGTCGGCGCGGATGGGCGGGGGCAGGGACGAAAGCGCCGAGGCGAGCGCGTCGCGGCCGACCTTGGCACCGCAGCCGCCGCACATGGGTTTGCTGCCGAGGGCCTCCTCCATGCCCGCCGCGTGGTGAGCAGGCAGAGGCGGCGGGGTCATCGCCGGAAGCTCTTGGAATTTACGCATGAAGCTGCGGTCGATGTGGTCCTTCCAGCGCCACATGAGCGGACCCGACAGGGCCAGACCCGCCTTGTCGGCCAGCGCCGACTTGCGGCCCAGCGAAATCAGCTTGAGGTAATCGCGCTGCGGGCGGTAGCAGCGCAGGGTGTCGCGTCCCTCGAGCGCAGCGCGCAGGTTGTGCAGCAGGATCGGCGCCTCGCGGACCGCAAAGACCCCGGCCTTGGGGCGGGGGGTCTCGGTCAGATGCGCGCAGTCGCCAGCGGCAAAGATCGCCGGGTCCGAGCTCTGCAGCGTCGGGGCGACCTTGATGAACCCGTCCTGCAGGTCGAGCCCGCTCTCCTGCAACCACCCCTGCGCCCGCGCGCCCGCCGCACCGGTGACGAAGTCGGCGGCGATCTCGCGGCCATCGGCGAGGCGCAGGCTGCGCGCGGTGATCTCGGTGACCTCGGCGGTCTCGATCAGCGTAACCCCCTGCGCGGCCAGCGCGTTGCGCAGCTTTGCCGCAGCCCGGGGGCGCAGCGCCGCGAGCGCGGTGGCGCGTTCGATCAGATGCACCTGCGCCGGGCGGCCGCGCTGCCGCAGGGCAAAGGCCATGGCGCAGGCCAGTTCGGCTCCGGCCACGCCGCCGCCGATCACTGCCGCCGAGGCTGTGCCGCCGCCGTCCCGGTAGGCGGCCCACCCCAAGGCGAAGGGGCCGAGCGGCTTGGCGGGCAGGGCGTGCTCGGCAAAGCCCGGCAGGTCGGGCATGGTCGAGGTGACGCCGATGTTCACCGAGGCGACGTCGAATCCGATCGGGGCGCGGCCCGCGACCCTGACCTGCCGCGCGGTGCGGTCGATGTCGGTCACCGCGCCGAGGATCACCCGCGCCCCGGCGAAGCGCGCCAGCTTCACGAGGTCGATATCGAGCTCGTCGCGGGCGTAATGGCCGGCGACGAAGCCCGGGAGCATCCCAGAATAGGGCGCGGTGGGCCCGGGGTTGATCACCGTCAGCCGCGCGCCCGGCAGCGGTTTCATCCCCCACATGCGCAGCAGCAGCGCGTGCGAATGGCCGCCTCCGACAAGGATGAGGTCGCGGGTGAGGGGCAGGCTGGGCGCGCGCATGAAGTTCTCCGGCTGGTCGGCTCGGGATGTAGCACGGCTTACGTGGGAAGGGGGAGGGGGCTCTGACCCCCACGCGCCGCAGGCGCGTCCTGAAGCAAAGGGGGGCTTGGCGCCCAAGGCTCACTGCGCCTTTTCCCGGGATGTTGTCGCCGGGAAGAACGGCCGGGTCGGAGCGCTGCCTTGGCCGCGGCGATCTCTGCCGCGAGCGTGGCGGGGCCGGCGGGAATGATGCGCGGCGGGTTGAGCGCCTTGATGCCGTAATACCCCGCCTTGATGTGATCGAGGTCGACCGTCTCGGCGATGCCGCCCGTGTTCAGCACCCGCAACATGTGCGCGTGCAGATGGGCATGATCCTCGAGCCGGCGGATGTTGCACTTGAAAAGGCCGTGATAGGCGGCGTCGAAACGGATCGAGGTGACGAAGATGCGGATATCGGTCTCGGTCAAGCTGTCGCCGAAATAGAAGGGGCGGCCGTCCGAGAAGTGCTGCTCCATCCGGGCCATTTCGTCGAACAGCTGGGTGACGGCCTCGTCATAGGCCGCCTGTGTGCTGGCAAACCCCGCCTTGTAGACGCCGTTGTTGTAGCGCGGGTAGATCTGGGCGTTGGCGGCATCAATCCGCGCGCGCAGATCCTCGGGGGCGAGGCGGATGTCAGAGGGGGCGAGTGCCGCGAAGGCGGTGTCGAACATGCGCAGGATGTCGGCACTCTCGTTGTTGACCATGACCCCCTGCGCCTCGTCCCAGAGCACCGGAACCGTGGCGCGGCCAGAGACATGCGGGTCGGCGCGCGTGTAGAGATCGTGCAGGTGGCCCGCGCCGTAGAGCGGGTCCTCATCCGCCCCCGCAAAGCCGCCGAAGCGCCAGCCTTGGTCGTCGAGCCGGGGGTTCACCACGGTGACCGGGATGATCTCTTCGAGGCGCTTGAGCTTGCGGGCGATCAGCGTGCGCGAGGCCCAGGGGCAGATCAGCGCGACGTAGAGCCGGTAGCGTCCTGCTTCGGCCTTGAAGCCGCCGGTCCCGGTGGGGCCGGCGCTGCCGTCCGGGGTGATCCAGTTGCGAAAGCTCGACTCCTGCCGCACGAAGCGACCCCTCTCGTCTGCCTTTTGCACCGGCTGCCAATTTGCGGTCCATTTTCCGTCGATGAGCATGGGGTCAGTCCTTCTGCGTCAGGGTGAATGTGGTGCCCCACGGATCGGTCAGCGGGGTCCTGTCGGTGGCACGGCGGCGAATTGCGGCGATCTCGGCAGCGGTGCTGCGCAGCTCGATCTCGGTAAGGCCGGTCGCGGGGTCCTTGCGCGGTCCGGCGCCGCGGCTCCTCCAGATGTTTGACGCAAGATGGTGGTGGTAGCCGCCCGAGCCGAAGAAGGTGGCGCCTGGATAGCGGCTTGTCACCGCCATGCCGAGGGTGTCCGCGTAGAAGGCCTCGGCGGGGTCGAGCTGGCCCACCTGCAGGTGGACGTGGCCGATGGCGGTTGCCTCGGGCGCGCCTTGCCAGGGGCCGGTGGCGCTCTTCGCGACGTCCTGCAGGTCGAGGGGATTGGTTGCCATCTCGATCTCGGCTCCCTTGTGGGTCCACTGGTCGCGCGGGCGGTCGACATAGATCTCGATGCCGTTGCCCTCTGGGTCGGCGAGGTAGAGCGCCTCGCTGACGAGGTGGTCCGAGGCCCCCTGAAGCGGGACGCGGCTCTCGGCCGCGTGGTGCAGCCAAGCGCCGAGGTCGGCGCGCGAGGGCAGCAGGAAAGCGGTATGGAAGAGGCCGGCCTCGCGTGGGGAGTGACGCGGCGCCGCCTTGTCCTGCCGCAGCGCGATGAGGCTGCGGCCAGACGCGCCGAAGCGGGCCTCGGTGCCGTCGTCCGACAGCTTATCGAGGCCGAGCGCGGATTGGTAGAAGTCGCCGACCCTGACAAGGTCGTTCACGGTCAGGCTCACTTGCCCGATGTCGAGGGGAACGTCGCTGGGTGCCATGATCTCTCTCCGAATACGTGTCCTGCGGATGCAAGGTGGTGCAGCGCTCGCTGCCGTTGGGAGGAATATGCGAGTTGGTATTTCGGAAAGAAATGGTGAATATATGGGGACACTATCCACGTTTTGTTCGGAATGAGCCATGGACATCGTCGAGCAGATCCGCGCCTTCGTTGCCACCGCGCAGACCGGCTCCTTCACCGCCGCTGCTGAACGTATAGGGGTGTCGAACCGGCTGACCTCGAAATACGTGGCCGAGCTGGAGGCGCGGCTCGGCACGCGATTGCTGCAGCGCACCACGCGGCGGGTCGGGCTAGCGCCAGCGGGAGAGAAGCTGCTGGCACGGGCGCCGGCCTGGCTGGAGGAGCTTGAGGAGCTGCTTGGGTCTGTCGAGGATGAGGCGCGGGGCTTTTCGGGCGTGCTGCGAGTGGCGGCGCCGCTGACCTTCGGCGAGATCTACGCCGCCGATCTTCTGAGCCGTTTCGCCGCGCCCCACCCGGAGCTGTCGGTCGAGCTGCGTCTGTCAGATGCCTACACCGATCTTGCACTCGAGGGGATCGATCTGGCCTTCCGCATCGGGCAGCTGACCGACAATACGCTGAAAGCGCGGCGGCTCTGCCGCATCGGGATGAAGCTGGTGGCCTCGCCGGGCTATGTTGCGGCGCGCGGGGCGCCCGGCAGTCCCGCCGCGCTGAGCGCTCATGCCTGCATCCACGACAGCAACCAGCGCAGCCCGCGCTGGCGCTTCGGTGCGGCAGGGGCGCTGCAGGAGGTGCGGATCGCCAGCCGCTTCGCGGTGAACAGCGCACGTGTGGCGCGGGACATGGCGCTCGCGGGGCGGGGCATCGCCTATTGCCCTGAGTTCGTGGTGACCGCCGACATCGAGGCCGGGCGGCTGGTCGAGGTCCTGGCGGAGGAGGAAAAGCCCGCACACGATCTGCACGCGGTCTATCTCGAGGGCGCGATACTGCCGCGCAAGGTGCGCGCGCTGGTCGATTTCGCTGCCGAGGACGTGAAGACCCACCTGCTTGCGGGCTAGCTCAGGCCTCGCAGGGCAGGGCGCCGAGGGTCTGGTCGAAGCTGCGGCGCAGAGCGACGTCGAGATCGTCCATGCTCACCGGCAGGCCCAGATCAACCAGCGACGTCACACCGTATTCGGTGATGCCGCACGGCACGATGCCATCGAAATGCGACAGATCCGGCTCGACGTTGATCGAGATGCCGTGGAAGCTCACCCATTTGCGCAGGCGGATGCCGATGGCGGCGATCTTGTCCTCGGTCACGCGCCCGTCCGCAAGCAGTGGCTTGTCCGGGCGTTCGACCCAGACGCCGACGCGGCCCTCTCGGATATGGCCGGTGACGTTGAACTCGGCGAGGGCGGCGATCACCCAGGCCTCGAGTTGCTGCACGAAACGGCGCACGTCGCGGCCGCGCTTGCCGACGTCCAGCATGACGTAGACCACGCGCTGTCCGGGTCCGTGATACGTGTACTGCCCGCCGCGCTTGGTGTCGAAAACGGGGAAACGCTCGGGCTCGCGCAGATCCTCGGGTTTTGCAGAGGTGCCTGCGGTATAGAGCGGGGGATGCTCGACCAGCCAGATGAGTTCCTCGGCCTCGCCTGCGGCAATCGCAGCGGCGCGCGCTTCCATGAAGGCAACGGCCTCGTCGTAGCCTGTCAGCCCGTCTGTCGTGATCCACTCAACCATGCCGGAGCGATTAGGAGCATTCCCCGCGTCGGTCAATAGAGCGGGCCGGGGGCGGAGTGCGCGGCCCTGACCGAAGAGCGAAAAACCGGTCTTTCGCAAGTTGCCGTAAGGTCGGGTGACATTTTCGCAGAAAGGTTCAATTTTCCTCTTCACATCCCCCGCAGGCTTCGTTAGAGACCGCTTCACCAAGTCAAGACAGTGCGGTCGTGGCGGAATTGGTAGACGCGCAGCGTTGAGGTCGCTGTGGGGTAACTCCCGTGGAAGTTCGAGTCTTCTCGACCGCACCAAAACTCTCCCCTAAGTGTTTGATCATCAGAGCAATCACGAAGGGTGGGAGAGTTTGGCCCCCCAGGCAATCCCCCCCCCGAAGTCGTTGCGCAACCTCCTGCGCCCTGACAGTTTGGTATTCGATGAACGCCTCGACGTCTGCGACTTTGAGCAGGGTGATAAGGCTCTTTCGGAAAGCACGCACCTGGCCAGCCGTCGACCAGAGATGGATCGTCGTGCGGTGGACACAGAAGAGCGCGGTGTTGATTTCCACACGGAACTAACCCGGGTGGCGGCGTAATTTCCATTGGGAAGTGACCCAAGTGACCCTCCCCGCGACGCAGCTTGCAGCGGGGGGTGTCCGGAGTGATCCATATAGAGGCATTTTAATTTCATCCGCCGCATGGCTTTGCGGGAAAAGCTACCGATCCGAGAGACCGCGCGCCGAACCGGCACTTCGCAGAACACGATGATGTCCTAGGGGGTTCTCTAATCGCCTCGGCCAGGGGCTCATGCTCGAGCGTTTCCATCCAGCGTGCCGAGCTCTGGGGTTCGCCATCCGCGACCCGCGTGATCTTGAAATCATAGCTCCGCCAGTCGTGCTCGACGGTGCTTATGTCCATGGCTTCGAGAGCTATGCGCGAAAGTGGCGCTGAGCGTGTCGCGGTTTCTTGTCCAACCTGTCTCTCTTTCTCTCTCTGGAGGCTGGAGAGAGGTCGACCCCCCCGGGTGTTGAGCGTCCGTGGGGTACTTGGAATTTCGGCTCGAAATAACCCGTGGTCCGCTCGACGAGCCGCTGCTTCCTCTCCGCCTGCGGATCGGCTAGGCCGGGCGCAGCTCTTACAACAGGACATGCAGATGCTTCCTTGGGACCTTCTCGCCACCGCCACCACGCCCGAGGGCGACACCCTGCGCCTGTTCCGGCGCGGAGAGGAATATTCCATTCGCCTCAGCGACGGGAACGAGCTGATGAACAGCCGGCTCGGCGGCTCCGAGGAGGCGCTGGCGACCCTTGCTTTCGAGCGGCTGTCCGGGCGCCCCGCGCCGCGCGTGCTCATCGGCGGGCTCGGCATGGGCTTCACACTGCGCGCGGCGCAGGCGGTCGCGCCGACCGGGGCGCAGCTTATCGTCTCGGAGATCGTCCCCGAGCTGATCGCCTGGGCGACGGATCACATGCGGGTGGTCTTCGGCGAGTGCCTCGCGGATCCGCGGGTCGAGGTGCGTGCGGGCGACGTGGTTGAGGAGATCCGCGGCGCGCGGGGTGTTTATGACGCGATCCTGCTCGATGTCGACAATGGTCCCGGCGGTTTGACCCGCGCCGGTAATGACACGCTTTACGGCGAGCGCGGCCTGCAGATGGCACATCGGGCGCTGACCCCGGGCGGCATCCTGGCGGTCTGGTCGGCGCATCCCGACGAGGGGTTCACCCGGCGGCTCGGGCGCTCCGGTTTCGAGGCCAAGGCGCATATGGTGCGTGCCGGCAGAACCAGGCGCGGATCGCGTCACACGGTGTGGATTGGGCGGCGAAAGGGCGCTTGAGGACGCTCTGCTGAGCGGAGCAAACCCGAGGGGTCGCGAAGCGCCGTATCTTTAATGTGGGTGGCGGAGACGAAGGGATTCGAACCCTCGAGACGGTTTCCCGCCTGCACCCTTAGCAGGGGTGTGCCTTCGACCACTCGGCCACGTCTCCGCTGACGCGTATATCCAAGCGAACATGGGAACCACAAGGCGAAACTGGCCTGTCGTGGAAAAATTTCTCTGCGTCCGGAAACCGTTCGGGACGATGCGTCGAGGGGTAACCCGCGGGGCGGCCTCCAGAGGTGGGCATTGGTCAGCCGGGTCGGTCCGTGGGGCGCGCTCGCGCCCAGTGCGCAGGCCTGCCGCCGCACTGGCAAGCCCGGGCAACTTCCGCTAAGAGCGCGACAACTCTAGATTCATTCGCGGGACGAACATGGCACGTCATCTGATCACCTCGGCGATCCCCTACATCAACGGGATCAAGCATCTCGGCAACCTCGTGGGCAGCCAGCTTCCGGCCGACCTCTTTGCGCGCTACCAACGGGCCCGCGGCAACGAGGTGCTCTTCCTCTGCGCCACCGACGAGCATGGCACCCCCGCCGAGCTCGCCGCCGCCAAGGCCGGCAAGCCGGTGGCCGAGTATTGCGCCGAGATGCACGAGGTGCAGTCGAAGATCGCCGATGGGTTCCGCCTCAGCTTCGATCACTTCGGCCGTTCGTCGAGCCCGCAGAACCACAGGCTGACCCAGCATTTCGCCGGGGTGCTTGCCGAGCGCGGGCTCATCCGCGAAGTGTCCGAGACGCAGATGTACTCGCCCACCGACGGGCGCTACCTGCCGGACCGCTACATCGAGGGCACCTGCCCGAACTGCGGCTTCGAGGATGCGCGCGGCGACCAGTGCGACAACTGCACCAAGCAGCTCGACCCGGTGGATCTGATCAACCCGCGCTCGGTGATCTCGGGCGCGACCGACCTCGAGATGCGCGAGACCAAGCACCTTTATCTCTGCCAGAGCCTGATCAAGGATGAGATCGAGGCCTGGATCGACAGCAAGAACGATTGGCCGGTGCTGACCACCTCGATCGCCAAGAAATGGCTGCACGACGGCGACGGGCTGCAGGACCGGGGCATCACCCGCGACCTCGACTGGGGCATCCCCGTCAAGAAGGGCGATGCGGATTGGCCCGGTATGGAAGGCAAGGTCTTCTACGTCTGGTTCGACGCGCCGATCGAATACATCGCCTGCGCGCAGGAATGGGTCGATGCCGGAAAGGGCGAGGACTGGGAACGCTGGTGGCGCACTGACAAGGGCGCCGAGGACGTGACCTACACGCAGTTCATGGGCAAGGACAACGTGCCGTTCCACACGCTCACCTTCCCCGCCACAATCCTCGGGTCGGGCGAGCCCTGGAAGCTGGTCGATTACATCAAGTCGTTCAACTACCTCAACTACGACGGCGGCCAGTTCTCGACGTCCCGTGGCCGCGGCGTCTTCATGGACCAGGCGCTGGAAATCCTGCCCGCCGACTACTGGCGCTGGTGGCTGCTCAGCCACGCGCCGGAAAGCTCGGACAGCGAATTCACATGGGAGAACTTCCAGTCCTCGGTCAACAAGGACCTTGCAGACGTGCTTGGCAACTTCGCCAGCCGCGTCACCAAGTTCTGCCGCTCGAAGTTCGGCGAAGTGGTGCCCGAGGGCGGTGCCATGGGCGCGCTCGAGACCAAGCTGATCGGCGACCTCGCCGAGAAGATCCGCGAGTACGAGGCGCAGATGGAGGCGCATGAGGTCCGCAAGGCGGCCGGCGCGCTCCGCGCCGCCTGGGTGCTCGGCAATGAGTATCTGCAGGAGGCGGCGCCCTGGTCGACATTCAAGACCGACCCCGAGGCAGCGGCGATGCAGATCCGCCTCGCGCTCAACATGATCCGCCTCTACGCGGTGATCTCCTCGCCCTTCATCCCCGACGCCTCGGCACAGCTTCTGGCGGCGCTGAAGACCGAAGATGACAGCTGGCCGGGAGACCTTGACGCGGCGCTGAGCACGCTGCCCGCGGGCCACGCCTTCGAGGTGCCCGAGGTGACCTTCCGCAAGATCACCGACGCCGAGCGCGAAGACTGGCAGGAGCGCTTCGCCGGCACGCGCTGAGCCGCCTTCGCCGGCGCATTCGGCGGAACATCAAGAGAAGCGCGGTCCGCAGGGCCGCGCTCTTCTGTTGGCGTCACTTGCTCGGCACGCCGCCCTCGACGATGCCGGTGGGGGTCGGGCTGAGCCAGCTGTAGAGCAACCCGCCAAGTGCCCCGCCCAGCAGCGGTGCGAGCCAGAACAGCCAGAGCTGCCCCAGCGCCCAGCCCCCGACGAAGAGCGCCGGTCCGGTGCTGCGGGCCGGGTTCACCGAGGTGTTGGTGACCGGGATGCTGATCAGGTGGATGAGCGTCAGCGCCAGGCCAATGGCCAGCGGCGCGAACCCCACCGGCGCCTGCCCGTGCGTGGTGCCCATGATGATGAAAAGAAACATCATCGTCAGCACCACCTCGGCGACGAAGCTCGAGACCAGCGAATAGCCCCCGGGGCTGTGCTCGGCGTAGCCGTTGGCGGCAAAGCCCGAGGCCACCACGTCGAACTCCGGCACGCCGCTGGCGATCACGTAGAGCACCGCGGCGCCGAGGATCGCCCCGATCACCTGTGCAAGGACGTAAGGCAGGATGTCCGAGGCCGGGAAGCGCCCGCCCGCCGCAAGCCCCACGGTCACCGCAGGGTTGAGATGGCAGCCCGAGACATGGCCGATCGCATAGGCCATGGTCAGCACCGTCAGGCCAAAGGCCAGCGAGACGCCGAGCAGCCCGATCCCCACCTCGGGAAAGGCCGCCGCCAGCACCGCAGAACCGCAGCCGCCAAACGTCAGCCAGAAGGTGCCAATGAGCTCGGCCGCGTATTTTCGGGAAGTCCCCATCGCAAACTCCTAAATTGAAATGTGTTCTGAAAAATAGTCCAGCGGGATACTGGCACCGGAGGCCGAGCGCGCAAAGCGCTTTTGCAGCTCCATCCCCGGAACAGGCGACGCGGCGCGAAGAGGGCGCATGCTGCTGCGGCGGAGCTCTGGCGCGTTCGGGTGCCGAGGGGCGCTGACCTGCCGCAGGCCTGCCCTGCCGGGGGAGGGGGTTGGGTGCGCGCACATGTGATGCGCATCGGGCGTGTCGCAAGGGCAGCCTGCGCGCCGGGGGCTTGGCTTCCCCGCTCAGGCCACTAGTGTCGCGCCGAGCGCTAACAGGAGACACCCGATGAAGAAAAACCCGCTGGGCCGCACAGGCATGTCGGTGACCGAGCTCTGCCTCGGCACCATGACCTATGGCAACCAGACGCCGCCCGAGGATGCCTTTGCGCAGATCGAGCGCGCGCTGGATGCCGGCATCAACTTCATGGACACCGCCGAGATGTACCCGGTGAACCCGGTAAAGGCCGAGACGGTGGGCCGCACCGAGGAAATCCTTGGCGACTGGTTCGCCAAGTCCGGCCGCCGCGGCGAGTGGATCCTCGCCAGCAAGCACACCGGCCCGTCGAAGCTGGTGCGCGATGAGGCGCCGATCAGCTCCGAGACCATCCCGGTGGCGGTCGAAGCCTCGCTGAAGCGGCTGAAGACCGATTACATCGACCTCTACCAGTTCCATTGGCCGAACCGCGGCAGCTACGCCTTCCGCCAGAACTGGACCTTCGCGCCCTGGACGCAGGACCGCGAGGCGACCCGCCAGCACATGGCCGACGCCCTCGGCGCGCTGCAGCGCGAGGTCGACCGCGGCACCATCCGCGCCTTTGGCCTGTCCAACGACAGCGCCTGGGGCACCGCGGAGTGGCTGCGCATGGCGGGTGAGGTGGGCGGCCCGCGGGTCGCCTCGGTGCAAAACGAATACTCGCTGCTCTACCGGATGGCCGATACCGACCTTGGCGAGCTGATGGTCAACGAGGACGTTGGCCTGCTGCCCTATTCGCCGCTCGGCGCGGGCCTGCTGACCGGCAAGTACCAGAACGGCGCGCTTCCCGAAGGCTCGCGCATGGCGATCAACGGCGATCTCGGCGGGCGCAAGACCGACCGCGTTTTCCCGGCGGTCGCGGCCTACATCGAGCTTGCGCAGGAATTCGGGCACGATCCGGTGCACATGGCGCTGGCGTGGTCGGCGCGCCGGCCCTTCGTAGCCTCGTCGATCTTCGGCGCCACCACGCTCGGCCAGCTCGAGCATCTGCTCGGCGCGGCGGAGGTGACGCTTTCGGACGAGCTGCTGGAGCGCATCGACGCGACCCACAAGGCGCATCCGTTGCCCTATTGACGCCCGGGAGCCGCGCCGGCTCCTGCACAAAAGGGCGCGGGGAGGATTGCTCCGCGCCCGCTTCGCCGCTACATCGCGGCGCATGACCAGCTCGAACAAGCATCCCGGCGCCCCTTGGCGCAATTTCTACGGCCGCGTAAAGGGCAAGTCCCTGCGCCCAAGCCAGGAGACTTACCTCGAAGAGGACCTGGCGAAGCTCTCGCCGGGCGCGGTCGACTGGGAGGTGAACCCCGAGCGCGAGAACCTCGATCTTCAGGCGATGTTCGGCGGCAAGCCGGTCTGGCTGGAAATCGGCTTCGGCGGCGGCGAGCACCTTGTGCACCAGGCCGCCACGCATCCGCACATGGGGATCATCGGCTGCGAGCCCTATATCAACGGCGTCGCCATGCTGCTGGGCAAGATCCGGCAGGCGGGGGTCGAGAACCTCAAGGTGTACCCCGGTGATGCCCGCAACATGTTCGACGTGCTGCCGGACGAGAGCATCGACAAGGCCTTCCTGAACTATCCCGATCCCTGGCCGAAGACGCGCCACCACCGCCGCCGTTTCGTCACGCAGGAGCATCTCGAGCCACTGGCCCGTGTGCTGAAGCCGGGTGCCGAGTTCCGTGTGGCCACCGACATTCCTGACTACGTCCGCCAGACGCTGCAGGAGGTGCCGAAGGCGGGCTTCGAGTGGCTGGCCGAGGGGCCGAGCGACTGGCGCGCCCCCTGGGATGACTGGATTTCGACCCGTTACGAGCAAAAAGCCCTGCGCGAGGGTCGTACGCCACATTACCTCACGTTCCGAAAGCGCTGAGTCGCGCTCGCACGCCGCGGCGCACGCACCAGCGGAAATCTTGGACGGGCAGGGCGCATGCGCTCTGCCCGCTTTTCTTTGCGGTCACAGAACCCTGTTCCCGCGGGCGCGGAGACTGTCGGGGGGGGGCTCGACGTGGGGCCGACGTGGGGCCACCGGGACGAGTCGCGCCGGGCGCACGCCGCGTGGCAGGGCAGTGGCATTCAATGTCGGCGAGGGCGTGGGTGGCCGAGCAGTCTCGGGAAGGCAAAATCGCGCGGCTGCGCGCGCGCCCCGTGCGGGAATGGACTGTCGTGAAAGGAAGGACTTCTGGTAGCGGAGGAGGGACTTGAACCCCCGACACGCGGATTATGATTCCGCTGCTCTAACCAACTGAGCTACTCCGCCAAGAAGTGAGCGCTGAATATGGGTATGGGCCGAGAGGGTCAAGCGGAAAAATCGCCTGCCGTTGCGGAAATTCCGCGCCTTTTCGCAGGGCCTCATTTCACGATGTCTTCGTCCCGAACGAAGAGGTTCGCCCAAGCCCTGTCGACCAGCTCTGGGGTCATCTTGTGGGGCCAGCCTTCGAAGTCGCAGATCGCTTTCATCTGATCGATGAGGAAGACCGGCTGGTAGTTCGCATAGAGGTTGTCGATGCTCGGATACTTGCTCTTCAGCAGGTAGACGAGCGAGGCCTCATCCAGGACCATCTGCTTCTTGCGCGCGACCATCGCGAAGATCTTCAGGAAGTCTTGCTGGTTCGGCCCGTCGATCTTGATCTTGAAGAAGATCCGGCGCAGCGCCGCCTTGTCGAAGATCTCGTTGGGGTGGAAGTTGGTCGAAAAGATCACCAGCGTGTCGAAGGGCACCTCGAATTTTTCGCCCGACTGCAGCGCGAGGATGTCCTTGCTTTCCTCCAGCGGCACGATCCAGCGGTTGACCAGCTTCTGCGGGGGCTCGGCCTGGCGGCCCAGGTCGTCGACGATGAAGAGCCCGCCGGTGGACTTGAGCTGCAGCGGTGCCTGGTAGGTGCGCGCGGTGGGGTTGTATACGAGATCGAGCATGTTCAGCGACAGCTCGCCGCCGGTGATCACCGTGGGCCGGTCGCAGAGCACGTAGCGCGAGTCGAAGCGGGTGGTGCGACGTAGGCGGTTGGGGTCCTCGAGCTCGGTCTCGGCGGCCTTGTGCACGATCGGGTCGTAGACGGTGATGACCTGGCCGGAATATTCGATGGCGCGGGGCACGTAGATCCTGTCGCCGAGGGCCTCGCGGATGCCGTTGGAGATCGACGATTTGCCGTTACCCGGCGGTCCGTACATCAGGATAGATCGGCCGGCGCTCACTGCCGGGCCGAGGTGCGCGAGCAGCTCGCTTGGCAGCACGAGGTGGCCCATGGCGTCGGTGAGCGCCTCGCGGGTGACTTGTATGTTGCGGATCGACTGACGTTGCACCTGCTCGCGATAGGCCGAGAGCGGCACCGGCATGGGGCCAAAGTACTCCGACTGCGACAGCGCGTCGAGCGCGCGCGCCTTGCCGCTGTCGGTGAGCTGGTAGTGCATCTCGCTGCTCAATGCGTCGCCACGGGTGCCCATGGCCTCGATCAACCCCTGCCCGCGGGCGAGGTCGACCAGCTCCTGGGTGATGACGATCGGCAGGCAGACCGCGCGGGCCAGCTCGGTGATCACGTTGGTGTTCTTGCGGAACAGGGTCTTGAGGATGATGTCGCGCATCATCGTGCGGGGCAGCACCATGTCTTCCAGCCGCTTGGGGGCGGGCGGCGCGATCACGCCGGAGCTTTGCATGTTCATCGGTCGAGCGCCCTGTCTTAACCCTATGTATGTCCTGTCGGCGGCCACAACCCAGAGCGGCCCGTCTGGCGCCAGTCCCTCCGCATGGTCCGCGTTGTTGCTGTTCAGGAAACTCCAGCATTGTGGCAAGAGCTTGTCTCGGTGCGGGAATTGCCGGGGCGGCTTGCGCGAATGGGTGGGGCGGGCGAGACTGGCGCGACTTGCGACGGGAGACCAGGATGGCGGATCATATGACGGTCGGGGTGATCGGCGGCACGGGGATGCTGGGGCGGAGCATGGTGGCGGGCCTGCTTGCGAGCGGCGTGGTGGCGCCCCAGTCGCTGTGGGTGGCCAACCGCTCCGCCAACCGTGGTGACCTGCCCGAGGGGGTTCAGGTCACCGCCGATGCGCAGGCGCTGGTCCGGGCCTGCGAGGTGGTGATCCTTTCGGTGCCGCCGGCACACTTCGAGGCGCTGGAGATGGCGGCCTCGGGCAAGCTGGTGATCTCGGTCATGGCCGGGGTCTCGCGGGCCCGGATCGCCGCGCAGACTGGCGCCGAGCGCGTGGTGCGCGCCATGTCGAGCCCGGCGGCGGCGCAGCGGCTGGCTTTCTCGCCCTGGTGCGGGGATCTCGGGGGCGAGGATGCCGCGCGGGTGGCGGCGCTTCTGGGGGCATGCGGCACCACGGTCCAGGTCGCGGACGAGGCGGAGATCGAGGTCTTCACCGCGCTCACTGGCCCGGTGCCGGGTTTTGTTGCGCAGTTTGCCGCCGCGATGGCCGACTATGCTGCGCGCCGCGGCGTGGCGCCGGAGGTGGCCGATATGGCGGTGCGGCAGCTCTTCCTGGGGTCGGGGCAGATGCTGGCCGAGACGGCTCCTACGCCGGAGGAGCACGTCGAGGAGATGATCGACTACGCGGGCACCACGGCCGCCGGGCTGCTGGCGATGCGGTCGGCGGGGCTGCAGGCCGCGGTGGACGCGGGGCTCGATGCCGCCGTGGCGCGCACCCGCGAGATCGCGGAGCAGGGGCTTCAGCCCGGGGTCGCGCCGTAGAGCGCGCCGAGCAGCAGGTAGAGCCCGAGCGTTCCGGCCAGCGCCAGCCCCATGGGGAAGCGGCTGCCGCTCTGCCAGCTCTTCCAGTCGGGCGCGAGCTTGCGCAGCGGGCTGGCGCGCACCAGCCTGTGGCTGGCAAAGGCGGCCAGCAGCGTCGCGGCAAACAGCGCCATCACGAAGCGCAGATCGCCGAGGTGGATGAAGGGGGCGGCGGCGGCGGCGAATTTTGCGTCGCCCGCCCCGACGGCACCCCCGGCATTGAGCGCGATCCCCGCGACCAGCACCGCGAGCATCTGCACGTAGCGCCAGGCATAGGAGTCCAGTGGCAGCACGAAGGGGCCGATGACCACGAAGATCGCAAAGAGCGCGATCACCGCCTTGTTGAGGATCCGCATGTATTTCATGTCGGTGAAGCACACCCAGAGGCACACCACCAGGACCAGGGGCAAGAACCAGATCGCGGCGGTTGCGGAGATCACCAGCATGTCTCCGGCCTCAGTTCGTCACCGTGCCTTCCAGCGCATCCAATGCGCGGGCGGCGGCTTCGAAATGCTGCGGATGGGTTTCCAGCGCGTCGCGCAGCAGGCCCTTGCCGATCTCCACGTCGCCGCGCTTCACCGCGGCGAGACCCAGCGTCTGCAACAGCTCGGCGCGCTCGACCTGGGTCATTTGCATGACCGGCAGCGCGTAGTTGCCCTGCGCGCCGCGCGACAGAACCAGGTTGTTCTTGGCCGTGAACAGCTTGGGGTCCTGGCGGATGGCGTCGGCAAAGAGCTTTTCGGCATCGGCGTAGTCACCGCGCGAAAGCTTGGAGTATCCCCAGTTGTTCAGCACCGAGGCGGGCTTGGTTGTCAGCCCCGAGGCGACCTCGTAGAAGCTGTCGGCCTTCTGCCATTCCTGGTGGCTGTCGGCGATCATCGCTTCGAGCCGGTAGCGCTGGAAGGACTCGTGGGTGGGGGGGATGCCGTCGAGCACCTGCTCGGCCCGCTCCCAGTTGTTGTTGCGGATCAGCGCGTCGGCGAGCGAGACGCGGTCCTCGTTGGACGATCCCTCGTGGGCGACGACCTGGGTCCAGGCGCTGGTCGCTTCGGGGTAGCGCTTGGCGCGGATCAGAGATTTGGCAAGGCCGCGCTGAAAATCGATGCGGGCGGGGTCCTGTTCGGCACTGCGCGAGAAATAGGCCACGGCCTCGTCGGGGTCGCCGGCGGTGAGCATGATCTCGGTCAGCCCGGCTCCGTCGATCGCGTTAACGCCGGAAAATTCGCGATCCACCGCGTCCTTGTCGATTTCCTTCTCGCAGGCGGACAAGGCCACAAGGCCCGCCAAAAGGGCGATCAAAACTCTCGGGTGGCGCATTTCCTGCGTCCTCTTGCTGCTCGGACCTCTTTTGCTGGCTGGTCTGTGCCGTCTTTGCGGCCTCAGCCCTCGCGCCGGATCAGGAAACTGCCACTGCCCCGGCGAACCAGCCTATAGTCTTGATTTTGCGCCGGATCATAACCGGTATCGTCCCGCTTTGCGAGCGCCAAGCGCAGATTGTCTCGAATTGCGTCACTTTCCCCATTGTCGAGCGCATAGGCCCGCCGGAATATCTCTGCCGCCTCCGATGTCTGGCCGCTTTCCATCAGCGCCACGCCGAGATTGTTCCAGGCCTCGGGCCAGGTCGGCTCGACCTCGACGGCGCGGCGCAGCAGGGTCTCGGCCTGCCCGAGGCGCCCCAGCGCGAGGTTGGCCGAGCCGAGCGAGCTGAGCACCTCGCCGGTGAGACCGTCGCGGCCGGCGGCGCGGGTAAAAGCCTCGAGCGCGAGCTCGGGCTCGCCCGCCTGCATCAGCCGATGGCCGACCAGCAACTGGTCCACCTCCGCACCCCTTGGATCAAGCGTGGGGGCGAAGGGTGTCCCGTCCTGCTGCTCCAACGTCTCGGGCGCGCCGAAACCATCAAGGCCGCCCGTGGAACAGGCGGCCAGACAGAGCAGGGCGATGGTGGCACAAACTGGACGTGGATGCATTCTGCCGAGTCTAGAAGTTGGCGCTGAACTGGCCGAGGCCCACGATCGACGGTCCGACGAGGATGATCATCAACGGGGGCACCGTCAGCATCATAGTGGTCAGCGTCATCTTTGTCGGCAGCTTGTTTGCCTTTTCCTCGGCGCGCATGACCCTTTTGTCACGCATCTCGCCGGCGTAGACGCGCAGGGCATCGGCGATCGAGGTGCCGAAGCTCGCCGCCTGGTTCAGCACGACCACGAAGGACGACACGTCGTGCACCCCGCAGCGCTCACCCATGTCCGCGAGCACCGCGGTCTTGTCCTTGCCCGCCTTGAGCTCGTGGCAGACGATTTCGAACTCGTCGGCGAGCGCGGCATAGGAGGCGCGCAGCTCGCTTGCGACGCGGTTGATCGATTGGTCGAGCGACTGGCCAGCCTCGACGCAGACCAGCATCATGTCGAGCGCGTCCGGGAAACCTTCCTCGATTTGCTGGCGGCGCTCCTCGACGCGGCGGGTGACCCAGTACTTCGGCGCCATGTAGCCCGCGGCGCCCGGACCGAGCATCCACATGAGCTTGGTGGTCAGCGGCGCATCCGGCGTGTCGAGCACCATGAGGTAATAGACCGAGCCGATGGCCAGCAGCCCCAGACCAAGCGTCATCTGCGCGAGGTAGTAGAGCCGCACCGCATCGCGCGAGCGGTAGCCCGCCTGCATCAGCTTCTTGCGGACCGCGCCGAGTTCTTCCTCGGTGGTCGGTTCGAGGTACTGCGCGTACTTGTTCAACTTCTCGTTGCGCCGGGTGTCGCGGAGCACCGCGCGCGTCTCTTTTTCCATGGTCTGGCGCGCGGTCTCGCGCAGCTTGTCCATGGGATCGGGGCGCGAGCGCAGCATCAGCGGAATGCTGGCGAGGATGAGCAGGAAGGCGAGGCCGGCAACCACCAGCAGCGGGCCGGCGGGGCCGAGCTGCGCGGTGATCAGGGTGTTGAGCGTGTCGAGCATGGCGTGCGCCTCAAACTTTGATGTTCACCAGGATCCGCATGACGATCAGGTTCAGAACCAGAAAGATGGCCACGGCGAAACAGGCGGGGATGAAGAGGGGGTGATCGATAACCCCGTCGTAGTAGTGCGGATCCAGCACCTGGATCGCGAGCAGCACGAACACCGGGAACCCCGAGAGGAACTTTCCGGACCATTGCGCTTCGGCGGTGATCGCCTTCACCCGGCGGAACAGGCGGAAGCGGGCGCGGATCACCTTGGCCAGACCTTCGAGGATCTCGGCGAGGTTGCCACCCGACTGCTGCTGGATGCTGACCGCCACGGCGAGGAAGCGCAGATCCTGCATGTCCAGCCGCTCGGCCATGTGTTTGAGCGCCTCGCCGATGTCGCGGCCATAGGTCGCCTCGTCCGATATCACGCCGAATTCGGTCGCCAGCGGGTCCTTGATTTCTTTCGAGACGATGCTGATCGCGGAACTGAACGGGTAGCCGACGCGCAGGCTGCGCACCATCAGCTCAACCGCGTCGGGCAATTGCTCCTCGATCAGCGACAGGCGCTTCTTGGCCTTGCCGTTGACCCACATGTAGACGCCGCCGACACCGATGCCGATCCCCATCACCAGCCGCACGGGCAGCGAGGCCCCGGTGGCGAGGCTGAGCGCGAAGAAGGCAAAGATGCTGACCGCGACCATGATCAGCATGAGCTGCTGCGGGGTGAAGGCAAGCGCCGCTTTCTGCGCCCGGTCCGCCAGCAGGGAATAGAGCGGGATGCCGCGGTTGTTGCCATGCTGGTCCATCTCCTTGCGGAGCGTCGCCAGCACGTCCTCGCGCGAGGTGTTCTTGCCGAGCATGTCCAGCCGGCGGTTGACCTTGCTGTTCAGCCGGATCGATTTGCCGAATGCGACGAGGTAGATGCCCTCTACCAGCACCAGCACACCTATAAAGATCAGGCCATAGATAATCGGTTCTGCGCTGAGCATGGGTTACTCCGGCCGGAAGGGTTCGTAGATCGAGGGCGGCACGTCGTAGCCCCACATGCGGAAGCGCTCGGAATAGTGGCTGCGCACCCCGGTGGCGGTGAAATGCCCGATGATCTTGTTGTCGGGGGTGAGGCCGACCCGCTGGTAGCGGAACACCTCCTGCATCGAGATCACATCGCCCTCCATGCCGGTGATCTCGGTGATCGAGGTCATCCGGCGCGAGCCGTCCTGAAGGCGGCTGGCCTGCACCAGCACGTTGACGGCCGAGGAGATCTGGCTGCGCATCGCCTTCAGCGGCATCTCGACGCCGGCCATGGCGATCATGTTCTCGAGGCGCGAGATGGCGTCGCGCGGGTTGTTGGCGTGGATCGTGGTCATCGAGCCGTCGTGGCCGGTGTTCATTGCCTGCAGCATGTCGATCACTTCCTCGCCGCGCGTTTCGCCGACGATGATGCGGTCGGGGCGCATCCGCAGAGCGTTCTTGAGGCAGTCGCGCGGGGTGACCGCGCCTTTGCCCTCGACGTTCGGCGGGCGGCTTTCCATGCGGCCGACGTGGGTCTGCTGGAGCTGGAGTTCCGCCGTGTCCTCGATGGTCAGGATGCGCTCGGCGTCGTCAATGAAGGAGGAAAGCGCGTTGAGCGTCGTGGTCTTGCCCGAACCGGTACCGCCCGAGACGATGATGTTGAGGCGGGTGGCGACGGCGGCTTGCAGGTAGACGGCCATCTCTTCGGTGAAGGCGCCGAACTGCACCAGGTCGTCGATGCCGAGCTTGTCCTTCTTGAATTTCCGGATCGACACCAGCGAGCCGTCGACGGCGATCGGCGGCACCATGGCGTTGAAGCGCGAGCCGTCGGCGAGACGGGCGTCGACATAGGGGTTGGATTCATCGACGCGCCGGCCCACGGCCGACACGATCTTGTCGATGATCCGCATCAGGTGGCGCTCGTCCTTGAAGGTCACGTCCGAGAGCTGCAGCTTGCCGCTGCGTTCGACGAAGATCTGGTGCGGACCGTTGACCAGGATATCCGAGACCGTGTCATCCTTGAGCAGGGTCTCCAGCGGACCGAGGCCCTTGACCTCGTCGTAGAGCTCCTGGTTCAGCGTGCTGCGTTCCTCGCGGTTCAGCACGATGCCTTTTTCCTGCAGCGACTCGGTGGCGATCGCGGCGATTTCCTCGCGCAGTTCCGCCTCGCTGGCCTGGTCGATGGCGGCGAGGTTGAGGTTGTCGAGCAGGGCGCGGTGCAGGTCGAGCTTGATCTCGCCCATGCGCTCCTTGCGCTTCTTCTCGCGGTCCTGCGGTCCCGGTTCAGCCGCGCGCTTGGGCGACGGCTTGCGCATTGCCTGCGGCCGGTCAGCGGCCTCGACTGGCACCATCTTGGGTTTTGGCGGCTCCGCCGGGATGGCGGCGGGCGGGGGCGGGGATTTCTTGTAACGCGAGAACATTGCGGGCTCCTATCACGCGGCTTCCGCATCCGACTGGCCGATGGCGTAGAGCTCGCCGGCCAGTTTGGCGATTTCCTTGCGCAGGGGGTTCTTCGCCGCCTGCTTGGCCAGCGGCAGGCCGTGGTCGCCGGCCATCTGGACCTGCTTGCCGCCATCGGGCAGCTGCAGGCCGATCTCGATCCCGAGGTTCTCGGCCATGCGCTTGGCGCGGGTCTTGCCCTGGAGGTCGGTGAACTTCGGCGCGCGGTTCAGCGCGAAGCGCAGCTTCTCGAAGGGCAGGTCCTCGGACTGCAGCGCGCGCTTCAGGCGCAGCGCGTTCTGCGCCGAGCGCATGTCGAGCTCGATCAGCGCGAAATAGACCTGGGATTCGGTCAGCACCGTCTCGGTCCAGTGGGCGATGGTCTTGGGCAGGTCAACCACGACAAAATCGAAATGGTCGCGCGCGGTGTCGAGAAGGGCCTTCACGTCCTCGGGCGAGAGAATGTCGAGCGGCAGCAGATCCGGCGGCGCGGTGAGCACGCTCAGCTTGTCGTCGTAGTTCACCAGTGCCTGACCAAAGCTGTCGCCGTCCATCGCGGGGATGTCACTGAGCAGTTCGAAGACCGCGTCGCGGCGCGGCAGGTCGAGGTATGTGGCGATGGTGCCGAACTGCAGGCCGAGGTCGATCAGGCAGACGCGGGGCGCGCCGCCCTTGCGCACGGTGGCAAGCTCCCAGGCGAGGTTGACGGCAAAGGTGGTGGTGCCGCAGCCGCCGCAGAGACCTTGCGCCGCGATCAGCACGCCGTCGCCGCCACCCTTCAGGGTCACCGTTTCTGGCGCAGGCGGGGCCATGGTTGCGGCGCGGGCGGCCTCGGCGCGGGCGCGCAAGCGCATCACGGCGGCCTCCAACTCGCCCTCGGGCAGCGGGTAGGGGGCAAATTCGTCGGCCCCGCCGCGCAGCAGCTTGTGCAATGACGCGGGAGTCACATCGTCGGCGATCAGCACCACCTTGATGCCCCGCTCGGTTGCGCGGGCAATGACCTGGCCGAGCAGCGGCAGGTTGTCCTCGTCCTCGCTGTCTATGGCGAGCGCGATGAACTCCAGCGATGCCGCGTCGGGCTGGCCGAGGAAGGTCAGCGCATCCTCGAAGCCGAGATCCCCCCAGGCTTCGCCCAAAAGCGCTTCCATGTCCTCGATGAGCAGGTCGAACGCCTGTACGTCCCGGCTGATGGTGCAGGCCAGGATGGGCGCAGGGGCAGGCTGCCGCTCGGGAGATGTGGTCATTCTTCTTGTCCTTTGCCTCTCGCGGGGGCGGTGGCAAAGGGTGCGTGCATCCGCAACCGCGCCCCGCCCGCCGCTCTGTGCCCCGACTCGAAAGCCGTGCCGGGAGCGACCCGCTGGGACAGAAATTGTCGGTCAAGTGGGGCAACATTTTGTCCGAATTTCCGTAATTGTACGGAATTGTCGGACGATAAGGCGGCGTATCTTAAGAGCCGCTACCGGACTGCGACAGAGACGTGCCGGTCAGCACAGTCTCGGGTTGAGCGCTGCGGACATACTCGCGGTAGATCACCTCGGCGTATTTTCCATCCAGCAGGGCGGGATGGCCGGCAACGAATCCCGAGACCTCGGTCACGGTGCGACGATTGCGGCGCTCGCGGCCCTCGGTGACGACCAACGGTTGTGTTTCCCCATAGGAAACAACCGCCTCGAGCCGGCCACGCGAGATTCCGAGCGTCGAGAGGTAGCTGACCACGGCCTGCGCCCGGCGCAGCCCGAGCGTCTTGTTGTAGCTGGTGCTGCCGACGAGGTCGGTGTGCCCGTAGACGCGGAACCTGATTTCGGGGAACTGGCGGATCCAGTCGGCCTGCTGGCGCAGGATGGCCTGCGCCTCGGCGTCGAGCTGGCTGCTGTTGAAGGCGAAGGTCACCATGCTGGGCACTTCGGCGGCAAAGCGGGCCGAAAGATCGTGCACGTAGCCCTGCTGACCGGTCATCACCAGCGTGTTGGTCATCGTGGAATTGCCGAAGGTGCCACCGTCGACGGCGGAGCCGCTCTCATTCGGCGAGCAGGCGGCGAGCAGGGCCAGACCCGCGGCGGCGCTTGCGATCCGGAGCATGGGGAAGCCGGTCATTTGCTGTCGTGCCTGCATCGGATCAATCCATCACATAGCCGTAGGAGCCGCTGAAGTCCTGCTTGGCGACCTCGCCAGCCGCGCCCTTCACCGGGCGGTTGCCCTCGGCGGTGGTCCGGCCATAGAGGAACAGGTCCCGCTCGGAGGGCGGCTTCACCCGGTCGGTGGGCAGCGCAAGCGCCTGGCCGCGGGTGGGGGTCACCAGGTGCGGCGTCACGATGATGACCAGCTCCGACTGCTGTCGGCTGTATTCGGCGCTGCGGAAGAGCGCTCCGAGCACGGGCACGTCGCCGAGCCAGGGAACCTGTCCGTTCAGATCGGTGAAGTCGTCCTGCAGCAGGCCGGCGATAGCAAAGCTCTCGCCATCACGCATCTCGACGGTGGTCGAGGTCTCGCGGCGGCGGAAGGCGTCAATGTGGATTTGCTCTTGGTCGAAGCCGTTGGAGCTGTCGATCGACGAGACCGCGGCCTTCAGTTCGAGGTTGATCAGATCGCCGTCGACGACCCGCGGAATGAAGTTCAGCTCGACGCCGAAGGGCTTGAAGTCGACCGAGATCGTGCCTTCCTGCTGCGCCACCGGAACGGGGTATTCGCCGCCCGCGAGGAATTTCGCCTCCTGCCCGGAGAGCGCGGTGAGGTTCGGTTCGGCCAGCGTACGGACCACGCCCTTGGATTCCAGCGCCTCGAGCAGGATGCCCACCTCGAGCCCGCCGGCGTTGAAGCCGAAGACCGCGGCCCCCTCTGTGCCGGCGGCCACAGTGACCGGCGAGCCAAGCGCATTGTCGCCGTCGATCCAGCTTCCGGTCTCGGAGGCCAGCCCAAGATCGCCGCCCAGCAGGTCGCCGCCCAGCGACAGCGAGCTGCGCAGGGTCTTGGCAACCGAGCGCTGCATCTCTGCGAAGCGCACCTTCAGCATGACCTGCTGCACACCGGCCACCGACATCAGGTTCGACACCCGCTCGGGCGCGTAGCGCTGCGCAAGATCCAGCGCGCGGTCGAGCTTCTGGGTGCTCGACACGGTGCCCGAGAGCACGATGCCGTCATTGGCGGTGCGCACCTCGATGTTCTCGCCGGGCAGGATTTGCCGCAGCCGTTCCTTGAACTCGGTGACATCGGCGGCGACGCGCACATCGACATTGGTGATCAGGCGGCCGTTCTCGTCGAGGATGGTCAGCGTCGTGGTGCCGGGCGTCTTTCCAAGCACGTAGATCGTCCGGTCCGACAGCGAGGAGATGTCGGCGATCGCCGGGTTGGCGATGGAAAGCTCGGCGAAGGGCGAGTCGCTTTCGACCACCACGGCGCGGTTCATCGGCACGTTCAGCGCAGTTTCGGTTCCGGTACGCACAACCCGCAGGTTCTCGGCCCGCGCGCTCGGGGGAAGGGCAGTCACGCTCAGCGCCAGCCCGAACAGGGCCGCCTTGAGGAAATTTTCGACTTTCATGTGACCTGCCTTTCGATCACGCCTCGGGAGCGGGTCGTGGCGCCCGCCTTTGCGCGCAGTCTGCGCGCAAACCTGTTTCCAATCAAGAATCAATGACTTCGCGCCGGTCCTTGGTGTGGACCCCGGGCAACATCCGGCTCGGAGACGGCAATGAAACAGGGGACGCCGATTTGGCGCCCCCTGTGCAAGCTGTTGATTCCGTATCAGTTCGTGCAGGGGATCGGGATGTCCGCCACCTCGCCGCCGCGCCGCACGCGGGTGGTGCAGGTCTGGGCGAGCGCTTGTTTTTGCTGTTCTTCCGGCGGCTCGAGGCCGAGCATGACGCGCTGGTCCACCTCGATGACGTCGGCCACGGTCTGGTCGTTGGCGTTCATCAGCGAGAGCGACAGCCGCCCCGAGCTTTGCGCCTGCGCCAGCGAGGCGATCTCCTGCGGGGTGGCGGCCACGGTCACCGAGCGGGCGATGTTCACGTCTGCATCGTCCATGTCGGCGGTCTGGTCGATGGCGATCAACCGCACGCCGGCCTGGATCAGCTTGGTGAACTCGCCGCGGGACTGCCGGGGGTCCTCCGAGGGCATGCGCCCGGTCCAATACACGTCGACCCGGTCGCCGGGGCGCAGGAAGCCCGACACGCCGGTGTGCACGTCGACCTTGATGGCAAAGGCGCGCTGGCCTTTTTCGAGGCGCGAGGTCAGCCCGGCGTCGCCGCCCGGCTCGCTGATCTTGATCGGCACCAGGGCTTCGAACTTCTCGAGCGGGCGCATCGCAAGGCGGGGCGCATCGCCCTCTTTGAAGAGCTGGGTGTTCGCGTCGAAGGCGTTCTCGGGAAGGATTTCGAGCGGCCAGGGGGCAAGCCGAACGTCCTCGGGGGTGATGATCTGCCCGTGGGAGATGGCGCGGGTGGTCACGTAGATCTGCTTGGTGGGCACCGCCTCGACGGATTTCTCGCGCTCTTTTTCCAGGGCGACCTGGTAAGCGCCGATGTAATTCTGAGCCAGGTAGACGGCGAAGCCGGCCAGGCCGAGCCCCGCGATGAGAACCAGTCCGAATAGCAGTCGCATCTCTGTCCCTTTCGATAGCGGGCCGGACCGGCCCCAGGCGCTACATCTGTCACATCAGCGCAGGTTTCCCATGCGCGGCCCAAGGAGGGTGTTACGTGCGGATTGTGGTGAAAAATGGCCGGTCCTGGGCCATCATGGCGGCGGGTGTTTACCGCGCCAGTGGCGCCATGAAGTCGGACATGTGGTAGGGGTGGTCCACTCCGCGACAACTCCCGCCAAAGATAGTGTCGCCGCAGGATGTTGATCCCGCGGCGACAACGCTTGTTCTCGATGCCCGCGCTTGCGGGCACTTGTTATTAGTTTACCGGCGTTGTGGCGGTGAGGTTCGTGCCGACACGGGTAAGTGCGTTGTCGACTTGGGTGTCGATCAGCGTGTAGGCGCCGGCTGCCATGGCGACCACGGCTGCGGTCAGAACGACCCAGTCCACAGTGACTGCGCCATCTTCGTCGTTGCGGAAGGTTTTGATAAATTTCAGCATTGTCTCTCTCCGTAAATCCAGTTTGCTCTCTCTCTCGTCAACCGCTGCGGGGGCTGTCGCGGGCCTCTCTCATTGCCCAGTCCCTTGCGGCCTGGAACCTATAAAGCCGTCGGAATGAGGCGGGACTTTGGCGCAATCGGATTGTTTTTATAGTCGGGAAAGGGTTTTTGGAATGTTTATCAAGGGTCTGATTTATATATGTAAAATATCAAACCCTACGCCATTTCTGGCAAAAGAACGCCCGTTCGAGGCGCCAAGGCCCCAATTTTTCACACGCATACCAGAGAATCTTGGTTGACTTCGCAATCTGTGCGAGACTCGTGCACGAAGCAGTTCGCAGGCGCGCCTCGAGCAGGGCGCGCGATTCCGTTGGTGAACCGCGACATGATCAGCCGGGCGCAGACCCGGGCAGGGCATCCGGCCGGGGTGCCGGCACACCTGGCAGACGAGGCAGCAGTGACCGCAGGCGCGATCCCCCATTCCTTTCTTCGTGCGCCCGCGCTCGCGGCGGCGCTTGCGCTCGCGCTGATCGCCGGGCCGCTGGCGGCAGAGACGCCGCCGCCCTTTCCCGAGTTCTCCGCCAAGCGGGTGACCCCGCCGAAGCCGGGCGCGACGAAGCGCATCACCGTGCAGATCGCGCCGCCGCCGCCGAAACCCCTGCCGCTGCCGCAGGCTGGCGCCGAAGCCGCGCCTATCCCCGGCAGTGTCCCCGGCAGCGCCCCGGGGCGCGCCAAGGGCGCGGGCAGCTACGCCTGGTTCTGGCAGGCGGTCTCTCCGGAGCTCTCGGCCTCCGGGCCGGGACGGCTCGAGCCGGCGCTGCTCAGCCTCGGCAAACCGCCGCAGGGGGCCGGGGTGGGGGCGCCACGGTTGCAGCAGCTGCAGGATATAGCGGCGGGCTATGGCCTCGAGCTGCTCAAGGCCACGGTGGGCACCCGCGTCTCGCCGGCGCTGGCACTGGCTGTTATGGCAGTTGAGTCGGGAGGACGCAGCGATGCGGTCAGCCGGGCAGGGGCACAGGGCCTCATGCAGCTCATGCCCGCGACCGCCGCGCGCTTCGGCGTCGCCAACGTGCTCGATCCGGTGCAGAACATCCGCGGCGGCGTTGCCTTCCTCGACTTCCTCATGGAGCGCTTCGACGGCGATCCGATCCTCGTTCTGGCGGGCTACAACGCCGGTGAGAATTCGATCCCGCAATACCAGGGCGTTCCGCCCTACGCCGAGACCCGCGACTATATCCCCAAGGTGCTCGCCGCCTTCACCGTCGCCAAGGGACTGTGCCTCACCCCGCCGCAGCTGCTCTCCGACGGCTGCGTCTTCCGTGTCTCTGCCAACTGAGCAGGGCCGCGCCCGTCTTCTAGGTCGACATACCCCGGGAAAGGCGTGAGCAGCGCGACGGCGGCGGAGACGTCCATATCCCGGCTCTCGACGCCGCGCCCGCGATCCCGCATAACCTCGCGCATGCAAAAACTGCCCATCGACGACGCCCTTCCCGAGCTCATCTCCGCCCTGCGCGCGCAGGGGCGCGCCGTGCTGCAGGCACCGCCGGGCGCGGGCAAGACCACCCGGGTGCCGCTCGCCATGCTCGAGGCCGGGCTGACGCCGGGCCGCATCGTCATGCTCGAGCCGCGCAGGCTTGCCGCCCGCGCTGCCGCGACGCGCATGGCAGAGACGCTGGGCGAGGCACCGGGCGAGACCGTCGGCTACCGCATCCGCGGCGAGAGCAAGACCTCGAAGGCGACCCGCATCGAGGTGGTGACCGAGGGCATCCTCACCCGGATGATCCAGTCCGACCCCGACCTGCCCGGTGTCGGCGCGGTGATCTTCGACGAATTCCACGAACGCTCGCTCAACGCCGACTTCGGTCTCGCGCTCTGCCTCGAGATTGCCGGGGCGCTGCGCGACGATCTTCTCCTGCTCGCCATGTCCGCCACGCTCGACGCGGGCCCCGTGGGCGAGTTGATGCAGGCGCCGGTCATTACCTCCGAGGGCCGCAGCTTCCCGGTCGAGCCGCGCTGGCTCGAGCGCTCGGTGCCGAAGACCCAGCGCTTCGAGCAGGCCATGGCCGATCTCATCGTGCAGGCAGCCTCCGAGACCCAGGGAGGGCTGCTGGCCTTCCTGCCGGGCGAAGGCGAAATCCGCCGCACCGAGGGGCTGCTCAAGGGCCGCTTGTCCAAGGACGTCACCATTCGTCCGCTCTTCGGTGCCATGGAGTTCGCCGCGCAGCGCGCCGCGATCCGCCCCGAGCCGCCGGGATCCGGCATCCGCAAGCTGGTGCTCGCCACCTCCATCGCCGAGACCTCGCTGACCATCGAGGACATCCGCGTGGTGATCGACGGCGGCCGCGCCCGCCGGGCGCGCTTCGATCCCGGCTCGGGCATGTCGCGGCTGGTGACCGAGAAGGTCACCCGCGCCGAGGCCACCCAGCGCGCCGGCCGCGGTGGCCGCGTCGCCGAGGGGATCGCCTACAAGCTCTGGACCCGGGGCGAGGAGGGCGCGCTGCAGGCCTTCCCCCCCGCCGAGATCGAGACCGCCGATCTTGCCGGGCTGGCGCTGGAGCTGGCGCGCTGGGGTGCCACGCCCGAGGAGCTGCCGTTCCTCACCGCGCCCCACCCAGGCGCCTTTGCCGAGGCGCAGGCGCTGCTGACGATGCTCGGCGCGCTCGACGCGCAAGGGCGTATCACCGCCCATGGCCGCCAGCTCGCCCGGCTGCCGCTGCACCCGCGGCTGGCGCATATGCTCAGCCTCGCCGGTCCCGAGGCCGCGCCGCTCGCCGCGCTGCTGGCCGAGCGCGACCCGCTGCGCGGCGCCCCGTCCGACCTCAGCTACCGCCTCGAGGCCATCCGAGACCTGCGCCGTTTCACTCAGAGCCGCCCCTTCGAGGTGACCCGCGCCGCGCTCGAGCGGATCAAGCAAGAGACCAGGCGGCTCGCGCGCGCCGCTGGCGTAGGGCAGGCTGCCGAGAGCGGCGAGCGGCTCTCGCCAGCCGCGCAGGCCGCGCTCGCCTATCCCGACCGCATCGGGCTGCGCCGCAAGGGCGATGCGCCGCGCTACCAGCTCTCCGGCGGCAAGGGCGCGGTGATGGACGAGGCCGACCCGCTGGCGCAGACCCGGCTCATTGTGGTGACGGACACGGACGGCAACCCGCGCGAGGCGCGCATCCGCCAGGCCATCCCCATCGCCGAGTCCGAGCTGCGCGCGCTCTTCTCCGAGCAAATCGGCTGGCACGAGGTCTGCGAATGGTCGAGGCGGGAGCGCAGGGTCATTGCCCGGCGGCAGGAGCGCTTCGGCGTGCTGGCGCTCGATGACCGGCAGTGGAAAGATGCGCCCGCCGAGGCAATCTCCCGCGCAATGCTGGACGGGGTGCGCGACCTGGGCATCCCGCTCTCCGACGCCGCCCGCCGGTTCTGCGCCCGTGTCGAGATCGGCCGCGCCGCCGGGCTCGACTTGCCGGACATGGGGCCCGAGGCGCTGATGGCCGGGATCGAGGACTGGCTGCTGCCCTTCCTGAATGGCGTGAAGAGCGTCGAGGACTGGAAACGCTTCGACCTGCTTCCCGCCCTGCGGTCCCGGCTCGACTGGGGGCAGATGCAGGCGCTCGACGCCAAGGTTCCGGGCAAGTTCACCACGCCGCTCGGGCGCGAGATTCCGATCGACTACTCGGGCGAGCACCCCGAGATCACGCTGCGCATCCAGGAGATGTTCGGCCAGCGCACACACCCGATGGTCGGCAAGGTGCCATTGCGGGTCACGCTGCTCTCGCCCGCCCGCCGACCGGTGCAGACCACCATGGACCTGCCGGGCTTCTGGGCGGGCTCCTATGCCGACGTGCGCAAGGACATGAAGGCGCAGTACCCGCGCCACCCCTGGCCCGAGGACCCACGCGAGGCCGACCCCACGCTCCGCGCCAAGCCCCGCGGCACGTGACCTGTCGCTTCGTCTCTTTCCAAAAAGGTTCTCTTTCCAAATAGGCCGGGGGGGTAAGGGCAGGCCAAGAGCGGGCACCGGCACCAAAAATTTTTGCCTGGAAGGAAGACCCCGCGGGTGGACATTGCGGGCGCAGGCGGCGCAAATCGAGCGCAAACGGAGCGAGGTGGCATGGATATCGAGGATCTGGCGGCACGCATCGAGGCCGGCGAACGGCGCGCGCTGGCGCGGGCAATCACGCTTGTGGAAAGCGGCCGGGCCGATCACCGCGCGCAGGCGACGGCGCTGCTCGACCGGCTGCGCGGCGGCGGGCGCCAGGGACTGCGGATCGGTCTCTCGGGTACGCCCGGGGTGGGCAAATCGACCTTCATCGAAGCCTTCGGCATGATGCTCACCGGGCAGGGTCTCAAGGTAGCGGTGCTGGCTGTGGACCCTTCTTCGGCGCGCTCGGGCGGGTCGATCCTTGGTGACAAGACCCGCATGGAGCGGCTGTCACGGGACCGCAATGCGTTCATCCGTCCCTCGCCAGCGCAGGCGCAGCTCGGCGGCGTGGCGCGGCGGACGCGCGAGGCGATCGGCCTCTGCGAGGCGGCCGGTTTCGATGTGATCCTGATCGAGACCGTCGGGGTCGGCCAGTCCGAGACCATGGTGGCCGACATGTCCGATCTCTTTGTGCTGCTGCTGGCTCCCGCCGGGGGCGACGAGCTGCAGGGGGTGAAGCGCGGCATCATGGAGAGCGCCGACATCATCCTCGTCAACAAGGCCGACGGCGAGCTGAAAAGCGCCGCCATGCGCACCTGCGCCGATTACGCGGGGGCGCTGCGGCTCTTGCGCAAGCGCCCGCAGGACCCGGAGGGCTTTCCCAAGGCGCTGACGGTCTCGGCGCTGGAGGAGGCGGGACTCGCCAAGGCCTGGGATGAGATGCAGGCGCTGGTGGGCTGGCGCCGCGAGTCGGGGCAGTTTGCCGCTCGGCGGGCGGAGCAGGCGCGCCACTGGTTCGAGGCCGAGGTGCGCGAGGGCCTCCTCGCCCGGTTGCGCAAGGAGCCTGTCCGCGGCGCCATGGAGGCGCTGGCACGCCGGGTCGAGGAGGGGCAGCTCAGCCCGGCCCGGGCGGCCGAGGACATCCTCGACACCTATCTGCGGGGCTATGCCGGGAAGGGCTCTTGACGCCGATGGGGCTTGGAGCTAGAGAAGCCCGACCAGATTCCGGGCGCTGTGCAAGCGGCGCCCTTTGATATTGGCGGAAGGCCCGCTTTCGCCCCGAGACATGAAGGAATGGACCCAATGTCGCGCGTATGCGAACTGACCGGCAAAGGCCCGATGACGGGCCACAACGTGAGCCACGCCAACAACAAGACCAAGCGTCGCTTTCTGCCGAACCTGAACGATGTGACCCTGCAGTCCGAGACTCTCGGCCGCGGCGTCAAACTGCGCATCTCGGCTTCGGCCCTGCGTTCGGTTGACCACCGTGGTGGCCTCGACAAGTTCCTCGCCAAGGCGAAGGACGTCGAACTCAGCGCCAATGCCCTGAAAGTGAAAAAAGAAATCGCCAAGGCACAGGCCGCTCAGGCCTGATCCTGCCCACAGAGATTTCCACAGCCCCGAAGCCTTGTGCTCTGGGGCTGTTTTCTTTTGTTTCCATTGCTTTAAGTCAGGTGCGCCTTCATGTGGCGTGCTGATTGGACATGAATTGTCCACACGTCATCCCCTTGCGGCAGCCGTGTGGATGGTCCACGAATTCCCAAGCATTGCGTTCACTTGGGGAGAATTGCTTAGAATGTGCCTGAAGATCTTCGCTGCCACTGTTCTGGCATTGTCCACAGTCGGGTCGGCGCGTGCCGATATCCGCATCGAAGAGGCCTACGCGCGGGCCGCGATGCCCTCTGCGCCTACCGCCGCGGTCTATCTCGAGCTGCACAATGACGGGTCCGAAGATGAGGTGCTGCTCGGGGCCAGTTCCGAAAGCGCCGCGAAAACCATGCTGCACGGGAGTTCCGAAGGGGCGGGCGGCGTGATGACGATGACCGCGCACCAAGGCGGCGTGGTGATTCCCGCTGGGAGCAGCCATGTCTTCGCGCCCGGCGGCGATCACGTGATGCTGATGGGTCTGACGGAGCCGCTCGACGCGGGTGCGACGCTCGGCCTCACCCTCAGCTTCGAGCGGGCGGGGGAGATTCGCATCGAGGTGCCGGTCGAACTCAGCCGCTGAGCGCGCGCGAGAGAATCTCCTCGACCCAGAGCGGGACGATCCGGCTGGCGGGGCCGACCCGGTGCTCGGAAAAGCTGCGCGAGGTGTCGCTGCCGCCAAGGTTCAGCTCGACCGTATGCGCCCCGGCGAAGGCCGCCTCCTGAACGAATCCCGCCGCCGGGTAGACCTGTCCCGAGGTGCCGATGGCGGCGAAGAGGTCGCAGCCACCGATGTGTTCGGCAATTTCATCCATGAAGTAGGGCATCTCGCCGAACCATACGATGTCAGGGCGGGTGGCGGGGCGGCCGCAGTCAGGGCAGGGATCGGCAGGACGCATGACCAGCGGCGCCGGCCAGCGCGCGCCGCAGGCGGCGCAGAGCGCGCCCTCCAGCGCGCCGTGCATGTGGATCGCCGCCGCGCCAGCCTTCTCGTGCAGCCCGTCGACGTTCTGGGTGACGAGAACCACCTCTCCCGTGTGTTCCTGCTGGAGGCGCGCCAGCGCTGCATGGGCGGCATTCGGCGCGGCCTCGGCGGCCTGCGCGCGGCGGGCGTTATAGAAGTCGTGCACCAGTTGCGGGTTGCGGGCGAATCCCTCGGGGGTCGCCACGTCCTCGATCCTGTGCTGCGCCCAGAGTCCTCCCTCATCGCGGAACGTGCCGAGTCCGCTCTCGGCAGAAATTCCTGCGCCGGTGAGGATGACGATCTTTTCTGCGGTGCTGCCCTGCGCTGCCATGGTGCCCCCAAAATTGCCTGCTGCGCTACGCGGGCCGCTTTGTATCGCCGCTGCCTTCGCGCTATCACGGGGCTCGAAGGAGACCCGCATGACCTACCGTATCCTCTTTGTCTGCCTGGGCAATATCTGCCGTTCCCCCTCGGCCGAGGGGGTGCTGCGCGCGATGGCCGAGGCACGCGGGCTCAGGCTCGAGATCGACAGCGCCGGAACCGGCGACTGGCACGTGGGCGAGCCGCCCTACGGCCCGATGCAGCGGGCGGCAAAGGCGCGGGGGTACGACCTGTCGGGTCTTCGCGCGCGTCAGGTCTCGCGCGAGGACTTTCATCACTTCGATTTGATCTTGGCGATGGACGAGGCGAACATGGCCAATCTCGAGGCGATCCGCCCGGCGGGCGGCGGGGCGGAGCTGGCGCTCTTTGCCGACTATGCCCCCGAAACCGGCGCCACCGAGGTACCGGATCCCTACTATACGCGGGATTTCGACGGGACGCTCGATCTGGTCGAGAGGGCCGCCGAGGGGCTGCAGGCGCGACTGGCGCGCTGAGACGCTGTGGCTTGGCGGATGCGCCGGTTTCCCGAGCCTGTCCGCCGGGTGGACAGCGCCGCATTCCTGCGCCATGCAGACGCCAGGATTTGACGGCGCGACAAGCGCCGGAGCAGACAGGAGAGCACAATGGCCAACGGAACCTTCGCGGTGCTGATGCTGATCGGTGGCCTCACCGACATGGGGATGAACTATTGCGGCACGGCCGAGGGCTGCCTCGGGCCGAACGAGACGCAGCCGCGCGTGGCCTTCTCTCTGGGCAGCGTGGTCGAGCGCCAGGCCGAGGCCAAGGGCGAGGCCTACCTGCGCTATGACTTCGGGCGCAAGTTCGGGCCTTTCGGTCAGGCCATCGGCGTGTCGATGACCGAAGATGGCGAAGGCTGGCTCGGCTATGGCGCCACCTACAAGAAGAACTTCGGCTACAGCCCCTTCTATGCCGAGCTTCATCTCATGCCGGGGATTTACATGGACAACGGCGGCTTTGACCTCGGCGGCCCGCTCGAGTTCCGTTCGGGCATCGAGCTGGGCTACGAGTTCAACCAGGGATGGCGGGTCGGTCTCAGCTACGACCACCGCTCCAACGCCGACATCTACGACAACAACCCGGGCATCGAGACGGTGCAACTGCGGGTGAGCATCCCGACGCGCTGAGCGACGCACCGATTGCGTGCCGAGGGGGCGTCCGGTTCGGACGCCCCTTTTTGCGTGCCGTGGCCGATCGCCAACCTGCTGAAGGTCGGTTGCGTTCTGGTGCGGGATCCAGAAGAGGCGCCCAGCGAGATCTGAGGCAGCCGGACAAAACCAGAGGGCCGGAGCAATGCGCCCCGGCCCTCTGATCTTTCTTCAGGTGCTCCCCGGAAAACCGCACCGCCGCGGCGATGCGGGGCAGGGGTGCTTTGCCTCGGGCGGCTTACCCCAGCGCCGCGTCGCAGCGGGCGCAGGTGGATGCGTGGCTGTGGGTGCCGACGTCGGGGAGGATTTTCCAGCAGCGCTGGCACTTCTCGCCTTCGGCTTTCTCGAAGACCACGCCGACGTTCGGCACATCCGCCATCCGGAACGCCTCGGCGGGGGCGGGGTCGGCGGTGAGCGCGATGTCCGAGGTGATGCAGATGTCCTCGAAGGCCACCGTCTTCAGGGCCTCGAGCATCGCCGCGTCCTCGACATGGACCACCGGGAAGGCTTCGAGCGAAGCGCCGATGACCTTCTCGGTGCGCTGGATCTCCAGCGCCGCGGTGACGGCACGGCGGGCCATGCGGACCTTGCCCCACTTCTCGGCCAGCGCGGCGTTGCGCCAGTCGGCCGGGGTCTGCGGGAAGTCCTGCAGGTGCACCGAGCTCTGCTCGCCCGGGAAACGGTCCAGCCAGACGTCTTCCATGGTGAAGGGCAGCACCGGCGCGAGCCAGGTTGTCAGCCGGTGGAAGAGCAGGTCCATGACCGTGCGCGCGGCCTTGCGGCGGGCAGTGTCGCCGTCGCAGTAGAGCGCGTCCTTGCGGATATCGAAGTAGAAGGCCGACAGGTCCACGGTGCAGAAGGTGAAGACCTGCTGGAACACGTGCTGGAAGTCGTAGGCGCGGTAGCCTTCGCGCACCACGTCATCCAGTTCGGCGAGGCGGTGCAGCACCCAGCGTTCCAGCTCGGGCATGTCAGCCGGCTCGATCCGGTCGCTTTCCTCGAAGTGGCCAAGCGCGCCGAGCATGAAGCGCATGGTGTTGCGCAGGCGACGGTAGCTGTCGGCAACGCCCTTGAGGATCTCCGGCCCGATCCGCTGGTCGGCGGTATAATCGGTCTGGGCGACCCAGAGGCGCAGGATGTCGGCGCCGTACTGCTTGATGACCTCTTCGGGCACGATGGTGTTGCCGAGCGATTTGGACATCTTGTTGCCCTTCTCGTCCAGCGTGAAGCCATGGGTGACCACGTTGCGATAGGGCGCGTGACCAGTGGTGCCGACCGATTGCAGCAGCGAGCTGTGGAACCAGCCACGGTGCTGGTCGGTGCCTTCCATGTAGACGTCGGCGATGCCGTCCTTGGTGCCGTCGGCGCGGTCGCGCAGCACGAAGGCGTGGGTCGAACCGGAGTCGAACCACACATCGAGCACGTCGTAGACCTGCTCCCACTCATCGGCGTTGTACTCCGCACCGAGGAAGCGCTCCTTGGCACCCTCGGCATACCAGCAATCGGCGCCTTCGACTTCGAAGGCCTCGCAGATGCGCGCGTTGACTGCGGGATCGCGCAGCAGGAAGCCCTCGTCAGTGGGCAGGGCGCCCTTCTTGGTGAAGCAGGTCAGCGGCACGCCCCAGGCGCGCTGGCGCGAGAGCACCCAGTCCGGACGCGCTTCCATCATCGAGTGGAGGCGGTTGCGGCCCGACTGCGGCGTCCATTTCACCTGGTCGATGCAGGTGAGGGCGCGGTCGCGGATGGTCTTGCCGTTCTCGTCCTGCCCGTCGTTCACGTCGCGGTCGATGGCGGCAAACCACTGCGGCGTGTTGCGGAAGATCACCGGCGCCTTGGAGCGCCAGCTGTGCGGGTAGGAGTGGGTGACGCGGCCGCGCGCGATGATGCCGCCTGCCTCGACCAGCTTGGCGATCACGGCGGTGTTGGCCTTGCCTTCCTTGCCCTTGTTGTCGAAGACGGTCAGCCCGGCGAAGAACGGCACATGCGGCAGGAACTCGGAGTCCTCGCCGACGTTGTGGGTCATCCGGTCGATCCAGTTGCGCTTGACGAAGCACTCGTAGTCGTCGGCGCCGTGGCTGGGCGCGGTGTGCACAAAGCCCGTGCCGGCGTCATCGGTGACGTGCTCGCCGTCGATCATCGGCACCTCGTAGTCCCAGAATCCGTCTGCGCCGTCGATGCCGGCGAAGGGGTGGGCGAGGGTGAGGCTCGACAGCTCGTCCGCCGAGACGCCGCGCTTGCGCGCGACCATCTCGGGCGCGAGCCGGGCGGCCTTGAAGACGTCGCCGGCCAGCTTGTCGGCCACGACGTAGAGATCGCCCACCGAGCACCAGCATTCCTCGGGGGTCGCGGTGACCTCGTAGAGCCCGTATTCGATGGCAGGGTTGAAGGCGACGGCCTTGTTCGAGGGGATGGTCCAGGGGGTGGTTGTCCAGATCACCACGCGCGCCTTTTGCAGCTCCTCGGCCAGCAGTTCGGTGTCGGCCCCGGCATAGTCGTCATCCTCGCCCTGCGGCAGCGCCACATGGCCGCCCGAGACGATTTGGAACGGTACCCAGATCGTGTGCGACTTGTGGTCGTGGTACTCGATTTCGGCCTCGGCCAGCGCGGTCTTCTCGACCGGCGACCACATGACCGGCTTCGAGCCCTGGTAGAGCGTGCCGTTCATCAGGAACTTCTGGAACTCCTCGGCGATCACCCGCTCGGCGTGGAACGCCATGGTGAGATAGGGATCGTCCCAGTTGCCGGTGATGCCGAGGCGCTTGAACTCGTCGCGCTGGATGTCGACCCAGCCTTCGGCGAACTTGCGGCATTCCTGCCGGAAGTCGATGACCGGCACCTCGTCCTTGTTCTTGCCCTTCTTGCGGTACTGCTCCTCGATCTTCCATTCGATCGGAAGGCCGTGGCAGTCCCAGCCCGGCACGTAGCGCGCATCGTGGCCCATCATCTGGTGCGAACGGACGATCATGTCCTTGATCGTCTTGTTCAGCGCGTGGCCGATATGCAGGTGACCGTTGGCATAGGGCGGGCCGTCGTGCAGCGTGAAGGGGGTGCGGCTGCCGTCCTCGGCCTTGTCGCGGAGGCGGTCGTAGACGCCGATCTTCGCCCAGCGTTCCAGCCACTCGGGCTCGCGCTTGGGCAGGCCCGCGCGCATCGGGAACTCGGTCTTCGGAAGGTTCAGCGTGTCCTTGTAGTCAGGCGTCTGGGTGGTGGTGTCGGCGCACATGTTCTGCGGTCCCGGAAGTTATGTCGGATGTCTGAGAAAGGTCGGCGCGGCGGTCCATACGCCTTGTCCCGGCGGCTCTAGTTAACAGAGCGCCGGGCATGTAATTCGAATGATGATCGCAGTGCGGGGCATCATGGCCGCCTTATAGGCATCCGACTCGCGATGGTCCAGTGGTTGCACGCAGCCGCGAACTGCCGCGAAGGCGTCGGTCGGGCGCAGGGGAAATGCGCGGAAATCCCCCTTTGGACGCTAGGCAAACCGGCGCGGCGCCGCCGGTCCGCGAGCGGGGCGGCGGGGATGTGCCAACTGCGCGCGGATATCTGGCGGCGGGATGCCTGAAATTGCGTGCGGTTTGGAAAAGCGGGATCTCTCGGTGCGTATCGGGTTCTTATCCTCCAACGCGGCGCCATCCTGACACTCAACCGGTATCCGGCGGCCGCAACCGAACCCGTGGAGGCGTTATGGCCTATCGTGACCCCGGGCTGCCCGGTGGCAATCCCCGTGGTGGCTCATTCGGCTCGACCCTGAGGTCCGAGCCAGGACTGACCTTGGCGGACCCGCGCCACACAGAGAACACCGGTACGCTCACCGGGGGTCTGCTGATCGCGGTTCTCATGTTCCTCGGCCTGCTGGTCGGGGTTGGAACCCTGAGGGTTGGTGGGGTGGGTGAGTCCCCCGCCACCTCGGGACGCGGGGCCGCTGGCTCCGCCTCTGGGTGGAGCGGAGGGACCGAAGCCGCTGCACCCCCGGTAGCGCAGGCCTATTAGAGCCTGCGTCCTGTTGTGCTCCTCGCCCAAGAGCTGGGCCCGCCACCACTCACGGATGGTCCGGGCGAGGACGTCCTCCCAAGTGATGCCTCTCGTACCGGGGCATCCCTCAGGCCAGTGCCGACATATATCTCCTTACACGGCACTGGCCGCCCCCACACTTCCAGAAGCATCGCGCCCCAACTGCGAGCCAACGCAGGGCCGAGAATAGCGGCCCCGGATCGCATCAATGTGGGCGCGCCGGGCTCACCCCTTGCCGCTCTCCTTGATCACGAAGCCTGCCAGCGCGGTGCGGATGATCTCGCGGACCGAGGGGCGGTTGCGGCGGGTGAAGGGCAGGGGGCGGCAGACCTCGATCGCGGCCACGCCCACACGGGCGGTCAGCGCGCCATTCACCAGCCCTTCGCCGAAGCGGCGCGAGAGCTTGCCGAGGAGGCCGCCGCCGAGCACCGGCTCGAGCATGTCGTCCCCAACCGCCACGGCACCCGTGGCGACCAGATGCGACATGACTGCCCGCGTCAGACGCCAGCTGCCCAAGGTGCCCGAGCGCCCGCCGTAGATTTCGGCAATGCGGCGGATCATCCGCAGGTTGGAGGAAAGCGCCGCAACCACGTCGGCCAGCGCCAGCGGCACCAGCGCGGTCACCGTCGCCACCTGCCGGGCCGAGGCCTCAACCTCGCGCCGTGCGGCGGCGTCGAGCGGCGCCAGCAGCTCGTTTTCGGCAAGCCCGATCAGCCCCGAGGCATCGAAAACCTCGGCACCCCGCTCCTTCAGCCGCTCGCGCCCCCAGCGCGTGTCCTCGCGCCCGGCGTAGAGGTTCGAGAGCTGGTCGACCACCTTGCGCGCGGCCTTGAGGTCATCGGAAGCCAACGCCGCATCGGCGGCCCGGTGCAGCGCATCGACCTTGGCCAGCCGCGACATGGCGGCAAGCTCCTTGACCACGATTGCCAGTCCGACCAGCACCACCAGCCCCATCAGGACCGAGACCGCGAGCCCAAGCAGCGGCACCGAGGCGATGAGGTCCATGGCAAAGCGCCAGGCAGCGATGGAGATCAGCGCAGAAACCAGCGTGCCCGCGAGCGCCCAGAACCAACGCGCCAGCTTGGACGGCTGCCGCGCGGCCAGCGCCGCGGCGGTGGTCATCGCCTGTCCCTGCGGGCCGGGCAAATCCGGCTCGGGCACCGGCGGTGCTTCGGAGGGGCTCAGAGGCGGCTGTTGCTCGTCGAGGTCGAAAAGGATCGGGCCTTGCTTGCGCGGGCCTTCGGGCGGGAGATCGCTCATCCGCGGGCCTCCATGCTGCGGGTGGCGGGCGCCTCCCAGACGTAGAAAAGATCGGGCAGGCCTTCCTCGTTGGCCGAGCCGTCGCCACGCCGGGTCACGGCAAAGCCCGCGCGCTCGTAGAAGCGCTGGGCGCGGTCGTTGGCAAGGAAGGTCCAGAGTTCCAGCCGCTGCGCGGCGCGCTGGGCGTCGTGCAGGAGTGTCCGCCCGATGCCGTGACCCTGGGCGTCGGGCGTGACGAAAAGTGCGTGCACGTAAGAGCCTTCTCGCGCGAGGAAGCCCAGCAACGCGCCGCCGCGGGTTTCGGCCACGGTGACCCAGCCGCGCTCGATCATCGTGCCGGCGTGGGCGATATCCTCGGCGCCGCTGTGCAGCGCGGGCTTCCATTCATGCGCGGCAACCGCATCGGTGATCATCGCGCCGAGGCTGCCGGCGTCGGTGGGGCGGGCGGGGCGCAGCAGAGGGCTCACAGCCTGTCCCCCACGAGGAATTGCGCCGCCCGGTCGAGGCGGATGTGCGGCGGGCCCTCGCCGGGTTTCAGCGTCAGCGGGGCAGGGGCGAAGCGCATGATCTCGTAATCGGCGTCGAGCCAGCCGGTCGCCCCCTCGCGCGCCGGGGTCAGCAGATGCGCCGGATCCTCGGGCAGCGCACCGGGGTAGAAGGCGGCCTGCCGCCCGCGTGTGCCGTCGGGGCTGAGAAGCGTGCCGCGCACGCAGTCGAGCTCGCTGCCATTGTGCGGCAAGGTCTGCTCGACGGTGGCGCGCAGCGCGGCGATGGACATGGCCGCGGTCTCGGCCCCGGCAAAGCGTGCGCGGTCGCGCGCCTCGCGGGTCAGCGCTTCCATGATGGCGGTCAGCCGCGGGTGCTGGCTGTGGTGCAGGTGGTCGGCCTTGGTCGCCGCAAAGAGGATTTTCTCGACCCGCCGCCCGCGCAGGAGCTGCGTCAGCCAGGCGTTGGAGCCGGGGCGGAAGGCCTTGAGGATCCCCGCCATGGTGCGCCGCAGGTCGTCCAGCGCCGGCGGGCCGGCATGGATCGCGCCAAGCGCATCCACCAGCACGATCTGCCGGTCGATGCGCGAGAAATGATCGCGGAAGAAGGGCTTCACGATCTGGGCCTTGTAGGCCTCGAAGCGCCGCTCCATCTCGCGCCAGAGGCCCCGGCGTGCGGGGCTGTCCGGCTTCGGCATCGGCGCGAAGGTCAGCGCCGGGCTGCCGGCCCTCTCGCCGGGCAGCAGGAAGCGCCCCGGCGTGCAGTCGGAAAACCCCGCCTCGCGCGCCACGTGCAGCGCCGAGGTGAAGGCCTCGGCGAGCGCCTTGGCCTTGGGTTCGGAGAACTCCTCGTTGGGATCGACCTCGCCGAGCAGCTCCAGGAAGGGCTCGGAGCCGGGGCGCTGCGGAAGGCGCTTGAGGGTCTCCTCGGTCCACTGCTCGAAGCTCTGCTCCAGCAGGCCGAGATCGAGCAGCCACTCGCCCGGGTAGTCGACGATGTCGAGATGGATCGTCCGCGGCCCCTGCAGCCCGGCGAGAAGCCCTGTCGGGCGCACCTTGAGCGAGAGCCGCAGCTCCGAGACCGCGCGGGTGCTGTCGGGCCAGCGCGGTGCCCGCGCGGTCAGAGCAGAGAGGTGGCTCTCGTAGTCGAAGCGCGCCACGGTGTCGTCGGGCTGCGGCTGAAGGTAGGCGGTGAGGATGCGCGATTCCGCCTCGGCGGCGAGCTGCGGCATCCGCCCGCGGTCGAGCAGGTTGGCGACCAGCGAGGTGATGAACACCGTCTTGCCGGCGCGCGACAGCCCGGTCACGCCGATGCGCACGACCGGCTCGAAGAAGGTTTCCGACAGCGTGTCGGTGACGTTGCCGACCCCGCGGGTGAGCGTGTCGGCGATGGTTCCGATGACCAAGGCGGCGTCCCTCGTTCTGCGTTTCCCTAGAGATAGAGGCGCGGGGGGCGGGATGCCAGTGCCTCGGGGCCGGGTTGCGGGCAGGGCACTGCCCCTCTCTGCCTGCGGCGACTCCATCCCGGGATATTTGGACCAAGAAGAATGCGCCGGGTCGCGGCGGGGATTGATGGGCGCGCGGCGGCGCGCTAAGGGGCTGCCCATGCCCAGATACGCGCTTTTGGTGGAATATGACGGCGGGCCCTTCGCGGGCTGGCAGCGTCAGGCGGATCAGCCCTCGGTGCAGGGGGCGATCGAGGCTGCGCTGGCGAAACTCGAGAGCCGCGAGCACACCATAGCCGCCGCCGGGCGCACCGACGCGGGCGTGCACGCCCGCGGGCAGGTGGCGCATTGCGACATGCAAAAGGACTGGGATCCGTTCCGCCTTGGTGAGGCGCTGAACTTCCACCTCAAGCCCGCGCCCGTGGCGATCCGCGCCTGCGCCGCCGTCGCGGACGACTGGCACGCGCGCTTCTCGGCAACGGAGCGGCGTTACCTCTTCCGGGTGCTTGTGCGCCGCGCGCCCGCGACGCTGGAAACGGGGCAGGTCTGGCGAGTGATGAACAAACTGTCGCTCGAGGCGATGCGCGAGGGCGCGGCGCATCTCATCGGTCTGCACGATTTCACCACCTTCCGGTCGACCATGTGCCAGGCCGCCTCGCCAGTGAAAACGCTGGACGAGTGCCGGATCGAGCAGGTCGAGACCGGCGCAGGCAGCGAGTTCCATTTCCACCTGCGCGCCCGGAGCTTCCTGCACAACCAGGTGCGCTCGATCGTTGGCACGCTGGAGCGGGTCGGCGCGGGCAGCTGGGCACCTTCCGACGTTAGGGACGCGCTCGGGGCCGCCGACCGCGCCGCCTGCGGGCCGGTCTGCCCGCCGGATGGGCTCTACCTGATGGGGGTCGGCTACCCGGACGACCCGTTTGCGGGCTGATCCGCGCAAGGCGCTTGATTTACGCGGGGAAACCCGGCAAGAGCCTGCGCATGACGCAAGCGATCCGAATCCGACGAGCCTGAGCTCTCCCTTCCGTGCCCAATACGGGCGCGTGCCGTCGTTTGTCCGTCAGACACTCCCTTGAAAACTTGACTTGGCCCCGGGCCCTTGGCACCAATCGGGCCTCATTGCAGAGGAAGCCCCTATGATCCCCTCCGTCCTGCCGACCTATTCGCGCGCGCCGCTTCACTTCGTGAAGGGCGAAGGCTGCTGGCTGATCGAGGAGGACGGACGACGCTTTCTCGATCTCGGCAGCGGCATCGCGGTGAACGCGCTCGGCCATGCCCACCCCGCGCTGGTGGCGGCCTTGACCGAGCAGGCGGGCAAGCTCTGGCACGTGTCGAACCTCTACGAGATCCCGCAACAGCAGGCGCTGGCCGACAAGCTCGTGGCCGCCACTTTCGCGGACACGGTGTTCTTCACCAACTCCGGCACCGAGAGCTGCGAGCTCGCGGTGAAGATGGCGCGCAAGTACTGGTACGAAAAGGGGCAGCCCGAGAAGACCGACATCATCGCCTTCACCGGCTCGTTCCACGGCCGGTCTTCGGCGGGCATCGCGGCGGCGGGCTCCGAGAAGATGGTCAAGGGGTTCGGGCCGATCCTGCCCGGCTTCAAGCATCTGCCCTTTGGCGACATGGACGCGCTGGAGGCGGCCATCGACGCGCAGACCGGCGCCATCCTCATCGAGCCGATCCAGGGCGAGGGCGGCATTCGCCCGCTGCCCGACGATCAGCTGAAGGCGCTGCGCAAGCTCTGCGACGACAAGGACATCCTGCTGATCCTCGACGAGGTGCAATGCGGCATGGGCCGGACCGGGCGTCTCTTCGCCCATGAGTTCGCCGGTATCACGCCCGATATCATGATGGTCGCCAAGGGCATCGGCGGCGGCTTCCCGCTCGGCGCGGTGCTGGCCACCGAAGAGGCCGCTTCTGGCATGACCGTCGGCACCCATGGCTCGACCTATGGCGGCAACCCGCTGGGCTGCGCCGTCGGCGGCGCGGTGATGGACGTGCTGACCGAGGGCGGATTCCTCGATGAGGTGGGCCGCAAGGCCGGCCTGCTGAACCAGAAGCTTGAGGGCCTCGTCGCGGCGCATCCGCAGATCTTCGAGGAGGTCCGCGGCCAGGGGTTGATGATCGGCCTCAAGACCAAGGTCGCCCCGGCGGACTTCGTCAAGGCCGGCTACGACAAGCTGGTGATCACCGTGCCCGCCGCGGACAATGTCGTGCGCCTTCTGCCGGCGCTCACCATCACCGAGGAAGAGATCGCCGAGGCCGTAGACCGTCTCGACGCCACCGCCACCGCTCTGGAGGTTGCCGCCCAGGTGACCGCCTGAGGACTGCCTGAGTTTCTTCTAGGCCAAGATATCCCGGGGGAGTTCGCGCGCCGCGCGGACGGGGGCAGCGCCCCCAACCCCGGCCCAACAAAAAGACCCGACAGATGAACCATTTTCTCGACATTCACAAAACCGACCCGGCGGACCTGCGGGGGATCATCGACAGCGCCAAGGCAATCAAGGACAGCCGCAACGGCCGCCCCAAGGCCATGGCCGATGACGAGACCCCGCTCGACGGGCGCATGGTGGCGCTGATCTTCGAGAAGCCCTCGACCCGAACCCGCGTCTCCTTCGACGTCGGTGTGCGCCAGCTGGGCGGGCAGACCATGGTGCTCTCGGGCAACGACATGCAGCTCGGCCATGGCGAGACCATCGCCGACACCGCCCGGGTGCTGTCGCGCTTTGTCGACATGATCATGATCCGCACCTTCGACGAGGCAGTGCTGACCGAGATGGCCGAGTTTGCGACGGTGCCGGTGATCAACGGTCTCACGGACCGCACCCACCCCTGTCAGATCATGGCCGACATCCTCACCTTCGAGGAGCACCGCGGCCCGATCAAGGGGAAGAAAGTTGTCTGGTGCGGCGACGGCAACAACGTCTGCTCGTCCTTCCTGCATGCCGCCGGGCGCTTCGGCTTCGACCTGACCTTCACCGGCCCGGTGCAGCTCGATCCCGAGATGGAGTTCGTCGGGCTGGCGCGCAACGAGGGCGCCAGCATCACCATCGAGCGCGACCCCTTCAAGGCGGTCGAGGGCGCCGACCTGATCGTGGCCGACACCTGGGTGTCGATGCATGACGCACAGAGCGCCAAGGAGCGGCGCCACAACATGCTGCGCCCCTACCAGGTGAACGAGAAGCTGATGGAGGCCGCGGGCAAGGACGCGCTCTTCATGCACTGCCTGCCGGCGCACCGCGGCGAGGAAGTCACCTCGGAGGTGATGGACGGACCGCAGTCGGTGATCTGGGACGAGGCGGAGAACCGTCTGCACGCGCAGAAGGCGATCATGCGCTGGTGTCTCGGCGCGTGATGCGTCGGGCACGGGGAGGGGGCTCTGCCCCCGCTCGCCTGAGGCCAGTCTCGCCCGGCGTATTCTGAAAGAGAGGAAGCCGGGCGGCAGCGCCCGGTTTCTTGCGTCTTGGGACACGCTATTCCCAAGCATGGGGGACGCACAGTGCATGTGCATCGCGGACCCGTATCGGCGGCTTGCCCGGGGCTCTGGTATCGCTATCTTCCGCAGCAGAAGCACAGGAGGCTGGCATGGCAGACCCGCGGATCGGCATTTACGGATTGGGCACGATGGGGGCGGCGCTGGCGCTCAACATGGCCGACAAGGGCATCGACATCGCCGTGTCGAACCGCAGCGATGCGCCTATCGCGGAGTTCATGACCCGCGCCGCGCCCTTCGCGGCGCATGTGACCGCTCTAGACACGCTGGAAGAGCTGATCGCCGCGTTGCCAAGACCGCGGCTCTTGCTGGCGATGATCCCCTCGACAGCGCCGATGGATGAATTTCTCGCGCAGGTGATCCCGCTGCTCGCGACAGGCGACACGGTGATCGACGCCGGCAATGCCGATTTCCACGCCACCCGCGCCCGCAGCGCCCAACTCGCCGAGCACGGGCTGCATTTCGTCGGCCTCGGCGTGTCGGGCGGCGAAGAGGGCGCGCGGCATGGGCCCTCGATGATGTTCGGCGGCTCCGAGGAGAGCTGGGCCGGGCTGCAGCCGATCCTGTCGAAGATCGCCGCGCAGTTCGATGGTGCCCCCTGCGCCGACCGCATGGGGCCGGACGGGGCTGGGCACTTCGTAAAGACGGTGCACAACGGCATCGAATATGCCGACATGCAGATGATCGCCGAGGTCTACGACCTGCTGCGCCATGGCGCGGGCCTGTCGCCAACAGAGGTCGGCGCGCAGTTCGCCCGCTGGAACGACGGCCCGCTGGAGAGCTACCTCTTCGAGATCACCGGCACAGTGCTCTCCTACGACGACCCGCTGGGACATGGGCCGATGGTGGATGCCATCCTCGACAGGGCGGGGCAGAAGGGCACCGGCCGCTGGACCGCCATTGAGGCCGTGCAACTCGGCCAGTCGGCGACAATGATCGAGGGGGCCGTCGCGGCGCGGGCCTGGTCCGCCGAGAAGGACCTGCGCGAGGTTGCGGGCGCGGCGTTCGGCTCTGATCGGGCCAGTTTTGCGCCGGACTTCGAAGAGTTGGAGGCGGCGCTGTTGGCGGCGCGTATCCTCGAATACGCGCAGGGCTTCCGCATCCTCGCAGCCGCCTCTGCCGAATACGGATGGCAGCTCGACTTTGCCCGCATCGCCGAGATCTGGCGCGCCGGCTGCATTATCCGGGCGCGGCTTCTGGACGACATCTCTGCCGCCTTCCGCGAGACTCCGCCCGAAGGGCAACTCTTCCTCGCGCCGCGCTTTGCGCCGGTGCTCGAGGCGGGCATCCCGGCGTTGCGGCGGCTGGTCTCGGGGGCGATCGCGGCGGGCTATCCGCTGCCGGTGCTCGGCTCGGCGCTGGAGTTCTGGGACACGCTGCGCCAGCCACGCGGCACGGCGGCGCTGATCCAGGCGCAGCGGGATTTCTTCGGCCGCCACGGCTTCGACCGGGTGGATGGCAAGGAGGCGCACCACGGTCCCTGGTGGAACTGACCTCGCTCCGGCACAGGCCGTTTTCCGGTTCGCGTCTGGCCGATCCATCCCTCCGGTCTATCTGACCGCTGTAGACGGGCCACGGTCCCGTGCCGGTTTTGTGGTGGGGCGCGACCGATGCCTTGAATTGGTCGGACAAGCCGCGCAGCATCCGCGAAGGCGGGATCGCGGCGCGGCTGCGCCGCGCGGACCGCAGGATGACCTAACATGAGGAAAAGACCATGCATTTGCCCATCCTGTCCCGGCTGACCGGCGCTCCGGCGGTCATCGCCCTCGGCCCGCTCCTCATCGCCGCCTGCACCCATTCCGCGCCGCCGCAGACCTCCGGCCCGACCGGCGGGGGCGGGATGTCCGCAGAAGTCACCGAACTTGCCATCGCCTGCCGTCACGACGAGGCGCTCGCCGCGCTCGACCAGCTTGATGCGGCGATGGGCGGCAGCACCAGCGCCTCGGAGCTGCAGAGGGTCGTGGTGCTGCGCAACGCCCGGGACACGATGGGCGCCGCACGTGTCCTGCGCGAGCGCAACGCCCGCGCCGATGTCACCGCCGACGAGGCGGTCAATTCCGGCACCGCGGTGGAGAACGAGCTGGAGATGATCCGTTCGGAGCGCGCAGCGCGCACCGGCAGCCGCACCTGCGGGTGATCCCCGTCCGCTGACACGCTTCCGGTCGCCGCACCGAGCTTGGACTGTGGTATCATTCTACCCGGGAGGATGCGGGCCGGATCGGCCTGCGTTGTGCAGAGGACGACCCGTGAGTCCTACCCGGGAGGACTCGGTATGCCGACATTCATAGTGACGGGGTGCTACACGGCGGCGGCCCTCAAGGGCATGATCGCCAATCCCAGCGACCGCGAAGAGGGCGCGCGCTCGGTGGTCGAGGCGGGCGGCGGCAAGATGCTGTCCTTCTATGCCACGACCGGACCGACCGACTGGATGGTGATCGCGGAGGTCTCCGACGTGCATGACCTGCTGGCCAGCCTCATCGGGGTCGGAGCCTCGGGCATGGTGAGCAACATCCAGACCGTCCGGGCCTTTTCGGCGCAAGAGCTGATGGAGATGCAGAAGAAAGCGGGCAAGGCGGCGCAGGCCTACAAGTCGCCTGCCTGAGCAAGGCCGGGGCGGCGCTGCGCCGCCCCGCCGGACGGGACGCGGGCGTCAGCTGCGGATCACCGCGCCCGGGTTCATGATCCCCACAGGGTCCAGCGCCGCCTTGATGGCGCGCATGGCGGCCAGCTTGGCCGGGTCGGCGTAGCGCTCTAGATCGTCGACCTTCAGGCGGCCGATGCCATGCTCGGCGCTGACCGAACCGCCCATCTCGTGGACGAGATCGTGCACGCAGCGCTGCACATCGGCGCGGACATCGACGTAGTCCTGCTTCTTCCGGCCCTTCGGGGGGAAGACATTGTAGTGCAGATTCCCGTCGCCGAGGTGGCCGAAGCAGTTGACCCGGAATTCGCCGAGTTCTGCCAGCCTTGTCAGCCCGGTCTCGATGAATTCGGGCAGGGCGCTCAGCGGCAGCGAGACGTCATGGCTGGCGATGGCGCCGATGTGGCGGTTGGCCTCGGGGATGCGCTCGCGGATGTCCCAGAATTGCTGTGCCTGCGCCTCGGACTGGGCCACCAGCCCGTCACTGACGAGGCCTGCCTCCATGCCGGCGGTAAAGAGGGCCTCGAGCGCCGTCTCCGGGTCCATGCCCTGCGCGAGGCCGAGCTCGACCAGAACGCACCACGCCGGTGCTTCGGCGAAGGGTTGGCGCACCTCGGGGAGCGCCTCGGCAAGGAAGTCGAACCCCATGCGCCCGATGAGCTCGAAGGCGCTGACCATCTCGCCGAGCTGTTCGCGGGCCAGCGCCAGCAGGCTGAGCGCGGCGGCGGGGCTTTCGACGGCGAGCAGCGCGGTGCCGGTGGCGGCGGGCACTGGAGAGAGCTTGAGCGCGGCGGCGGTGATCACCCCCAGCGTGCCCTCGGCGCCGAGCAGCAGCCCGCGCAGGTCGTAGCCGGTGTTGTCCTTGCGCAGCCGCTTCAGCCCGTGCCAGATCGTGCCGTCGGGCAGCACGGCTTCCAACCCGAGCACCTGCTCGCGGGCATTGCCGTAGCGCAGGACGTTGACGCCGCCGGCGTTTGTCGAGAGCAGCCCGCCGATCCGCGCGGTGCCCTCGGAGGCGAGCGAGAGCGGGAAAAGGCGGTTCCGCTCCAGCGCGGCAGCCTGCACGTCGGCCAGCACCGCGCCGGCCTCGGCGACAAGCACGTTCTCCTCGGGGTAGGTGGCGCGTATGGCCGTCATGCGCTCGAGCGAGAGGATCAGCGGGGCGGGGCCGTCGGGGGCGATCTGCCCGCCGACGAGCCCGGTGCCGCCTCCGTAGGGCAAGAGGCCGACGCGGGCCGCGTTGCAGGCGCGGGTGATGGCCGAGACCTCTTCGACGGTGCGCGGCAGCGCCACCCAGCCCGAGATGCCCAGCCAGCGGCCGCGCGGCTCTTCGAGGTAGCGCGGCTCGGTACGGCGCAGCGTGCCCTCGGGCAGCGCGCGGCTCAGGGTCTCGGCAAAGGCGTCATCGGCGGGATTGAGGGGCATTGCGGTCTCCGTTGTCTGTGCCGGTGATAGCGGCCTGATCGGCAAAGCCAACCCCTGCGGCGCGGGCGCGGCGGTAGAGCGGGGTCATCAGCAGCGGGGTCAGGAACATGGGCACCTGGTAGCAGCCGATGAACAGCAGCAGCGGGTCGGTCACCTGCGCCGGCAGGGCGACGAGGAAGATGCCGATGTTGCGGTTGCCGGCGATCATCGCCAGCGCGTCCAGCGCCTCGCCGCCCCCGCTGCGTCCGCCGCGCCCGCGTAGCCAGAGGATCAGCGCCTGCGGGCCAAGGTTCGCGGCAAAGGCCAGGGCCATCCAGCCTGCCAGCTCGAGCGGGCGCTCCAGCAGGGCGGGGCGGATCTCGGAGGTGAGGGCAAGCACGATGGTGGTCATCAGCAGCGCCGAGGCGCCGTCGAGCTGGGCGAGGGCCGCGGGGCCGGGGCGCGGCAGCAGGCGCGGGCGGAGCGCGAAGGCCAGCCCGGTCGCTGCGAGGATGACCAGCAGCAGCTTCAGCGCGGCGCCGAGAATGCCCGCAGCACCGCCGAAGGCAGGCAGCAGGGCGAAGACCGGCAGGGTGGTGGCGGGCAGGATCAGCATGCCGAGGATCAGCATGCGCAGCGCCGGGCCGGGCGCTCCGCCGACCATGAGCGTCAGGTTCGGGCTGCTGGCCAAAGGTGCCGCGGCCATGAGCAGGATCAGCGCCAGCGCCGCGGGGCTTTGCAGCAGGCCGAAGGCGGCGGCGAGGGCGATCAGGACCAGCGGGCAGAGCAGCTGGAAGACCAGCAGCGCCCCCAGCGTGCCGCGCAGGTGATGCACCGCGCCGAGCGCCGCGCGCGGGCCGATGCGCAGCGCCGCGACGAAGAGCATCAGCGCGACCAGCTCCGACAACCACGGCCGCACGACCTGCGCCGCCTGCGGCAGGGCGATGCCGAAGGCGAGGCCGATGAGCATGAGCCAACGGGCATGGCGGGCGAGGAACGGCAGGAGGCGCATCGCGGGCAGGTCTTACGAGAAGCGGTCCGGCGCGAAGGGCGCGAGATCCATGTTGGGCCTCTGCCCCGCAACCAGTTGCGCCAGCAGCCGTCCGGTCTTGGGCCCCGCGGTGAGGCCGACGTGATCGTGTCCGAAGCCGACGTAGGCGCCCGCGAGGCCCGGCGCGGCGCCGATCACAGGCAGCGAGTCGGCGATCGAGGGGCGGTGTCCCATCCATTCCACCTCGCGCGCCCAGGTGAGCCCCGGCATCGCCTTGCGAATGGAGCGGCGCAGCAGGTCGAAGGGCGCGGCGGAGGGCGGTGCGTCGAGCCCGCCGAATTCGACGATCCCGGCCAGGCGCAGGCGGCCTTCCATCGGGGTGGCGACGAACTTCTGCGCGGCGAACATGACGGGGGACTTCGGCATGACCGAAGGCTCCCAGAGTTCGAGGTGGTAGCCGCGCTCGCTCTCCAGCGGCACTTTGAGGCCAAGGCGCCTTGCCAGCGGGCCGGACCAGACGCCGGTGGCGACCACCGCGGCATCGCAGGGCAGGGTCTCGCCGCCGATTCTGAGGCCGCTCAACCTGCCGCCCTCCTCGACGAAATCCCGCACCTCGCCGATCACCAGCCGCGCGCCGAGGGTCTGGGCATGGGCGGCAAGGTCCTTCACGTAGTGCCCCGGGTCGGTGATGCGGCCGTGGTTCGGCTGGCGCACGCCGAGGGTGAAGTCGGCGCTCATCGCCGGGTCGTAGGCCTGGAAAGCGCCGTGCTCGAGCACCTCGTGCGCATAGCCGAGATCGCTCCGGGTCTTCCAGCCGAAGGCATCGGCCTCGAAGGCCGCGCGGTCGGGATAAGCAAAGACGTAATCCGACGGGATGAGCCATTTCTCTGCCGGGGTGCCGCCGGCGAGCGCGAGGTGATCCGCGAGGCTGTCGCCGAGCAAGGGCGCGATGGCGCGGGCGCGGGTCAGGGCGGCCTCGGCGTTCGCATGGGACATGTAGCGCATCAGCCAAGGCATCAGCCTGGGCAGGTAGGACCAGCGCAGGAACAGCGGCTGGTCGGGGTCGAGCAGCATTTTCGGCGCCTTTTTCCAGAGCCCCGGCCCGGTCACCGGCAGCACCCCCGCCGCGGCGAGCACCCCGCCATTGCCGTGGCTGGTGCCCGAGGCCGGGCCTTCGCGGTCGATCAGCACCACCTCGTGCCCGGCGCGGCGCAACTCGATCGCCGTGCTCACACCCACGATGCCCGCGCCGATCACCGCCACCGTCTTCGTCATCATCCGTACCCCGTTCGTGCGTCGGCGCCATAAGGCGACGTCGGGGGAGCATGTGCAAGGGGGCGCGTGGGACTAGTGCGGGAACCAGGCCGCCGCCGAGGCAACGCGGCCATGTTCGAGGTAGAAATCGTCGAGCTGCGGCGGGGCGTAACCGGCGTCCTGCAACTGCACATGGGCCTGTCCGCGGTGGTGGATCTGATGCTGGAAAAGGTGCAGCAGCAGCGGCTGGACCGTCTCGTGCACCGGACCGGAGCGGCGCTGGGTGAGGCGGCTTTCCCTCAGCGTCTCGGGGGTCAGCGCCTCGCAGAGGGCGAGCAGGCGCAGGTCGGTCTTTGCCTGCTCTTCGGCGAGCTTTGCCGGGTCGTCGATCTGCGGGCGGTTCCAAAGCGAGAGCCCAAGCCCGCCGCGCTCCAAGGCGTCGATGTAATAGAGGTCGACCAGAAGGATGTGGTTCATCGTCAGGCTGAGCGAGGGGAAGAAGCCGGGGCGGGGGTCGGTGAACTCCTCCTCGGTGAGCGCCGCGAGCACGGTGTAGAGCGTCTCGTTCGCCCAGGCGTTGTTGCGGGCCATCAGGGTGAAGGGCGTGGGCGCATGCATGGCGGATCCTCCGGGTGCCTGAGAGGAGCTTAGCGCAACAGAGGTGGGCGGCAAAATGATCATGCGGGTCGGCCCGGCGCCTTCACCCGCCCCGCGCAAACGACAAGGGCCGGGGCTTTCGCCCCGGCCCGGAAGTCTCAGTCCAGGTGGCTCACATCGCGTCGCGGAACAGCGCCTCGAGGTTTTTCTCGGTCAGCTCGACGGGGTTGCCGCCGCAGGACGGATCCTTGATCGCGCCCTTGACCAGCTCGGGGATCGCCGCCTCGGTCACGCCGAGCGCGGTCAGCCCCTTGGGCACGCCGAGGCTGTCGTTGAACTCATCCACGAAGGCGCAGAAGCCGTCGAAGCCGCCCTCGATGCCGAGATAGCCCGCCGCCTTGTCAAAGCGCTCGCGGATGGCGTCCGCGTTGAATTTCAGCACCGCGGGCATGCAGACCGCGTTGGTGGTGCCGTGGTGGGTGCCGAAGACCGCGCCGATGGGGTGGCTCATCGCGTGGATCGCGCCGAGACCCTTCTGGAAGGCGGTGGCGCCCATGGCGGCGGCGCTCATCATCTGGGCGCGCGCCTCGATGTCGCTGCCGTCGGCATAGGCGCGGGGCAGGTACTCGATCACCAGCCGCATGCCTTCGAGCGCGATGCCCTGCGACATCGGATGGTAGTGCGGCGAGGAGAAGGCCTCGACGCAATGGGCAAAGGCGTCAAGCCCGGTTCCGGCGGTGATCGCCTTGGGCATGCCGACGGTCAGCTCCGGATCGCAGATCACCACGGCAGGGAGCATCTTGGGATGGAAGATGATCTTCTTCTCGTGGGTCTCGGAGTTGGTGAGCACGCCGGCGCGGCCGACCTCGGAGCCAGTGCCCGCGGTGGTCGGCACGGCGACGATGGGGGCGATGGCGTCGGCATCGGCGCGGGTCCACCAGTCGCCGATATCCTCGAAGTCCCAGACGGGCCGCGACTGCCCGGCCATGAAGGCCACGCATTTGCCCAGATCGAGGCCGGAACCGCCGCCGAAGGCGATGACGCCGTCGTAACCGCCGGCGTTATAGGCCGCCACGCCTGCGGCAAGGTTGCGCTCGTTGGGATTGGGATCGACGTCCGAGAACAGACCGCAGTCGATGCCCGCCTTTTCCAGCACCGCGATGGTGCTCTCGGTGACCGGCAGCGCGGCAAGGCCGCGGTCGGTGACCAGCAGCGGTTTGGTGATGCCGGCCTGCGCGCAGGCGGCGGGCAGTTCCGCGATGCGGCCCGCGCCGAACTTGATGGCGGTGGGGTAGGACCAGTTGGCGGTCAGGCTCATTTCGTCACCTTCTTGAGATGGTAGGACTTGGGGCGGGTGAGGTTGTGGTAGCCGATGACCGACAGGCCGCCGCCGCGACCGGTCTGCTTGCAGCCGGTCCAGCAGAGCCCCGGATCGAGATAGTCGGCGCGGTTCATGAAGACGGTGCCGGTCTCGATGGCATCGCCGACCGTCTGCGCGCGCTCCACGTCCTGCGTCCAGAGCGACGCGGTCAGGCCAAAGGGGCTGTCGTTCATCAGCGCGATGGCCTCGGCGTCGTCCTTCACCTTCATGATGCCGACCACCGGGCCGAAGCTCTCGTCGCGCATGACGCGCATATCGTGGCTGACGTTCGTCAGGATCTGCGGCGTCAGATAGGCGGCGCCGTCATCCTCGGGGAAGGTGTCTATATGGGCCTTGGCCCCCATCTCGAGCGCCTCTTTGATCTGCGCGCGGACTTCCTCGGCAAAGCGGACGTTGGCCATCGGTCCGATGGTGGTCGCCTCATCCAGCGGGTTGCCGAGCTTGTAGCCCTTCACCACCGCCACGGCCTTCTCGACGAAGGTGTCGAAGAGGCTCTCGTGGACGTAGATGCGCTCGATCCCGCAGCAGCACTGGCCGGAGTTGAACATGGCGCCGTCAATCAGCGTGTCGACAGCGGCATCCACATCCGCATCTTCCATCACGTAGCCCGGATCCTTGCCGCCGAGCTCGAGCCCGAGTCCGGTGAAGGTGCCCGCCGCGGCGCGTTCGATGGCCTTGCCGCCGCCGACCGAGCCGGTGAAGTTGACGAAGTTGAAGATGCCCTCGGCGATCAGGGCCGAGGTGGTGTCATGGTCGAGATACAGGTTCTGGAAGACCGCCTCGGGCACGCCGGCCTTGTGGAAGGCATTGGCCAGCCGCTCGCCCACGAGCAGCGTTTGCGTGGCGCCCTTCAGAACCACGGTGTTGCCCGCGATGAGCGCCGGGGCCACGGTGTTGATCGCGGTCATATAGGGGTAGTTCCACGGCGAGACCACGAAGACCACGCCATGCGGCACGCGCTTGATGTAGCGCTTGAAGGTCGCGTCCTCGCCGACCTCGATGTCCGCGAGCGCGCCCTCGGCGATCTCGGCCATGTAGGAAGCGCGCTCGTTGAAACCGCCGAACTCGCCACCGTAGCGGACCGGGCGGCCCATCATCTGCGCCAGCTCAGGGACAATCTGGTCGTTCTGCGCGCCGATCTCGGCGACGCCCTTCATCACCAGCTCGATGCGCTCGGCGAGCGGACGGGCAGCCCATTCCGCTTGCGCGATGCGTGCCGAATTCGCGGCGTCGCGGGCCATGTCGAGGGTCAGGGTCTCGCGCGTTGCAAAAACCGAGCCGTCGATGGGAGAGATATTCTTCAGGGTTGTCATGGAAGCCTCCTCAGGCGCGCTCGAAGCCGCGCGCCAGCTCGTAGTCGGTGACCGCCTTGTCGAAGTCCTGCTGTTCGACGCGGGCGGCATGGGCGAAATGTTCGATGACGGTCTCGCCGAAGGCGTCGCGCAGCATTTTCGAGCTGGCAAACGCCTCGATGGCGGCGCGCAGCGTATTGGGCACATCCGGCACGTCGTCCATGCCATAGACGTCGCCCTGCGCGGGGGCAGGCAGCTCGAGCTTTTCCTCGATCCCGGCAAGACCCGCGGCCAGCTGCGCGGCGCAGGCGAGATAGGGGTTCATGTCCGAGCCGGGAATGCGGCATTCGATGCGCACGCCCTTGGTGTCCTCGCCGACGAGGCGGAAGCCCGCGGTGCGGTTGTCCACCGACCAGGCGGTTTTGGTGGGCGCGAAGGTGCCGGGGGTGAAACGCTTGTAGCTGTTGATGTAGGGCGCAAGGAAAAGCGTCACGTCGGGCGCGTATTTCAGCAGGCCCGCAACGTAATGCTGCATGGTCTGCGACATGCCGTGCGCGCCGTCCTTGTCGTAGAAGGCGTTGTCGGAGCCGCGGAACAGCGACTGGTGGATATGCGCGGCGCTGCCGACCTTGTCGGCGTGCCACTTGGCCATGAAGGTGGCGCCGTGGCCTTGCTGATGGGCGATTTCCTTGACCGCGTGCTTGGAAATCGCGTGGTGGTCGGCGCAGGTCAGCGCGTCGGCGTAGCGGATGTTCAGCTCTTCCTGACCGTGCTCGGCCTCGCCCTTGGTGCATTCCACCGGCACGCCCATGGCGTAAAGGTGGTTGCGCACCGGGCGCAGCACGTATTCCTCGCGGCTGGTGAGCTGGATGGAATAGTCCTGGTTGTAGGGCGAGAGCGTCTCGAGATCGCGCCAACCGCTGTGACGGATCTCGTCGTACGACCGGGCGTAGAGGAAGAACTCCAGTTCGGTCGCCATCATCGGGGTGAGACCCATGGCCTCGGCGCGGGCAACCTGCTTTTGCAGGATCTGACGCGGCGACTCGGCGGCGGGGTGGCCGTGATGGTCGAGCACGTCGCACAGGATCATCGCCGTGCCCTCGAGCCAGGGCACGGGACGCAGCGTGGCGAGGTCGGGCTTCATCACGTAGTCGCCGTAGCCCGAGGCCCAGCTGGTAGATGCGAAGCCCTCGGGGGTGCTCATCACGAGGTCGGTGGCGAAGAGATAGTTGCAGCAATGCGTTTCCTCGATCGCATGCTCGAGGAAGTTGGAGACGTGGAAACGTTTGCCCTGCAGACGACCCTGCATGTCCACGACGCAAACGAGGACGGTGTCGATCTCGCCGGCGCGCGCGGCGTTTTTCAGGTCGTCTAGGGTCAGGGGGGCGGTCATTCCGCGGGCTCCTTGCTGGGCTTTTACGTGTCGCCGCGCGCGGGCGCGGAGATTTGATCAAATTATGATGGCAGATTTATGCGAGGGGATCGGCCCCCGCAATAGCTGAGCGGGGGCCAAAGGGGGTGCGACGGCACGCCTCAGAAGTTGTAGGGCGGGCCGGCTTGGTTGATGACGCCGTTGTACTCTTCGAAGATCGAGACGACCTTGGCGTGGACTTCGCTTTCCTGGGCGATCTCTTTCCAGAAGGCCTTGGCGGCGTTCTCGACCTCGGCCCATTCTTCCGGCGGCACCGAGCGCAGCTGCAGCTTGTCGCCGGTGGCGCGCAGCTTGGCCTCGCCGCCCCAGTACCACTGGTTGCGATAGGTGTCTGCGGCCTTGATCCCCGACATGACCAGCGTCTTGAGGTGCTCGGGCAGGTCGGCCCAACGCTGCTGATTGACGAAGATCGAGCCAATCCAGGCGCCGGAAATGTTGTTGGTCAGGAAGTAATCGGTGACGTTCGCCCAACCGACGGTGTAATCCTCGGTGATGCCCGACCAGGCCATGCCGTCAAGCTCGCCGGTCTGCACCGCGACTTCCGCATCCTCGTAGGGGATGTTCACCGGGACCACGCCGAATTGCGCCAGGAAGCGCCCGGCGGTGGGGAAGGTGTACAGCTTCAGCCCGTCGAGATCGGCAAGGCTGGTGATCTCTTTCTTGGTGTTGAAGTTGCACGGGTCCTGACCGGCGGCGGAAAGCCAGGTCACGCCGACCTTTTCGTATTCCGAGCGCCAGATATCGGCGAGCCCGTATTGCTCGAAGAGCACCGGCACGTCGAGGATGTGCTTGGTGGCAAACGGGAAGTAGCCGCCGAAGACGCGCATCGGGGTGGGCGAGGCCATGGAGTCGTCGTCCGAGTGCACGGCGTCGATGGTGCCGCGCTGCAGCGCCTGGAACAACTCGCCGGTGGGCACGATCTGGTCGGCGTAGTAGAGCTCGATCTCGAGCTCGCCCTGGGCGGCGGTGTTGATGTAATCGACGATCGGCTTGGTCACCTGTTCGCCGAGGGCAGCGCCCGCATAGGTCTGGAAGCGCCACTTGATCGGCTCCTGCGCGCGGCCGATGGAGGGCGCCGCGAGCGCAGCCGGAGCGGCCAGTGCGGCACCGCTCAGGATCTTGCGTCGTGTCAGGGTCATTTTGTCTCTCCTGTTGCGTGGTTGAGGTTTGCGCCCCGTTTCGCGGGGGTCTCGTTGTTAATTGTTGTAGACGAGGTCCGGCAGCCACAGGGCCAGCTCGGGGAAGATCATGATGATCGCCAGCACCACGGTCATCACCGCCACGAAGGGGATGATCGAGGTGTAGATGTCGCGCAGGCCGATCTGCGGCGGGGCCATGGCGCGCATGAGGAAGAGGTTGTAGCCGAAGGGCGGGGTCATATAGGCGATCTGGCAGGTGATGGTGTAGAGCACACCGTACCACACCAGGTCGAACCCGAGGTGCCCGACCAGCGGCACGTAGAGCGGGGCCACGATGACCAGCATCGCCGTGTCGTCGAGGAAGGTGCCCATGACGATGAAGCTCAGCTGCATCAGGATGAGGATCATCCATGGCGAGAGGCCAAGCTTCTCGGTGAACAGCTCCTCGATTGCGCTGACCGCGCCCAGCCCGTCGAACACCGCGCCGAAGGCGAGCGCCGCGAGGATGATCCACATGAACATGCACGACACGCCCAAGGTGTTGCGCACCGAGTTCTCGAAGACCTCGCGGGTCATCCGGCCCTTGAGCACCGCCGCGACAAAGGCTGCGACCGCACCGATGGCCGAGCTTTCAACCAGCGAGGTCCATCCGCGTACGAAGGGCACCATCATCACGAAGAAGATCACCAGCGGCAGCAGCCCGGCGCGCAGCAGGCGCAGCTTCTCGGCCATGGGAATGTCGCGGTCGGCCTTGGGCAGGATCGGGCCGAGCTCGGGGTTCAGCTTGCAGCGGATGACGATGTAGATGACAAAGGCCGCCGCCATCAGCAGGCCGGGGATCACGCCTGCAAGCCAGAGCTGGCCGACCGGCTGGCGGGCGATCATCGCATAGAGCACCAGCACCACCGAAGGCGGCACGAGAATGCCCAGACTCGATCCCGCCTGGATCACCCCGGTGACCATGCGCTTGTCGTAGCCGCGCTTCAGCAGCTCGGGCAGCGCGATGGTGGCGCCGATGGCCATGCCCGCAACCGAAAGCCCGTTCATTGCCGAGATCAGCACCATCAGCCCGATGGTGCCCACCGCGAGCCCGCCAGACAGGCCGCCCATCCAGACGTGGAACATCTTGTAGAGATCGTCGGCGATCTTCGATTCCGACAGCACGTAGCCCATGAAGATGAACATCGGCAGCGTGAGCAGCGGATACCACTTCATCAGCTTGATCGAGGCGGCGAAGCCGAGGTCGAAGCCGCCCCGGTCGCCCCAGAGGCAGAGCGCCGCGACGACCGCGACGAAGCCGATGGCGCCGAACACGCGCTGCCCGGTCAGCAGCAGGCCCAGCATGCCCGAGAACATGACGATTGCGATCAGGTCTTGCGACATCAGAGGTCCTCTCCGCGGATGCGGGCGATGTCGCGGAAGAACTCGGCGACGCATTGCAAAATCATCAGCGTGACGCCGAAGCACAGGATGACCTTCACCGGCCAGACGTAGGGGCGCCAGGCGCTGGGGCTGCGTTCGAGATAGCCCATCAGCTCACCCGCCGCGTCGGGCCCGCCGGTGACGAAGGCCCAGATCAGCTCGCCGAAGAACTTGAAGGGCTCGGTGCCGAAATAGCCGAAGCTGTAGGCGGTCGAGCTGATCGCGCCCCAGAGCAGCACGCCGAGGTAGAACAGCAGGAACCAGATGGTGATGACATCGACGATGGCGCGGCGGCGCGGCGACCAGTCGCCGTAGAAGAAATCCATCCGCACGTTCGAGCCCAGCTGGATCGAATAGGGGCCGCCCAGAACGTAGTAGGCGACCATGATGAATTGCGCCGTCTCCAGCGTCCAGAGCGTCGGCGTGAAGAAGGTCTTGGAGACCGAGGACCAGATCAGCACGCCGATCAGCGCGAAGAGCAGGTACATGGCAAAACGCCCGATGGCGCGGTTCATCTTGTCGATGATCCGCACGTAGCAGACCATGGCTTCAGGCATTGTCCGTCTCCGTCAGTCCCAGACCCGCCAGCGCCGGGCGCAGCAGGGTCAGCAGTTCTCCGGCGATCATCTCGATCCCGGTCTGGTCGGCGAGCAGGTCGTTGCGCACCTCGATCATCACGTTGGGTAGCTCGTTGGCGATGCCGTGCAGCTTCAGCGAATGGGTCACCCCATCCTCGGGGCCGTAGGGATCGTTGCGGGCGATGCAGCGGCCGGGCAGGCGGCTCGCCTCGTCGAGGATGCGGTCGGCAAGCCGGCTGTCGGCGTCGTGCAGAATGCCGATCTCGACCTCTCGTGGCACGCCGAACCAACAGGGGGTGAAGCTGTGCACCGTGATCAGCGCGAAGGGCGTCTCCAGCGTCTTGCGGGTCACCACGGTGCCGGTCACCGCCGCGCAGAAGGGATCGTAGACCTCGCGGGTGCGCCGCGCGCGTTCCTCTGGCGAGAGGCCGATGTTGCCCGGCACGTCCACTGTCTCGGTCTTTGTCGGCATCGCCGAGGCGGCCTCGGGTGGGCGGTTCAAATCGTAGACGAGGCGGGAAACGGTTCCGGCAACCAGCGGCGCGTCGAGCGCCTCGGCCAGCCGCCGGGCGAGGGCCAGAGCGCCGGGATCCCAGGCGGCGTGGCTGCGCCGGTCCTCCTCGTGCAGCCCCAGCCCGTCGTAGCGCGCGGGAATGGCGTTCGAGGCGTGCTCGCAGAGGAAGAGCGCCGGGCCGCGGCCCATGGCTCTGCTCACTTCGAATGCGGTGGTGTCTTCTTCCGACACGTCTGTCCCCCTGTCTTTGGAAAAACCTTTCCACGCGCCAGATAATGCGTCAATATTTTTTCAGAACGATTTTGGGTCGAAGGGACCTGGCGCCAAGCGGCGCTGATTTCTGCCCAATTTTTGAACCTGAACCTAAGGGGAGCCCGTGGACACCAGCCCGACCGGCACCGTGCGCCAGCTCATACGCGAGCAGTACGCGCAGCTGACCAACTCCGAGCGCAAGTTCGCGCAGGCGCTGCTCGACGATTACCCCGGCGCGGGGATCGCCTCGATCACTGCCGCCGCGGCCAATGCCGGGGTCTCGACGCCGACCGTGGCGCGCATGGTGCAAAAGCTGGGATTCAAGGGCTACCCGGCCTTTCACGCGGCGCTGCTCTCGGAACTGCAGGCCAAGGTCTCGGGTCCCGAGGCGCGGCGTGCGGTCTGGGCCTCGGAGGCGCCCGAGTCGCACCTTCTGAACCGCTTCGCCGAGGCGGTGACGCAGAACCTGCGGCAGACCTTCACGAATATCGACGCGGGCCAGTTCGACGCGGCGGCGAAGCGGCTGGCGTCAACCGAGGGGCGGCTCTACGTGGTCGGGGGGCGGATCACCCGTTCGCTGGCGGAATATGCCTTCACCCATTTCCAGGCGATCCGGGCGCGGGTGACGCATCTGACGTCGTCTTCCGCCACATGGCCGCACTACGTGCTGGACATGGAGGAGGGCGACACGCTGCTGATCTTCGACATCCGCCGCTACGAGGACAACCTGCAGCGGCTGGCCGAGATCGCGGCGGCGCGCGGGATGCACGTGATCCTGATCACCGACCAATGGTCGAGCCCGATCGCCAGCGTGGCCGAACACGCGTTCAACTGCTGGGTCGAGATCCCCTCGGCCTGGGATTCCAACATCTCCACCCTGTCGCTGGTCGAGGCGCTGGTCGCTGCCGCGCAGGAGGAACGCTGGCCCGACGCGCGCGAGCGCTTCGAGCGGCTGGACGCGCTGTTCGAGCTGACGCGGCTGTTCCGCAAGCCTTGAAGGGCAGAGGTGCCCGGAATCAAGGCCGAAGGCCGCCGGGCGAGCGCCTGCCCGTCCCGGCGGGCTGGCGCTTTGTCATCGTTGCGCGACGCTCGTATGTCGTCCGGACTTGGCTGGGATAAAGCGCTGACCTCGGCCGGAGCTGCGCCACCCCACGGGCAGGCTCTCGCCCGGCTCCTCACCCCATCAAAAAGAGCCCCCGGCGCAATGAGGGGCGACGGGGGCAGTCTGGGAGCATTCCTTCGCGCAGGCCCGGCTCAGAAGCCGACGGCATCCGCGCCCTTGGTGTCTAGAATCTCGCGGGCCTCGTCCGGGGAGGCGATGTCCAGCCCCAGCCCCTCGATGATCTGCCGCGCCTTGCCAACCTGCTCGGCGTTGCTGCGCGCCAGCTGGCCGGGACCGGCCCAGAGCGAATCCTCGAGCCCGACGCGCACGTGCCCGCCCATCGCGGCGGCCATCGCGGCAATGGGAAGCTGGTTCTTGCCCGCCCCCAGAACCGACCAGCGGTACTGGTCACCGAACAGCCGGTCGGCGGTGCGCTTCATGTGCATGACGTCGTCGGGATGCGCGCCGATGCCGCCCATCAGGCCAAAGACCGTCTGGATGAACAGCGGCCCCTTCACCAGCCCCTGATCGAGGAAGTACTTCAGGTTGTAGAGATGCGCCGTGTCGTAGCATTCGAACTCGAAGCGGGTGCCGAGCGCGCCGAGCGTGGTGACGATGTGCTCGATCTGCCCGAAGCTGTTGTTGAAGATGATGTCCTTGTTGCCGACGTAGTCCCGTTCCCACTGGTGCGCGAGGTTCGGGAAGCGCTGGAGCATCGGAAAGAGACCGAAGTTCATCGATCCCATGTTGAGCGAAGCGATCTCGGGGCGGTGGGTCTGCGCCGGGCGGATGCGCTCCTCGATGGTCATCGTCGGGGCGCCGCCTGTGGTGATGTTGACCACCACGTCCGAGGCCTGCTTGATCACCTGCAGGAAGGGGGCAAAGGCCTCGGGCGTCTGGTCCGGGCGGCCGTCGTCAGGGTTGCGGGCGTGCAGGTGCACCACCGCGGCCCCGGCCTCGGCGGCGCCGATGGCGGCCTCGGCGATCTCCGAGGCGGAGACGGGAAGATATTCGGACATCGAGGGCGTGTGGATCGCGCCGGTCACGGCGCAGGTGATGATGACTTTGCGGGGCTTGGCCATGTCGATGTCTCGCCTCAGCCGCGCAGGGCGCAGGGCGCCGGCGGGCAGATCTCGGGTCGTGTCAGGCGCATTGCGGTCCTCCTCGGGGCGGGTGCCAAAGATCACACCAGATTCTGGTGACCCGAGTTCCCGTGGCAGTCAGTCCTCCCTTGCCGCGGGATCAACGGTTGCGGTCTTGCCCGTTCTGGTGTGATCTGAGATCACAGATGCAGAATGACTCGCAAAGAGTCAACGGGGAGAAACGGTAAATATGGGCGAACTTCAGGAGCGGCTGCCGGAAGAGCGGCCGCGCACGCTCTCGGAACAGGTGCATGAGACCCTGTGCGAAATGCTGTTGTCGGGGCAATTGAAACCACGCGACCGCATCTCGCTGCGCGATCTCGCCGAGCGCTTGGGCGTGTCGATGATGCCGGTGCGCGAGGCGGTGAGCCGGCTCGCGGCGGGCGGGGCCTTGCTGGTCGAGCCGAAGCGCGCGGTGCAGGTGCCGCTGATGAGCGCCGAGGACTTCGCCGACCTCACCGAAATGCGGGTTCTCACCGAGGCGCAGGCCGCAAGGCTCGCCGCCGAGCGTGCCACACCCGAAGAGATCGACGACATCCTCGCGCTCGCCGACCGGTTCGAGGCGATCCTCGATACGGCCTATGGCAGCCCCGAGGCGGTGGCGGCCAACAAGGACCTGCATTTCGCGCTCTATCGGGCGGCGGGCTCGAAAGTTCTGATGGAGATGATCACCATGCTCTGGCTGAAGGTTGGGCCGATCATCAACTTCGACATCGGGGTGAAGGCGGAGGTGCCGCTGGAAGAGGAAATCGGCCGTTCGCGCACGCACCATTCGCGCACCCATCACCGTCAGCTCTGCGACGCGCTGCGTGCCCGTGACGGCGACGCGGCGGCGCAGGCGGTGACCGAGGACATCCGCGTCGCAGCGGAGTTGATCCGCGCCTATGGCGCCGCGGAAATGGAAGACAGCCGTCGGAGGATCCTGCCATGAACCTGGAACTGGAGGGCGCACGGGTCATCGTCACCGCCGGGGCGCAGGGCATCGGGCGGGCCATCGTCGAGGGCTTCGTTGCCGTGGGGGCTCGGGTGGCAACCTGCGACATCGACGCTTCGGCCCTGGCATCGCTTCCGGCCGAGGTCTGGTGGCAGCGCTGCGACGTTTCCGATGCGGGGCAAATCGAGAGCTTCATGCGAGGCGCCATTGGCGAACTCGGCGGGCTCGACGTGCTGGTCAACAACGCCGGTATCGCCGGGCCGACGAGCCCGGTCGAGGAAATCGACCCCGAGGCCTGGGAGCAATGCCTCTCGGTCTGCCTCAGCTCGCAGTTCCACTGCGTGCGCCATGCGGTGCCGGCGCTGCGCCAGAGCGGCAATGCCTCGATCCTCAACCTCTCGTCGATGGCGGGACGGGTGGGTTTTGCCCTGCGCACGCCCTATGCCGCGGCAAAGTGGGGCGTGATCGGCTTCACCAAGTCGCTGTCGATCGAACTGGGCCGCGACGGTATCCGCGCCAATGCGATCCTGCCCGGCATCGTCGCCGGCGACCGCCAGCGCAGGGTGCTCGAGGCCAAGGCGCAGCGGCTCGGGAAGAGCTTCGAGGAGGTCGAGGCCGCAGCCTTTTCCTACACATCGCTCAAGGAATACGTGACGCCGCAGCAGATCGCCGACCAGATCCTCTTTCTCGCCAGCGCGCGGGGGCGGACGATCTCGGGGCAGGCGATCTCGGTCTGCGGCGACGGCCAGATGCTGGCTTGAGCCCGGACGCTCCGGCTCAGCTCTTCGGGCGGGCCGGGTCGTTCGCCGCGGAGGGCGCGTCGCAGCGCTCGAGCACGAGCAGGGTCATCATCCCCACCGGCGGCAGGGAGCGGCGTTCGAGCAGCTTCAGCCCCGGCGTGTCCAGCACCACCGAGATGTCGAAATCCGAATGCCAGCCGATGCGGTCGGCCAGTTTCGCGGTGTGCCGCGACAGATGCGCCATCGGGCCCTTCTTCTTCGCGAAGTGGTTGGACATGATCAGCTGCCCGCCCGGCTTCAGCACGCGCACGATTTCGCGCATGACCCGCTCGGGCTCGGGCACCACCGAGATCATGTGCATCGCCACCACCCGGTCGAAGCTGGCATCCTCGAAGCCGAGGTGACGCGCGTCCATGCGCTGCAGCGACTCGATGTGCGGCAAGTCCATGCGCGCGACCCGGCGCTCGGCCTGGGCGAGCATCTCGGAACTGTAGTCGACCCCGGTGACGCTCATGTGCCGCGGCAAAAGCGGCAGCGACAGGCCGGTGCCGACGCCGACCTCGAGCACCCGCATGCCCTCCGCGCCGGTGACCTTGCGCACCGCGGCGCGGCGGGCGGCCTGGGTGATCACTCCGAAGGTCTGGTCGTAGATTGGCGCCCAGCGGGCGTAGACGGTGGTGGCGGCGCGTGGATCCAAGATGCCCTCCCTGCATCTGCGGCCCGAAGATGGGCCCTTGGGGGCGCACCATGGATCCGAAGCGGCTGAGAGGAAAGGGCTTCATCCCCCGGCACGGACCCGCATCCGCGAGGTTCGCGGCTATTTGATGCCGAGGATGGGCATGGCTTCGGCCAATATGTCGATAGAGTGCTGATGCTCCCCCGCGGCGTGCAGGCGTTCGCCCTCTGTGCGCAGCTGCCGGACCTGGGCGAGATCCGCCTCGGACAGCTTGGGACCCGAGTCGAGCGCAGCACCGATCGTGGACATGCCGGCAAGACACTGGAAGGCGAAGGCGGGGGCCGCGACCAGCGGGAGCGCAAGCACGAGGGCAAGGCGTTTCATGGGGTCCTCCCTTCGATGGGCTCAACGTCCCACGGGAAAAGGGCCGTTCACGCCGAGGTGAAAGGGCAGGCGCATGTTTGCTTTCCGGCGGTGAATGTCCGGCGGGGTTCCGCAGGGGGGATTTGACGCGCGGCTCGCCGCTGGCGGCCCGGGGCCTTCCCGGCAACTCCTTGCTCGGGCGGCCGGCTTCGCCATCGCTGCATTGCGGCGCAGCCGCGGCGCCCCTAGCTCTCGAGGCAAGCCACGGGATGTTCCCGTGCAAGCACTCTGGGAAGGAGACTTCTATGACCCTCAAGAGCACCCTGCTTAAGTCGACCGTCATCGCTGCCCTTGTCGCGGCCCCGCTGGCCCCGGTGATGGCGCAGACCGCAACCCCCGAGGCGCCCGCCGAAGCCCCGGCCGCCGAAGCCCCCGCCGCGCCCGCGCTGGAGTTCAGCGAAGAGCAGCTGGCCGCCTTCGTCGACGCCGCAACCGAGGTCCAGGCCGTTCAGCAGGACTACATGGCACAGATCGAGCAGGTGGAAGAGCCCGAGGGCAAGCAGGCCCTGGTCGAGCAAGCGCAGGCCGAGATGGCCGACGCGGTGAACGAGACCGATGGAATGGACGTGAACACCTACAATGAGATTGGCCAGGCGGCGCAGGCCGACCCCGAGCTCAACCAGCGCATCCTCGCGATGCTGCAAGAGCGCGCGCCTGCCGGTCCCGAGACGATGACCGAGTGAACCCCCTCAACGACGGTCATCCTGGAGCCGCCCCCTCGGGGGCGGCTCTTCTTATATGAGCTAGGCCGCCCGAGTTCATTCGGGAGCAGGCATGGGCTCCGCTGCGGGCATCGCGGGTAGCTCGCCCGCGCCCGCATCTGGGCTCACGGGCGCGGGCGCTGCGGGAGCGGAAAGGGCGGAGGCCGGGGCCTCCGGCGCAGGCATCTCGACCACCGAGCCCTCCGGCACCGCCTCGCTCGGCGCATCGTCGGGCACGAAGACCACGCGGCCGATCTTGCGGTTCGGGCCCCAGCTCCGGTGCTTGAGCATGCCGTCGACGATATAGAGATCCTCGATCCGATAGGTGGCGCGGCTGCCCGCCTCGTCGTGGATCTCGATGAAGGGGTTCAGCGTGTTCTCCTCGAGCCGGAAATAGCTCGGATCGGAATGCGCCTCGAAGTCCCGCATGATCATCAGCACCTGGGAGTAATCGGTGATCCGCTCGTCGACGAAATAGGCGCAGGTGGCCTCGTAGCCCGCGCCTCCGGCGCCGAGGATCAACGCGGGCACCCAGACCATCGGGTTGGCCATGGCCGCGGCGGCGGCCGCGCTGCCCCCCTCCAGCAGCCCCGCCGCGCCGCCCGAGGCAGCGAGCTTGCCGCCGAGCAGCGTGAGCCCGCTGGTGGCGTTGACCAGCGTGTAGAACCCACCATCGCCGCGGCGCTGGCCTGCGACATGCGCAACCGCGCCGGTGGCCGCAGCGGCCGCGCCGGTCACCGTGTCGCCGACCAGCCGGCTTGGCCGGTAGTCGCAGATCGCGGCGGAGAGGGAGGTCGAGGAAAGCAGCAGCGCCAGCGCTGCGAGGGACGTCTTCGGTGCGGGCATCGGAAAGCTCCCATGCGGATATGCGGTGAAGAGGTGAAGGGCGAGGCGGGGCGCACGCCCCAACGTGAAAGGCCGGGGCGCATCTGCCCCGGCCTGCCATCTGCTGCGGACCCGGAAGACCCGGATCAGCTGTCCATCTTGAGTGCGGAGATGAAGGCCTCCTGCGGGATTTCGACCTTGCCGAACTGCCGCATCTTCTTTTTGCCGGCCTTCTGCTTCTCGAGCAGCTTCTTCTTCCGGGTGGCGTCGCCGCCGTAGCACTTGGCGGTCACGTCCTTGCGCATCGCGGACAGGGTCTCGCGGGCGATCACCTTGCCGCCGATCGCCGCCTGGATCGGGATCTTGAACATGTGGCGCGGGATCAGTTCCTTCAGCTTCTCGCACATCGCCCGGCCACGCATCTCGGCGCGGTCGCGGTGCACCATCATCGCCAGAGCGTCGACCGGCTCGTCGTTCACCAGGATCGACATCTTCACGAGGTTGTCCTCGCGGTAGCCGATCATCTCGTAGTCGAACGAGGCATAGCCCTTGGTCACCGATTTCAGGCGGTCGTAGAAGTCGAAGACCACCTCGTTGAGCGGCAGGTCGTAGACCGTCATCGCGCGGCCGCCGACATAGGTCAGGTCCATCTGGATGCCGCGGCGTTCCTGGCAGAGCTTCAGCACGTCGCCGAGGTATTCGTCGGGCACCATGATGGTGGCCTTGATGCGCGGTTCCTGGATATGGTCCACGGTCGACATGTCGGGCATGTCGGCAGGGTTGTGCAGGTCGCGGCGCTCGCCGTCCTTGGTGTAGAGATGGTAGATCACCGAAGGCGCGGTGGTGATCAGGTCGATGCCGTACTCCCGCTCGAGACGGTCGCGGATCACCTCGAGGTGCAGCAGGCCGAGGAAGCCGCAGCGGAAGCCGAAGCCGAGCGCCGCCGAGGTCTCCATCTCATAGGTGAAGGAGGCATCGTTCAGCGCCAGCTTTTCGATGGCGTCGCGCATGTCCTCGAAATCGTTGGCATCCACCGGGAAGAGCCCGCAGAACACCACCGGCACCGAGGGTTTGAAGCCGGGCAGGGCGGTCTCGCAGGGCTTGCGCTCATGGGTGATCGTGTCGCCGACGCGGGTGTCGCGGACCTGCTTGATCGAGGCGTTGAGATAGCCGATCTCGCCCGGTCCGAGTTCCTTCACGTTGGTCATCTTGGGGCGGTAGACGCCGACGTCATCGACGTCGTAGGTGCCGCCGGTCTTCATCATGCGGATGCGGTCGCCCTTCTTCAGCACGCCGTCGATGATCCGCACGATACAGATCACGCCAAGGTACTGGTCGTACTTGGAATCCACCAGCATCGCCTTCAGCGGCTTGTTGCGGTCGCCCTCGGGCGGCGCCGGCAGGCGCTTGACGATGGCTTCCAGCACGTCCGGGATGCCGACGCCGGTCTTGGCCGAGATCAGGCAGGCCTCGGAGGCGTCGATGCCGATCACGTCTTCGATCTGTTCCTTGACCCGGTCGGGCTCGGCGGCGGGCAGGTCGACCTTGTTGAGCACCGGCACGATGTCGTGGTCGGCGTCGATCGCCGTGTAGACGTTCGCCAGTGTCTGCGCCTCGACCCCCTGGGTCGCATCGACCACCAGCAGCGATCCCTCGACCGCGTGCATCGAGCGCGCGACCTCATAGGCGAAGTCGACGTGCCCGGGCGTGTCGATGAGGTTCAGCACGTAGGTCTCGCCGTCCTGCGCCGGGTATTCGATGCGGACGGTGTTGGCCTTGATGGTGATGCCCCGCTCGCGCTCGATATCCATCGAGTCGAGCATTTGCTCCTGCATGTCGCGTTCGGCGACGGTGCCGGTGAGCTGGATCAGCCGGTCGGCCAGGGTGGATTTCCCGTGGTCGATGTGGGCAACGATGGAGAAGTTACGGATATGCGCGAGATCGGTCATGATTGGCCCGATATGTAAGGCTTTTGGCGTCCGGTCAAGCCGGATCGAAGGGCAGGCGGCGCCGCCGCGCCCATCCGCCCGCGCCTCCCGCGATCCCGCCCGGCGCCGCATCGGTGCAAAGCGCGTCACGTCGCTGGTTCCGGGCGGTTTCCCGGCGCGGTCCGTGGCCTTCCTTCAGAGGCAGGCATCCCCCGGGGTGAACTGGCCGTTTGGCCAAGAGGGGCAACGCCCTTTGCATCCGCGGGCGGCCCGTCAGGCCGCTTAGCGTTGCGGAAGCGCCTGTCCAGCAACGAATCGGTGAATTGAATCCGACGCAGGCTTCGGGCATCCTTCGGCAAATCGAGAAAGCGCGGGCGCAAGATCCGCAACGTGAAGGGCAGTAAGAGAGCAGGCGGATGAAACCGATATACCTGGTGACGATTCTGGCGCTGGTGGCGGGCTGCGGTGGCGGCTCGGGCTCGGGCCACAGATATTACGCGACGGGGCCCGTGAGCAAAGCCTGCATGAGCTCGGACCGCAAGGCGCGCAACGATGCGCTCTGCGGCTGCGTTCAGGCGGCGGCGAACGACGAGTTGCGCGGCGGCGACCAGCGCCGGGCTGTGAAATTCTACCGCGACCCGCATCAGGCGCAGGAGGTCCGCCAGTCGGACCGTCGCTCCGACAAGGACTTCTGGACCCGCTACTCGGCCTTCGTGAAGCGCGCCGAGCGGATGTGCACCGGGCTCTGAGCCCGGCGCGGTCCCTTTTGCCTCACCCGGTTGCCCGGAAGGGCCGGGGCGCCAGCCGTGCCTCGGCGCTGCGGGCATGGCCCTCCATGCCCTCGGCGCGGCTGATCCCGGCGCTGGCACGGGCGAGCTCCGGCAGCGCCCGGGGCGACGCCTCCTGCCAAGTGACGCACTTCAGGAACTTGTGCACCGAAAGCCCGCTGGTGTGCCGCGCGGCGCGGCCCGTGGGCAGCACGTGGTTCGGCCCGGCGGCCTTGTCGCCAAAGGCCACGGTGGTGCCGGCGCCGAGGAAGAGCGATCCGTAGCACCGCAGCCGCGCGCGCCACCACGGCAGATCGCGCGCCATCACGTGCAGGTGCTCGGGGGCGTAGTGGTCGGCGATCGCAGCCATGTCTTCGCGGCTTTCGCAAAGCAACACCTCGCCGAGCTGCGCCCAGGCCTCGCGCGCCGCCGAGCGGTTGGGCTCGGGCAGGGTCTCGGCCAGCTGCGGCAGGCGGGCGATCACGGCTTCGGCCAGCGGGCGATGGTCGGTGGCCAGCCAGACCGGCGAGGTGCCGCCGTGCTCGGCCTGTCCCAGCAGGTCGAGCGCGACGATCTCGGGATCGGCGCTGGAATCGGCGAGGATCATCACGTCGGTCGGCCCTGCGACCATGTCGATTCCCACCGGGCCGAACAGCTGCCGCTTGGCCTCGGCGACGAACTGGTTGCCGGGCCCGGCGAGAATGTCCGCGGGCGGCAGGCCGAACAGGCCGAAGGCCATGGCGGCGATGCCCTGCACCCCGCCAAGCGCCAGCACCTCGTCCGCGCCTGCGACGTGCAGCGCGTGCAGGATCGCCGGCGGCAGCCCCTCCTTGCCCGGCGGCGAGCAGGCGATCACCCGGTCCACCCCGGCGGCGCGCGCCGTGGTGACGGTCATCAGCGCCGAGGCGATATGGGCGTAGCGCCCGCCCGGCACGTAGCAGCCGGCGCAGCCGACAGGAATCAGCCGCTGCCCGGCCCGCAGCCCGGGGCGCAGTTCGATCTCAAACTCCTGCACCGAGGCCCGCTGCGCCTCGGCGAAGGCGCGGATGTTGGCATGGGCATAGGCGATGTCCTCGACAAGCGTCACCGGCAGGGCGCGCTGCGCCTCGGCGAGCCGCGCGGCGGGCACCCCGATCTCGCCATCCCAACGGTCGAGCCGGATGGCATAGTCGAGGGCCGCCGCCTCGCCCTCGGCGCGCAGCCGGGCGAGCATGATCTGCACGATGTCGGCGGTGTCGGCGGCGGCCTGCGGCGGCAGGCCCGGGGCGGGCTTGAGATGGGTCACTGTCATGGGGTGGGGGGCTTGCCTGATCTGGGGGAGTTTCGGAAAAAGTTAATCTGTGGCATCGTCGCGCCGGGCCGGGACGGGCCGCGGAATGGGTGGGGGATGGCTTTATGCTGATGAAGGGAATCAGCCTGCGCGGGCTCGAGGTTTTCGAGGCGCTCTCGGCGACCGGCTCGGTGGCGCAGGCCGCCGAGCGCACGGGGCTCAGCCAGCCGGCGGTGAGCCAGCAGTTGCGCAACCTCGAGACCGCGCTCGGGGTCGCCCTGGTGGATCACGGCAGGCGGCCGATGCAACTGACCCCGGCGGGACGCTCGTTCCTGATGCGCACGCAGGCGGTGCTCGGCCAGCTTCGGCTGGCGCAGAACGAGTTGACGGTGATGGATCTGACGCATCTGTCGCAGCTCAACCTCGGGGTGATCGACGATTTCGACAACGACCTGACGCCGCAGTTGGTGACCATCCTGGCCGAGAACATGTCCCGCTGCCGTTTCAAGCTGGTCACTGCGCCGAGCCACGAGATCATGCAGTCCATGGTCGACCGCCACCTGCATATTGCCATCGCCGCGAGCCCCGGCACCGCGGTGCCGGGGGTGATCGAATACCCGTTGGTGCACGACCCCTTCGTGCTGGTGGCGCCGCGTGGCAAGGCGCGCGAGGCGGGCAGCACCGAAGCACTGATGTCGGCCCTGCCGATGCTGCGCTACGACCGCGACCAGATGATCGGCCGGCAGATCGAGGCACACCTCTCGCGGCTCAAGCTGGACTTCGCCGAACGGTTCGAGATCGGCGCGCATCTATCGTTGATGACGTTGGTGGCGCGCGGCGTCGGCTGGAGCATCACCACGCCGCTTGGCTACATGCGCGCGGCGCGCGTGCACGACCGGATCGAGGCGCACCCGCTGCCGATCAAGCCCTTTTCCCGCACGATTTCGCTTTTTGCCGCCGCCGACTGGGCCGACCGGGTGCCGCGCGACGTGGCGCGCACCATGCGCCAACTGGTCAGCGACCTGGTGATCACCCCGGCGCAGCGCCAACTGCCCTGGCTCGAGGGCAAGCTGCACCTGCTCGAGGGAGACTGACCCGGGGCGGGGCTGGGCGGGAGCGGCCATGTGGAAATTTCCGGAACATAAGCGTTTCGGAAACTAGAAGGGGCGGGCGTGCCCCTGGCGCAAGTGCCTCGACGGGCGATTTGAAAAGAGGAATGCGCGGATTCGGAAAAGGAAAATCCGCCCGCGCGTCAGCCCGTCAAATGGGCAGGGGGTGCTGCACCCTCAGGCCGTGAGATCGAGGAAGGCCCGCACCGCCGCCTCGAACTCGCGCGGCTTCTCGGCGTGCAGCCAGTGGCCGCAGCCCGGCAGTTTGGCGAATTTCGCCGCCGGGAAGAGCGCGCGGATGCGGTCGCGGTGCTCGGGAAGCACGTAGGTCGACTCCGCCCCTGAAAGGAACAGCACGGGGCGCTCGAAGCGGGCGTCGATCTCGGGGAAGCCGAGAATTTTCGCCATTTCGGCCTCGAGCACGTCGAGGTTCAGCTTCCAGCGCTTCTCCTTCAGGTCGAGCGACTGGGTGAAGAAGCTGCAGAGCGTCGGATCGTCTAGCACCTTTGCCAGCTGGTCATTGGCGTCCGAGCGCTTCTCGACCCGCGCGAGGTCCACCGAGCGCATCGCGGCGATGTTCTGATTCTGGTCGTGCGTATAGGTCACCGGCGCGATGTCGGCGAAGATGGCCCGGTTCACCAGCTCGGGCCGGGTGAGCGCGAGCGCCATTGCCGCCTTGCCGCCCATGGAATGTCCCAGCACGTCGGCGCGGCCCCCGAGGCTCTCGATCACCTCGGCGATGTCCGCGGCCATGCCCTCGTAGTCGTGGCTATCCTGCCAGGGGCTGTCGCCATGGTTGCGCTGGTCCACAGCGATCACCTCTCGCTGGTCCGACAGGCGCTTCGAGATCACGCCCCAGTTGCGGGCGGAGCCAAAGAGCCCGTGAACGATGACGAGCGGTGGTTGGTCGGTGGCGGAGCCGTGGCGGATCATGTTCAGCATGCGCCCTGTCTAGGCTGCGGGCGGCGCACGGAAAAGGCAAAAACGCATGGGTCGGCGGGGGGCGGCGGGCGAGCCCCCTTCGAAGCTGGTCGGCCAGCCCTGCCGGCGGAAATCGGGCGCCTCCGCTTCCGCGACGCGGCGGCCGCTTGCGCGCGGGCGCCAAATGCCCGAGATTTGCGCCATGGATCAGACCCCAAAATTCGGTGCGCGGCTCATGCCGCTTTTCGAAAGCCGCCTCGGCCTCGGCAAGGGCAGCTTCGACAAGCGCGCCCGGCGCGCGGCGCACCGGCTGCCGCGATGGGCCCGACGCGACCTTGCCGCACTGCGCGCGGCGCAGGGGATGACCGAGCATCCCAAGCTCGCCATGCGGCTCGACACGCCGGCGCTGGACCGGGCCGAGGCGCGCATTGCGCGCCATCTCGAGACGATCGACGTCAAGGCCGAACGCAGCCATTGGCGGCTCGGCGTGCTCGCGGGGCTGATGTTCAACCTCGCGCTCTTCGCGGCGCTGCTGGCGGCCGTCTACTACCTTCTGATCCGCAACTGACGCTTTGGACGGCTCTCCTCGGGCGATCCCGGGGCCCGGCCGTTGAGCCGCAGGAAGAGGCTTTCCTCGTCGTCGTTGCGGAAGAAGGGCACCGAACTTGGCGCGCGCCGGTCGGTGACCCGGGCTGCGACCTCGGCCAGCACCACCTCGGTGATGAAGGGCAGGTCGAAGCCGCGCACTTCGTCGAGCGGCACCCATTGCAGGTGCGACAGCTCGTCCGATGCGGCGGAGAAATCATCGGGATCGGATTTCAACGCCTCGGCATCCACCAGGAAGAAGCGCGCGTCGAAGCGGCGCGGGCGGCCCGGCGGGGTAATGGCGCGGAAAACGAACTGCAGCGCTGAGGCCGAGGGGCGGTGGCCGGTCTCGGCAAACCCCTCCCAGCCGTCGGGCGGGGTCGGCCATTTGCCGGGCCAGCCCAGCACCTGCCCGGTCTCTTCCCAGAGCTCGCGGATGGCGGCGGCGGCCAGCGCCGGACCCCGGCCCGCGGGCGCGCCCTCGTCCAACCGTGCGGCGCAGACGGCGGGCAGGGGGGCGGCGAGCTTCACCTCGGCGTCGGCGGCATCCACCGCGCCGCCGGGAAAGACGAACTTGTTGGGCATGAAGGCGGCCGCCGCGCCGCGCTGCCCCATCAGCACGCTCGGGCGGCTGTCGCGGTCGCGCAGCACGATCACCGTGGCTGCGTCGCGGATGGCTGTCTTGTCGCTGCTCATGCGCATTCCCCTGCGTCTTTTCGATGCCCTGCGGGGGAGGCGCCCGGTCTCAGTGGGCGCGCGCGAAGCCGTGCATTTCGCGCGCCCACTGGAAGCCGACGATCGCCCCCTTCAGTCGGGGCAGAAGGTAGAGGGAAAGCCCGATGCAGCCAATAAGGAAGATGGTGATCAGGATCAGCGGCTCGGGCCGCCAAGTAGTGAAAACCCAGAGCAGCGCCGGCGCCATGATGTGGCCGACGATGAGGATGGTCAGATAGGCTGGGCCGTCGTCGGCGCGGTGGTGGTAGAGCTCTTCGCGGCAGACCGGGCAATGGTCGCGCACCTTGAGATAGGAGCGCAGGATCGGGCCGTTGCCGCAATTGGGGCAGCGGCAGCGGAAGCCGCGCCAGACGGCGGGCCAGGTCTCGCGCTCGGTCTCGCGCTCCGGAGACATGTCGGTCATGGGATGCACCTTGGAAGTCATTCCCCAAAGGTGGCGCAAGCCCGGCCTCATTTAAAGAGGACAGGAGCGCGCAGCGGCGGGATGTCGCAAAGGGGCCTGGCGGATACAGGTTTTGCCGCCGCCGCGCCGCGATAGGTCTCCGGGAAATCAGGCCGCCGAAAAAATCTTCCAGAGGTGCGACGGAAGTTCCCGCCTGCCGCGTGAAAGCTTGTGATCGGACGGCAGACACGCCGCCGGCAAGAGACGCGATGCAATGAGGAGATCGCAGCGATGACCCGCATGACCAAACTGATGACCGGTGCCGCCCTTGTGGTTCTGGGCTCGGCGAGCCTTGCCCTTGCTGCAAGCGACGCCAAGCCGATGGGCCCGCGGGGTGACCGCCCGGCGCCGATGACGCGGATGTTCGAAACCTTCGACACCGACGGAGATGGCTCGATCAGCCGCGAGGAATTCGCGGCGCATGGGCCCGCCGCGGGCTTTGCCGAGGCCTATGCCGGGGCCGATGCGGATGGCAACGGGGCGCTGGAGGGTGACGAGCTGATCGCCTTTGCCGACCTTCGCAAGGCCGCCCGCGAGGCGCAGCGGCTGGAGATGCGCAAGGCGCGCATGCAAGAGCGCATGCTTGAGCGCTTCGACGCCGACAAGGACGGCAAGCTGACCCTCGACGAGATGCAGGCGCAGGGCCCAATGGGCTTTTTCGACCGCTTTGACGCCGATGAGGACGGCCAGGTGAGCCAGGACGAGCTGGCCGCTGCCGCTCCGATGCGCCACGCGCAGCGCGGCATGGGCGAAGGCCACGAGGGTGACCGGAGAATGCGCCACGAGGATGACCACCGGCAATGGCATGGCGAGCGGGGCGGGGATCACGGCGGCCCGGGCATGAAGCGCGGACCGCGGGACGGGCATGGCCCGCGCGGCGGCATCATGCGGGACTTCTGGCAGTACTGATGGGCCGAGGGCAGGGCCGTCGCTTCGGCCCTGTCCTTGCGCGGTCCGGCACTTCGGGCTAGCGCAAGAGGATGGACCGGATGCCCTATGACGCGATGAACGGCGAAAGCGACGAGGCCTTGCTCGCGGCCTACGCCGCGGGCGAGCAGGCCGCGGCGGGCACGCTGGTGCAGCGCCTGGGTCCGCGCGCCTTCGGCCATGCCCATCGCATGCTTGGCGACAGGGCCGAGGCCGAGGACGTGGCGCAGGAGGCATTGCTGCGGCTCTGGCGGGCGGCGCCGGGATGGCGCGAGGGCGAGGCGAAGGTCTCGACCTGGCTCTACCGGGTGGTGTCGAACCTCTGTATCGACCGCCTGCGCAAGCGCCGCGGCGGCGCGGTGGACATCGATGACATCGCCGAGCCCGCCGATCCCGCGCCGGGTGCCGAGGCGACCTTGCAGGGGCGTGCCCGGGCGGGCGCCCTGCAGGAGGCGCTGGACGCGTTGCCCGCGCGGCAAAGGCAGGCCGTTGTACTGCGGCACCTCGAGGGACTTTCGAACCCGGAGATCGCCGGGATCATGGACTTGGGCGTGCGCGCGGTGGAAAGTCTCACGGCGCGGGGACGCAAGGCGCTGGAGGGCCTGCTGGCCGGGCGGCGCGCAGAGCTGGGGTATGACGATGACTGATCAGCGCAGGAAGGAAGAGGGCACACTGGCGTCCTTGTTCGAGGCAGAGCGGCAGAACGCCGCGGTGCCGTCCGGCGACTGGATGGCCCGAATGGAGGCGCTGGCGCGCGCCGAGCAGCCCGCAGCGCGTCCGTCCGGGTCCGCCGCACCGGCCCCCCGTCGCCGCGCCGGCTGGCGCGAGGCGCTGCGCGCCTTCGGCGGCTGGCCGGCGGTGGTCGGGCTCGTCGCGGCCTGCGCAACGGGGGTCTGGATCGGCATCGCCTCGCCGGAGACGATGACCGCGCTGATCACCTTGGACAGCAGCAGCCAGCTCTCGGCCCTCGATCCGGCGAGCGGCTTCGACTACGCGATGTTGGGACTTTGATAATGACGCAGGACAACTCCCAGATGCCCGGGCCGAACAAGGGTCGGCCCTCCGCGGCACCGAAGCCCGCGCGCGCGCCGGGCTGGATGCGCTGGTTGCTGCTGGCCTCGCTGGCGCTGAACCTCGCGGTGGTCGGCGTGGTGGCGGGCGGCCTGCTGTGGCACGGGCGGCCCGAGCATGGTGGCCCGCCACGCGGGCGCGACTTCATCACCCCCTATACCGAGGCCTTCTCGCAGGATCAGCGGCGCGAGCTGGGGCGCAAGCTCTTCCGGTCTTTCGAGCGCAAGCAGGGGGATCGGCCGCGCCCGGCGCCCTTTGGCGACTATCGCAGCGCGCTGTCGCTGCTGCGCGCCGACCCCTTCGACAGCGCGGCCTTCACCGAGGTGCTGAGCGCGCAGGACGCCCGTGCCGCCGAACGGCAGAAGATGGGGCAGCAGGTGCTGGTGGACTATGTCTCGGCGCTCTCGCCCGAGGCCCGCGCCGCCTATGCAGACCGGCTTGAGGCGAAGCTGGACGAACTCGCGAAGCGACTGCCGCCGCGCAAACCAAGCAACTGAGGCGGCCCGCTGCGCCGGGCAGCTGCGCGTCGGGGTGCCGGGGCGCGCCCCCGGGCCGCGGTCCGGGGGGCGTGCCGTTGCGCTGAACCGGGTTGCGCCTCAGGCGCCGCGCAGCGCCCCGAAGGCGTGCGGAAAAGCAGCGGGGGGCGCCACATGGGCGCGGTTGCGCCCGGCGTGCTTGGCCGCGTAGAGCGCGCCATCGGCGCGCAGCAGGGCGGTTTCCACGGCTTCCCCGCCCGCGTCCATCAGCGCGATTCCGATGCTGATCGTCGGCGAGAAGAGCGACGGGCGTCCGGCCCTGAGGCGGGGCATGGGCAGAGACAGCCGCGCCACCTCCTCGCAGAGCAGCCGCGCGGCGGCGGCGGCGGAGTCGATGTCCGAGCCGGGCAAGGCGATGAGGAATTCCTCTCCGCCGAGCCGGGCCACGAGATCCTGCGCGCGTCGCCCCGCGGTGAGCCGCTGCGCCGTGGCAACCAGAACCTGGTCGCCCACGGCATGGCCCCAGCGGTCGTTCACCTTCTTGAAGTGGTCGAGATCCGCGACGAGCAGCGCCAGCGGCTGTCCGCACCGCGCCGCCTGTTGCGCCATGCGGGCGACCTCGGGCAGCGCATAGCGGCGGTTGTAGAGCCCGGTAAGCGGGTCGACCATCGCCGCGCGCAGCCCGTTGCGAAGCGCGGCGCGGTGCCGCTTCGCGCGGCGACTGCGGCCGATCAGCCGCGGCAGGCGGAGCGCGAGCTCGAGCGCCTCAGGCCCATTGTGCAGCACCTCGTCGGCGCCAAGGTCAAGCGCCCGCGCCGCCATCTCGTCCCGGCCCTTGTCGGTGACGTAGACCAGCACCGCACGGTGCTGTGCGCGGGCGGTGCGCAGCTGCGAGAGCAGCGCGAGCCCGGCGCCCGGCTCCCCCCCGGTATCGATCAGCACCACGGCCTCGGCCGAGATGGCATGGCTTTGCAGCAGCGTTCCCGCGGCCGAAAGCTCGACCTGCGCACCGATTCCCACTCGCAGCCGCGCCGCGATGGTGTCGAGCCCGAGCGCCGGATCGAGCGAAACCAGCGCGACACGCGCGGGCCTCTGGAAGCTGCGCGGCGCCTCGGACAGGCCGAGCGCGCGCTTGGCATCGGTGCGCAGCTCCATCTGGTCCTGCGCGCGGGAGCGGCGCAGCAGGCTGCGCAGCCGCGCGAGCAGCAGGATGTCTTCGACCGCGCGGGCGATCACGTCATCCGCGCCGACGGCGAGCAGCGCCAGCCGTTCGTCGACCAGATCGTCCTCGGTGAGCAGCACGAGCGGGGTGTCGGCCTGGTCGGGCAGGGCGCGCAGGCGTGTGCAGAAGCCGCTGCCGCACATGTCCGGCAGTTCGGTGGCGGCGAGCACGAGATCCGGGCGGGACTCATTGATCATCGCCAGCGCCTCGCCGCCTGTCTCGGCGACCAGAACCTCGTAGAAGGCCGAAGTCAGCCGGGCGCGCAGCAGGATACGATGGCTCGCGGTGCCCTCGACGATGAGTATGCGTCCTGCCATGCGTCTTTCTGCCCCCTATGCCAGATTTCGTACCGTTGCCGTTCCGCCCTGAAGCCGCCCCCAAGCCGCCCCGACGCCAGACCGGGGCCCTCTCGGCGCGTCTCGCTCCGGCGCGCCACCCGGGCGCTGCTTTTGCGCAGGCTTGCATCCGTTTGCCCGCTCAGTCTTTATGAAAAACGGTTAACAAAGCCTTTCGAAATGCGAGGACAGACGAAGATGGTGGGGCGTGACGAGGCCGAGCTGATCGGGCTGCAGGCGGTGGCCTGGCTGGCAGCGAATGACGAGCTGCTGCCGGTGTTCCTCGGGGCGACAGGCGCCTCGGCGGAGGATTTCCGCAACAACCTTTCGGATCCGGGATTCCAGGGCGGCGTGCTCGATTTCCTGCTGATGGACGATGCCTGGGTGCGCGGGTTCTGCGACGAGGCGGGCCTGTCCTACGACCTGCCCTTCCAGGCGCGCCAGCACCTGCCCGGCGGCGGCGAGGTCCATTGGACATGAGCCCCATGCCGCGCTTGCGCGCCGCGGCGGTGCTCTTCGACAAGGACGGCACCCTCTTCGACTTCGCCCGCACCTGGAGTGCCTGGGCGCAAGGGGTCATGCAGCAGCTTGCCGGGGGCGATGCCGCGCTGGTCGAGGCCATGGCCCGCGAGCTGCGCTTCGATCTCGGCAGCGGCGGCTTTCTCAAGGACAGCCCGGTGATCGCCGGCACCAGCCGCGAGGCGGCGCAATGCCTGGCCCGGGCTCTTGGCCGACGCGATCCCGAGGCCATCGAGGGCATCCTGTCGGAAGCGGCCGCCCGCGCGCCGCTTGCCGAGGCGGTGCCGCTGGCGCCGCTGCTGGACAGGCTGCGCGGCGCGGGGCTGCGGCTGGGGGTGATGACCAATGACAACGAGGCCGTCGCCCATGCCCATCTCGCGCAGGTCGGGGTCGGCGACCGCTTCGAGTTTGTCGCCGGGTTCGACAGCGGCCATGGGGCCAAACCTTCGCCCGCGCCGCTGCTCGCCTTCGCCGCGGCGCTCGGCCTGCCGCCCGAACAGGTGGTCATGGTCGGCGACAGCACCCACGACCTGCAGGCTGGACGTGCGGCGGGGATGATGACTGTCGGCGTGCTGACCGGCCCCGCCGAGGCGGAGGAACTGCGTCACCTCGCGGATGTGATTCTGCCCGACATCGGCCACCTGCCGGACTGGCTCGGCGCCGTGGTTGCGTGATCCGGCCCTTTTCATCTGCATTTTACCCTTTGCGGAAGTCTTAATGTCCCTGCGGTAGCATGACCCGTCAGCGCGGGACTCGTGACTCTTCGCCTGCACGGGTCCAAGCGGGATGAGGGCCGTTCGGCCGCGACACGGTAGAGCAGAAACAGGGGCCTGACGCGCAGAGCGGAATGGCGTGAGCGGGCACTGAGCTGGCACTGAGCGGGCACTGAGCTGGCACATGGGACGCGGCGGCGCATAGGCGACCCGCACAAGGGCGAGGGCGCTCGGGATGGGACGGCGCATGCATGGACTGGTCGCGCGCACGCTGCAGTGCTTCGTGCAGGACACCTACGGGCAGGATCGCTGGCGCAGCATCGCCGACGCCGCAAGGCTCGACCTGCCCGAGTTCGAGGCCATGCTCGACTACGAGGCGCAGCTCATCGGTCTGGTTCTGACCCGCGCCGAGACCGAGCTGGGCAAGCCGCGCGCCGCGATGCTCGAGGATATCGGGACCTACCTGATGACCCATCCCAACAACGAAAGGCTGCGCCGTCTGATGCGCTACGGCGGCGAGGACTTCATCGATTTTCTGCACTCGCTCGAAGAGCTTCCTGGCCGCGCCCGGCTGGCGGTGCCCGATCTCGACCTGCCGCCGCTGGAGCTGACCGAGGCCACGCCGCGCCGTTTCACCCTTGTCTGCCGCTGCAGCGGTCCCACCAGCCGGGGCTATTCGCGCGTGCTCGCCGGAGTGGTGCGAGCCATGGCCGATGACTACGGCGCATTGATCCTTCTTGAACTGGCCAGCGGCCCGGACGAGGAGGAGGTGATCGAAATCACCGTGGTCGAGACCGCCTATACCAAGGGGCGCGCCTTCGAGCTTGGGGCGCATGGCGCAGGGCGGCCATGACCCCGCTCGCGCTGCCCCAGGCGACGCTCGAGGCGCTCTGCCCGATGCACGCCCGCCTTGATGCCGGGGGGCGGGTGCAGGCCATGGGGCCGACGCTGCTTCGGGTGCTCGCCGGCCAGAAGCGCGTCGGCCGGCACTTCTCCGAGCTTTTCGACATCTTCCGCCCGCGCCAGGTTCGTGACCTGCCGGACCTTTTGTCGCTTGCCGGCCGCCGCCTGCAGCTGCGGCTGGTCGGGCAGGGGGACAGTCTTCGCGGCCTTGCCATGCCAGATGCCGAAGGCGGTGCGATTCTCGATCTCTCCTTCGGCCTCGGCCTCGTAGAGGCGGTGCGCGATCATGCGCTCACCAGCAGCGATTTCGCGGCAACCGACCTCGCGATCGACATGCTCTACCTCGTCGAAGCGAAATCCGCGGCCATGGAGGCCTCGCGCACGCTCAACCGGCGCCTGCGCGGCGCGATGCTCGCGGCCGAGGAGCGCGCCTTCACCGATCCGCTCACCGGGTTGCGCAACCGGCGGGCGCTGACCCGGGCGATGACGGACCTGCTGCGACGCGGGGCCAGCTTCGCGGTGATGCATGTCGACCTCGATTACTTCAAGCAGGTGAACGACACGCTCGGCCATGGCGCCGGCGACAGGGTGCTGGCCGGCGTCGCGGCGCTAATGCTTGATCTGACCCGGGAGGACGACATGGTGGCGCGGATCGGCGGCGACGAATTCGTCATCATTGTCTCCGGGCTGACCGAGGGGGCGCGCCTGTGCGAACTCGCGGAGCGTCTCATCGCCCGGCTTGAAGCCCCGACCGCCTTCGGTTCGGCGGAGGCGGGCGCGCAGGTGCGAATCTCGGCAAGCATCGGAATTGCCCTGAACACCCCGGGCTGCGGCGCGCCACGCGGCGCCGAGGATTTGCTCGAGGAGTCCGATGTTGCGCTCTACGCGGCCAAGCGCGCGGGGCGTGGTCGCTTCGCCTTTCACGCGGCCACCTCGGCGCCGGAAGGCAGCGACCGGCGGGCCTCGGCGGAGGATATCGGGGGAGCTGGCAGGGGTTCCGCAAGGTGAGGTCAAAAAGTCAGAGATTTTTTCCAGAAGGGGGTTGCGCCCTCCCGGAGGCTGGCGTAAATCCCGCGCCACGGTTGGGGCGTAGCCAAGTGGTAAGGCACCGGTTTTTGGTACCGCGCACCGTAGGTTCGAATCCTACCGCCCCAGCCAATATCTCCTAATGTGACATTCGCCGAAGAGTGGAGCCTATCCGGTTCTACTTGGTACCTTGCTCGGGCAAGACTAGTATCTGCTGACATTCCAGCCGCTTCGCCGTACGCAATTCCTCTGAACTGCCAGACATTTGCGCCCGTATGATCTCGTCCCTAGACTGAGGTCTGACGAACACGGAGGGCACAGATATGGCCAACTGGTATTCGGCCGACCTGCACTTCGGCCACCACCGCATCATCGACTTCTGCAGGCGCCCCTTCGCCTCAACCGCGGAGATGAACGCAGCCCTGATCGCCAACTTCCAGGCCTGCGTCGCGCACGATGATGACCTCTGGATCTTGGGAGATTTCGCCTTCGGCCGCGCTGACGATACGGCGCAATTCGAGAGCTGGTTTCACAGCCTGCCCGGCCGCAAGCATCTAATCATCGGTAACCACGATGATGAAGCTGTCATCTCGCTGCCTTGGGCCAGCACTGAGTACATGGCCGAGATCCAGGACGGCGAACACAGCCTCGTCCTTTGCCATTATCCGATGATCACCTGGAACGGCGCACGCAGAGGCGCCCTACAGCTGTTCGGCCACGTCCACGACCAGTGGGCAGGCTCGCGAAACAGCATAAATGTCGGCGTCGACCAGTGGAACTTTCGACCGATCCAGATTGAGGAAATGGCAAAGCGCGCAGCCCGTATGCCCGTCAACAAGCATTGGGCGGATGTCGAACATGGAAACGAGCTTCCGTAGACCAATTGAGCGGGTGGCATCTCGGACCAGCTGGTTGAGCGATCGCATGGTGAGCAAGAGCTCAGAGGTTCGATCTCGCAAGGGCAGCTCGCCTCTGTGTTGAAAAGCACCAGATAGTTCTGCCTTTTTGGTCAGAGGATTTGCCTCTGCCGCGCAGACACGTGCTATTTCCCCTACGAAAAATCCATGCCGCCTTGATCCGCGCCCGTGGCGTGTTGCTCGCGTCGCAGCCCTCCCCCTGTCAAATCCTAGGATGGCCCATGAGAGACCATTTCTTTGTCGTGACGGGCGGCCCCGGTGCGGGCAAGACTGTGGCGCGACATCGCAGTTGAGTGCTGAGCGACATCGCAGGTGGATGACGGTGACGTTTTTTGACGGTGCCGGTTT